>JBKOUV010000286.1:0-7363 GCA_046723555.1 Actinomycetota bacterium | reverse complement strand
ACTTGCCGGCCCCGCTCCCGCCGACGATCGCGACGAGCTCCCCGGGCCGGATCGTCAACGAGATGTCCTGGAGCACCCGTTGGCCCTTGCGGAGCGTCTGACCGAGGCCGACCGCCTCGATGGTGACACCGGCGCGCTGTTCCGGGTGAAGCTCCTCGCGTTCGCAGTCGAGAAGGGTTGCGGTGTTCATGCGGTGAGTCCGATCAGGTCGAGTTCGGTCAGCCGGCGATGGGTGATCACGTCGACGAACGACTCGGTCCGCCACCAGTCGCGGTACGTGTCGAAGCCCACCAGCTCGCGGAGCGGGCGGGTCTGGGAGGCGTGGGCACAGAGGGCGTCGATCTTCTGGTCGAGGAATGCACCGTCGAGCCGGACCGAGCGGGCGAGGTCCCGTTCCTCGACGCACGGTGGCTGGTCGACGTCGGCCCACAAGCCGACCCGGTCGTTGAGTTCGCCCCAGGTGGCGTGGAAGTCCGGCGTGAGCGTCGCGTACCACAGGCGGGCGCGGCGTCCGGATGCGTGCCACGCCGTGGTGACCCACTGCGACACGGCGCGGTGGTCGGGGTGGCCGGTCATCCCGTCGGGTCCGAAGGTGACGATCGTGTCGGGCCGGACCGCGTCGATCACCTCGGCGATCGTTCCGGTGGCGTCGTGGTCGAGACAGCTGCCGTCCGGGTAGCCGAGCATCTCGTGCTCGTGGACACCGAGGACGGCGAGGCTGGTGCGCAGCTCCTCGCGGCGCAGCCGGCTGAGCCGGTCGGGCGGCCAGCGACCTGGATCGTCGGTGCCCCGCTCGCCGGCCGTGGCGGTCACGACGACGACTCGGTCGCCGCGGCGGCGGGCCTCGGCCATCAGTCCCGCCGACAAGTACGCCTCGTCGTCCGGGTGGGCCCAGACGCCGAGCAAGATCTCGCTCATCGCGTCACCACCGCATCCAGCGCGGCGAGCGCTTCGACCTCGGCGGCCATCGCCGAGCTGAGTTGGATCAACAGGTCCGGGATCTCGCGCTCCGTCCACCGCTGGGCGGCAATGGTGTCGACGACGTCGAACAGCGGTCGGGAGAGCCGGTCGCGCGTGGTCTGGTAGTCGGCGAGCGCCTCAGACCGATCCGGTTCGCCGGGCTCGGTCGAGCCGATCGCCCGGGCGAGCAGCTCGGCATCCCGCAACGCGTCGGTGAGGCCGTGAACGCTGATCGGGTCCTTCCAGTAGCCGGCGTCCCCGACGAGGGCCCATCCCGGTCCCCAGGGGCGACGGATGAACCCGGGAAGTCCGTTGAATCGACGGATCCCCGACGGCGGCGTGGCAGCGGCGACTCGGCCCGCGGCGTCCGGCGACGCCGCGGCGAGGACCTCGCGGAGCATCTCGATCCCTCCGCCGCCCATGCGCGCGGGTGTCGAGCCGGCGAACACGCACGCCTGGCCGTCGTTCGTCGGGATGATCCCGGCCATGTTCTCCGGCCGGTAGATCCACTCGTAGCCGTCGGTGTCGAGGTCCGACCAGTAGCCATACACGACGGCGGTGGCGCCGGTGCCGGAGTGCTCGATCGGAGCGCCGGCGCGCTGGGCGACGGTCGACCGGACACCGTCGGCGCCGACGACGATCCCGGCATCGATGCTCAGAGCTCGGCCGTCCTCGTCGCGTCCGACGATCCCCGTCACCCGACCGTGGTCGTCGCGGGACAGGTCGGTGACGGTGACGCCGTACCAGATCTCGGCGCCGGCCTCGGCGGCGGCGTCGACGAGGATCGGGTCGAGCACGGTCCGGCGCGGGGCGTAGAGGGCGTCGACGCCGAACGACGGCTTGATCGTGATCACGACCTGATGGGCGTCGTACGTGAACGACGTGCGGCGGATCGGCGGGGTGCCGGCCTCGACGATCCGGTCGATCAGTCCCCAGCGATGGAGCTGGAGCACCCCGGCCCGCATCAGCCCGTGGGTGGACAGGGTGTCGGCGCCGTACCGGCCGCGCTCGACGACCAGGACGCGGCGGCCCTGGCGGGCGAGCAGCATCGCCGTGGCGGCTCCGGCGGCGCGGGCGCCGACGATGATGGCGTCGTAGTAGGGGCGTTGGGAACTCATGGCGGTCTCCGGGGTCAGTGGTGGGGGGTTGCGGCGGTCCGGCAGGTGAGGTGATCGGCGAGGAATTCGGCATCCGCGCCGACGCCGTCGATGCTGTCGCTGTTGCGGGCGTGCTGGAAGTGCTGGCCGAGCACGTAGAGCCCGGGCACTGGAGTGACACCGCGCCGGTTACGGATCTCGCCGTGCTCGTCGAGCGCCGGCACATGGAGCCACGGATAGGTGCGCCGGTGCCCGGTCGCCCACACGACGCTGCCGATGCCCCGGTCGCGGAGGTCAATCCGGTCGGGAGCCGGGGCCGGCCGGACCGGGGCGATCGGCTCGGGGCCGAGCACCTCGGCGGTGAGTCCGCTGGCGTCGATGTGGCGATCGATCTCCGCCAGCAGCCGTCGCATCCGGTGGTCGGCGTCGGTGACGGTGGCGACGAGATCGTCGGCGAACCGGACGCGTTCGCCGTCGACGCCGACGACCCGCCCGGTGATCTGGACGCCGGCGTCCTGCAGGGTGGTCAGGTCGACGGACCGGCGGTCGGGACCGCCGACGAGCTGAACCGACGGCTCGTGGCGGGCCCGGACGGGGTCGGGCATGTCGTCGATCGTCTTGTGCCGGACGCCGATGCGGTCGAGCCACCAGAAGATGTCCATCCCGCGGTAGCGACGGGGCAGGCGGCTGTGACGGCCGACGGCCAGCACGACGTCGCGCCCGGCGGCGCGCAGCTCGTCGGCGAGCTGGACTCCGGTCGCTGACGCGCCGACCACGAGCACGCCGCCGTCGCGGACGCGGCTCGGGTTCCGGTAGCGGTTCGGCGCGATCTGGCGGACGTCGGGTGAGAGATCGGCGGCCATCGCCGGGATCGCCGGACGGTCACACCATCCGGTGGCGATGACCACTCGTCGCGCCGTCCACGCGGTGCTGATCGTCCGCAGTTCGTATGCCTCGCCGTCGAAGCGGAGGGAGTCGACGGTCGACTGCTCCTCGACCGGAGCATCGAACGACCGGGCGTAGCGGGCGAAGAAGTCGGCGACCTCGCCGGCGGTCATGAACCCGTCCGGGTCCGGGCCGTCGTAGGACCAGCTCGGGAGGCGGCTCATCCAGTTCGGCGTGAGCAGCCGGAGGGAGTCCCAGCGTTCGGTCAGCCAGCGCTCGGCGACCCGACCCCGCTCGAGTACGACGTGATCGACGCCGCGGTCGGAAAGGGAGCGGCTCATGGCGAGACCGGCCTGGCCGGCGCCGATGACGATCGTGTCGATGGAAGGCATTGCAGGACTCCTTGGGGGTTGCGGCCGCCGCGCCGGCCGGGGCGTCGTTGACCCGGCCGGCGGAGCGGTCGTCGGGATTCAGCCGGCGTCGACCTCGATGGCGACGGGGACGCCGTTGGTGACGATGTCGTAGACGGCCGAGCGCTGGCGGGACTGCTCGACGACCTGACGCAGCTTCTCGGGGTCGTCGCCGCGCAGCTTGAAGCTGACCTTGATCTGCTGGTAGCCGTTGCGGACCTCGTCGGACAGGCCGAGGATGCCCAGCAGGTCGATGTCACCTTCGACGGTGGACTCGACCTCGGTCAGGTTGACCTTGCGCGCGGCGGCGATGTTGGCCAGGCCCGCCGTCAGGCAGGCAGCGAGCGCGTGCAGCACGAACTCGACGGGCGTCGGGCCGTTGTCGGACCCCACGAGCACGGCCGGGTGGTCGGCGTCGAAGGTGAACGGCTGCTGGTGGGTCATCTCCTGCATCGCGCCGTAGAACCCATGGATCGTCGACTGGTTGTGAGTCCCACTCACCCAGCGGTTGGTCGCGCGGAACTGGAACTTGGCGATGTCGTTGTTGCCCTTGACGGCGTCGAGGGTGGCGAAGAGGGTCGCCGTGTCCACGCCGTTGCGGATCGGATTGTCTGCGGTGATCGTCACTGGATGGCTCCTTGTGGTGGTTTGGTCGTCAGTGGCGGGGCGACCGTATGGAGGGCGCCTTCCCTCGACCTTCCGCGGCGGTGACGGGACATCCCCCCGCCCGTCACCCCGGTCTTCCCGGGGAAGGTGCGGGGAAGGCCGACGGCGCATTGTTCGCTCCGTTGATCCCGTGAACGGAGCCACCACCCAATGTCCAGCGTCGAATTCGCCGAGGTCGCGAAGGTCGCCTGCCCACCCGAGCCGGCGATCCGCGACGTCCGCGCCGGGTTCCTCGCGATGGTTCCGTTCATCGTGGGCTACGCACCCTTCGCGTTGGTGATCGGCGCCGCGGTCGCGGGGAGCACCGACCCGCTCGCCGGCTGGTCGGGGAGCTGGCTGATCTTCGGAGGAAGTGCCCACCTCGCCGTGCTGCGCTCGCTCGACGCCGGCCTCCTCGTGGCCGTCGCCGGCGGTCTGCTGATCAACGCCCGCCTGCTGGCCTACAGCGCGTCGTTGGCCCAGCACTGGCGCAGCCAGCCGCGCTGGTTCCGGATCGTCGCCGCGGCGATGGTGATCGACCCGACATGGGCGGCGGCCGAGCGCCACGCCGCGACCGGCGCGTCCGATCTCGCCCAACGCCGGTTCTTCCTGACCGCCGGTGTCGTGATGGGCGCCGGTTGGTCGGCGCTGATCGCCGTCGGCGCGATCGCCGGTGGACGTCTCGATGCCCTCCGGCTCGAAGTGGTGGTTCCGTTGTGCCTCGCCACCCTGGTCGCTCCGATGCTGCGCGACCGTGGTGGCCGGGCCGCGGTGATCGCCGCCGCGTCGGTCGCGACGCTCGGGTTCCGAGTCCCGGCGGGCGCGGTGTTGCTGATCGCGATCGCGGCCGGTGTCTTCGCCGGGGCCGCGTTCCCCGCCCCGATCGAGCGGGAGGCAGCGTCGTGATCTGGCCGGCGATCGTGCTCGCCGGGGTGGGCAGCTACGTGCTGCGCGTGCTGCCCCTCGTCGTGCTGCCCAAGGTGACCGTCCCGCCGCGTATCGAGCGCGGCATCCGCCATGCCGGGATCGCCGCGATCACCGCGCTGCTCGTGTCGGCGGTGACCCATCACGCCGATGGCGGCGATCTCGTGCCGACGGTCGTCGCCGTCGCGGTCGGCCTCGCCCTCGCCGTGCGGGGCGCGGCGATGTTGCGAGTGGTGGCGATCGGCGGGCTCAGCTATCTGGCGGTGCTGGTCGTGTCGGCCGCGGTCTGAAAGGAACTGGTTCCGTGGGGCAGACTCGTGGGGTGGACGGGGGCGACGGTTCGGAGCGAGCGACGCGTGTCGAGATCAGCCTGCTCGGACGGTTCGAGGTCACCGTCGATGGGGTCGTCGCGCCCGCACGGGGCTGGGCCCGCCGCCATGCCGCGACGCTGGTCAAGATCCTCGCCTTGACGCCCGGGCGCCGGATGCACCGGGAGCAGGTCGTCGACCTGCTGTGGCCGGACGACTCGCTGGCCAGCGCCTCGCCCAAGCTGCACAAGGCCGCCCACTTCGCTCGTCGGGCGACGGGATGCGCCGACTCCGTCGTCCTGCGCGACGACCTCGTTCACCTCTTCCCCGCCGCCGAGGTCGTCGTGGACGCGGTGACGTACGAGGATCTGTCCCGGCGGGCGATGGCGCAGGGCGATGTCGGCCTGGCCGGCCAGGCGATCGACCTGTACCGAGGGGACCTCTGCCCGGAGGACCGCTACGAGGCGTGGGCCGAGGACCGGCGGGAGCCACTCCGCCTCCGTCACCTCGACCTCCTGCGTCTCACCGGCCGCTGGGACGAGCTCGCCGAGCTCGATCCCGGTGAAGAGCAGGCGCATGTCGAGCTGATGCGGCGGTACGCCGCGGCGGGAGACCGGCATGCCGCCCTGCGGCAGTTCGAGCGCCTCGACCGCACCCTGCGCCGCGAGCTCGGCGTGGCTCCCGGCGCCGAGGCGACCGCCTTGCGCGACCAGCTCCTGGCCGTCACCGGACCGGCTCCCGCGCTGCCCACCGCGTTGATCGGCCGTGACACCGAGCTGGCCACGATCGAGCGGCTGCTGCGGGAAGCGGCCGACGGTCGCGCCCGCACGATCATTCTCACCGGCCCCGCCGGCATCGGGAAATCCGCCTTGCTGCGCGAGGCGCGGGCCGTCGCCGGCGGGTGGGGATGGCGCGTCGGCCACGGCACGTCGGCGCCGGTGGAGGGAACCTGGCCGTTCGCCCCGGTGATGGAAGCGCTCGCCGACGTGTGTCGCCGTCATCCGACGTTGCTCGACGGGCTCGCCGACACGTACCGCGAGGAGATCGACCGGGTCCTCGGTGGCGCCGACGCCGAATGGTCCGGCGAGACCGGACACCAGCGCTTGTTCGTGGCGACGGCCGAACTGGTCCGCCTGGCCGCCGCCGGCCAAGGGCTGCTGCTCACCATCGACGACCTCCACGCCGCGGACGAAGCCAGCCTGCGCCTGCTGCACTACCTGGCCCGGGCGACGCTCGACCAGCGGGTCGGGATCATCGTCAGCCACCGCCCGCCGCCCATCCCGCCGACGCTCGACGGGATGCGCGACAGCCTCATCGGTCGCCACGGTGCCGTCTCGATCGAGGTCGCGCCACTCGATCGCGACGCGACACGCGCGTTGATCGGCCGGCGCCTCGAGGACCCCGACGAGCAGGTCGTCGACCAGATCGACGCCCTCGCCCGGGGTGTCCCCTTCGCCATCGACGAGTTGGCGCGCCGCGCCGCCGAGGGGCCGGCGTGGGTCCAACTCCTCGACGTCACCGCGATCACGGGAGTCCCGTCCGTCACCCGTGACGTGCTCCAGCGCGTCGCCGTCGCCGGCATCAGCTTCGACACCGACGAGTTCGTCGCCTTGTCCGGACTCTCCGCCGCCGACGCCTACGACCACCTCGACGCCGCCGTGGCGGCCGGGCTGGTCGAGCCGGAGGCCGTCGGCTACCGCTTCCGTCACCCGCTCGTCCGTGATGCGCTCCTCGAGGACCTCGCTCCTCACCGGCGACGCCGGATCCACCGCGACGCCGCGGTGCGGCTCGGCGAGCTCGGGGCGTCACCGGCTCGGATCGGCCACCACCTCCTCGCCGCCGGCGAACCGGCGCGTGCGGTCCCCGAGATCGTGCGGGCGGCCGAGACCCACGCTGCCCTCGGTGCGTTCCGGGACGCCCTCGAGCTCGTTGAGGCGGTCCGGGCCCACGCCACGGGCGACGAGCGGGCACGGCTGCTCGTCTTGCGCGCCGACCTGCTGATGGCGATCGGCGACCCCGGTGCGACCGCGGCCTATCGCGAGGCGCTCGAGGTCACCAGCGGAGACGTGCGCCGAGTGGTGCGGGCCCGGCTGGCCCGGGCGGCGACGATGTCCGGCGACCTCGACACCGCCGC
>JBKOUV010000120.1:0-5958 GCA_046723555.1 Actinomycetota bacterium | reverse complement strand
CCGGCGTGGTCGGGCGATGCCGGTGCACGGTATCGCCCGACCAGTTCGTCACCCTTGGCGGGCAGCACCGGCAATGAAGGCGGCGACGACGTACGTCGCGTGCCGGTCCAGGGACTGACGGCCCCGGTCGTAGCGCATCGTCGTTCTCGGGTCGGCGTGCGAGGCGGCCTCTTGGACGTCGCGCAACGGCACCCCGGCATCGAGGGCGGCGGTGATGAAGGAGTGGCGCAGGCTGTGCGGCGAGATCCGCTTGGAGATCCCGGCCCGGCGCGCCAACCGCTTGACGGTGCGGTCAGCGGCGTGACGACTCAGTCGCTCCCCGGTGGCGCCAACGAAGATCGGCCCGCCGGAGCGTTCTCCGACGTACAAGTCGATCGCCGTCGCGGTGCGTGGGGCGAGCGGCACCGTGACGCGCTTGCCGCCCTTATGCACGATCCGCAGCGTCCGATGCCCACGATCGACACCGAGATCGTCGACGTCGGCGTTCAACGCTTCGGAGATCCGCAACCCGTTCAACGCCAACAACGCGATCAACGCGTGATCCCGCGGTGTGCCCATCCCTGCCTGCACGAGCAGAGCGCCGAGCTCGTTGCGATCCAACCCGAGGGTGTGGGACTCGTGATCAACCTTGGGGCGACGAACGTTGGCTGCCGGGTTCCGGCCCAGCACGCCTTCGACGTGGCGGTACCGGTAGAAGCTGGCCAGCGTCGACAGACGACGGGCGACTGTAGAACGCATCCGCCCGTTCGCTTCGAGGTGGCGGGCGAACAGCTCCAGATGGGCACGCTTGACGTCGAGCAGGCGCACCCCGTTGGTGGCGCACCACTCGGCGAACAGACGCAGATCGGCGGTGTAGCTGATCCGGGTGGCGCCGGTGTAGCCGGCCAAGAACCCGGCCACCGCAACCCGCTCGGCGACGTCGTCAGGATCGTCGTAGCGGACGAGCACAGCAGTAGATGAAGCCATCACGGCCTCCTCGGTGACCCAGCCCTCCCCGGGCCGGGAACCAAGGCTGGTGCCGTACGGAGTCGTGATTACCGAACAGGCCCGCTCGGGCCGTTGCCACGCGGCACCTTGGCCGCCTTCGGCGGGATTGTTGAATTACGGCCCGAGACTTGCGCGATCGCTCGAAGTCCTCGCGCGGGAAGGGTACGATCCGCGTGACCCGCGCTCCGGAAGCACAGCCCCTTTGAGCAGCCACATCCGGTGGCAACCGACTACAGCGAGCGCAGCTCGCGTGAAATGGAGGCGGAGTTGAGGCTCGTCGTTGGCCGCGACGGCCCAGAGTCCTTGGTGGCGCGTGTTCTCGGTGCGGGTCACGAGCGCGCCGCTGCGTGAGCATCCTCAGATGCATGGGCACAGGGCCGGCTTCGCCGGCCCGGCCCAACCTCGCCCACCACCGGGTCGCCCTTTGGTTGCGGCCGAGCGGAGCGAAGCGAGCGAGGCTGCTGTAGGGGCGCTGATATGGCGCGTCGCTGGCGGCGCGCCGGGTCGGCGACCCATGAGCTACCCGGATGAGACCAGTCCGGCGGGGGCATCGCTGGCCGGGATGCACGCCGAGCTGTCAAGGAACGTGGAGTGGGCCGCGGACATCGGCTGGTGGCGTCGTGCGATGGGTCCGCCGTGGCGCCGATTGTGGCTTCGGTCGCGTGCAGGGTGCCGACGTCTCAGGTGTGGTGAGTGCGGTCAACGTAGGCGAGGACGGCGAGGACGCGGCGGTGGCTGTCGTTGGTCTCGGGGATGTCGAGCTTGGTGAGGATGTGGCGGACGTGTGCTTCGACGGTGCGCTCGCTGACCACCAGCCGGGTGGCGATCCCCGAGTTGGTGAGTCCTTCGGCCATCAGTTGGAGCACGCGGCGCTCGCGGTCCGACAAGCGCCCGACGGGGCCGCCGTTGGCCGGCGAGACGAGGTTGGCGACGACGACTGGATCGAGGGCCGAGCCGCCGGCGGCGACCCGCTCGGCGGTGGCGAGGAATTCGCCGACTTCCAGGACGCGGTCCTTGAGTAGGTACCCGAACCCACGATGGGCCACGAGTGTCACGGCGTGGGTTGTCTCGATGTGCTGCGACAGGACGAGTACGCCAACGCCGGGTAGCTCGTCTTTGATCTTGCGCGCGGCGCGGGCGCCCTCGTCGGTGAATGTCGGCGGCATGCGGATGTCGAGAACGACGAGGTTCGGTCGCGCCCGCCGCACGGTCTCGAGCACATCGTCGGCGTCGCCGAGCGTGGCGACGACGTCGTGGCCGCCGTCGCGGAACAGCCGAGCGAGGCCTTCGCGCAGCAGCGCCTGGTCTTCGGCGATCACGACGCGCACGGGAACTCCACCATCAGCGTCGTGCCGGTGCCGTTGCTGTGGATGTGCAGCGTGCCGCCGTGGGCGGCGACGCGGTCGGACAGCCCGGTCAGGCCCGAGCCGCGGTGGGTGACGGCGCCGCCGGCGCCGTCGTCGGCGACGGACACGACCAGCGCACCGTTGCTGCGGCGAGCGCTGAGCACGACCTTGGTGGCATGGGCGTGCTTGACGGCGTTGGTGAGCCCTTCGCATGCGCAGAAGTAGGCGGCGGTCTCGACATCAGGCGGGAACCGTTGACCGTCGGCGTCGACCTCGACCGGAAGGGGTGCTCGCCTGGCGAGGTCGCGCAGCGCGGCGCCGAGTCCGGCGTCGAGCGCCGCGGGCCGCAGCCCGCGAGCGAGCTCGCGTAGTTCGTCGATCGTCATGGTGATCTCGGCGACCGCGTCGTCAAGCGTCCGGCTGACCTCGGCGCCGGCGGTCCCGAGCGCGTGTTGGGCGTGACGGAGCGTGAGACCGATCGACACCAGCCGCTGCTGGGTGCCGTCGTGGAGGTCGCGTTCGATGCGGCGCCGCTCGTCGTCGGCGGCAGCGAGGATGCGGGCCCGTGACGCTTCGACCTCGTCCAGCTGGTGCCGCAGCTCGACCCGCAGGCGGGCGATCTCGACCGCCAGCGACCCGGCTTCCAGCACTTTCGAGACCAGTGAGTGGCGCTCGGCAAGCTCGGCGGGCGCGACGACGGTGCCGAGCAGCGTGCCGGCATGCCTGATCGGCCAGCTCGTCTGATCGGGGGCGAGGTCGTCGGGCACCGGCGTACCGGACAGGTCGACGGTCGACCCGCCGTGGGGCAGCGACAGCCGGACCGCGAGGTCGTCGACGCCCAGCACCCGACGGAAAGTGGGCTCGAGGTCTTCGGGCGCGGCGCGCCCGGCGCGCAGATCGTCGAGGAAACGCTCCATCTGTCGGAGCGCATCGACGCGAGCGGGCGCGAACCGGCGATCGACGTGGTGCTGGACGCGGCGCCGCATCGGGTTGAACGCGACCGCCACCGCCAGCGTCGCACCGGCGGTCACCCAGGCCGACTGACGTCCGACGGCCGCGCCGATCACTAGCGCCGTCACCGCGTAGATGGCGGCGAGCAGCAGCGTCACCGCGGTGTAGGCGACGGTGCGGCTGATGACGAGATCGATGTCGTAGAGGCGGTAGCGCAAGATGGCGACGCCCGCGGCGACCGGCATCGCCGTCAGCGCCAACGCCGTCAGCGGACGCACCGCGGGGACCACGCTCCACAGCAACAGCACCGTCGGCAACACCACCGCAGCGCACACCGACGCGAACGCGAACCAGCGCAACTGCAGCCGCTCCACGCCGCTCGACCGGTGTAGCCGCTGCACCAACGGGATGATCGCCACCACCACCGAGCCCAACAGCAGCGGCATGCCAACCGCCATCAGCAGGTCGATCGGTGCGCCGTCGACCTCGAAGGGGTTGCGGCCGCCGACCAACTGGTCGCCGAGGTCGGGGTCCATCGCCCAGCCGGGCAAGGCCACCGCCACACCCACGATGTAGACCCACACCACCGCCTGCCAGCCCGGTCGTGTCAGGTGCCCGTCGGGAAACAGCAGGAACGTGAGGACGATGGCGATGCCAGCGGGCGCCCAGCTCAGCAGCGAGACCCATTCGGCGAACAGGCCGCCCGGCCAGCCACGCTCGGCAGCCCGCAACCCCCACCCCTGCGCCAGGTCGCCGTAGAGGCTTTCGAACAGCCCGGAGGCGATGAACAGCCACCCGATCCGATGCCCCGGGTGGCGCGACACGATCAAGGCCCCCGCGCCGACCAGGGTCACCGCGTAGACCGCGTACAGCGCGGTGTCCCAGGCGGGCTCCACGCCCCACGACAAGGCGACCGCGACGGCCTCTACCGCCACCGTCGCGGCGAGCAGCGACGCCGGAAACGCACGCAGACGCACACCCTTCACCGCGTCCATTGTCCCCGCCGCCCCCGACGGCAGCAATCGTGCTCGCACGCAACCCGAATCAGTGCTGGCGCGTACCGCAGATGCCGCATCAGCGCCGATGACGCGCCGCCTTCGAGTCCGTACAACGACACCCGACGACAACTCGAACCCGAAGGAGCACCGATGGTCCCCACCAACGACAGACAGATCCGTCAGATCCGCCGCGCGGCCGTCGCGTTCATCGTCGCCGCGGCAGCCACCGCCGTTGCCGGTGCGGTGCTGTTCCTCGGCATCCAGCCCTCCACCGAAATCTCCGACGACATGTGGCGCTACCCGTGGGAGAGCAGCGGCGCATTCGTGACGTTCTCGATCGTCAGCGCGCTCGTTCACGGGCTGGTGATCCTCGGGCTGGTCGCCTTCGGCCGCAGCGGCGCCGCCGGACGATCCCGATCTGCGGCCAGGGGCGTGGCGCTGGCGGTCACCGGGACCGCACTGCTGCTCGTCGGCGAGTTGGCTTCCATCTCCATCCGCCACGCCCAGACCAGCGACACCAGCGCCATCATCGTCGGCGCCGTCTTCGGGCTCGGCAGTATCGCGTCGACGATCGGCTTCCTGGTCACCGGGCGAGCCACGCTGCGCGCCGGCGCGTGGCACGGCTGGCGGCGATTCACGCCGCTCGCCACCGGCATCTGGCTGACCGCCATCACAGTCCTTGGGCTCGCCGTCCCCACCCTGCTGCACGGCATGGTCGGCGTCTACGGCCTGTGCCTGCTCGCCATGGCGGTCGCGCTCTACACCGAGCCCGCTCCCATGTCCCCGCCGGTCGCGGGCAGGTTCGCCGAACTCGCCTCCGAGTAGTCGTGCCCGGGCGACTTGCGTTCGACGGGCTGACGAAGCGGTTCGGCCCGATGACCGCCGTCGATCACCTGACCGCCAGGATCGAACCGGGCGTCACCGCGTTCTTGGGACCGAACGGGGCGGGCAAGACGACGACGCTGCGCATCCTGCTCGGCCTGACCCGCCCGACGTCGGGCACGGCCACGATCGACGGCCGCCGCTACGACGAGCTCGCCGCGCCGACCCGCACGGTGGGGGCGCTGCTCGACACGGCGGCGTTCCACCCCGGGCGGCGCGCCATCGATCACCTGAGTGTGATCGCGACGGCCGCCGGTCTCGACCGCAACGCGCCGGCGCGGGCACTCCAACGAGTGTCGCTCGCCCACGCCCAGACGAAGAAGGTCGGCGGCTTCTCGCTGGGCATGCGCCAGCGCCTCGGCCTGGCGACGGCGCTGCTGGGCGATCCCGAGGTCCTCGTCCTCGATGAGCCGACGAACGGGCTCGACCCGCAAGGCATGCGATGGCTGCGCGACAGCGTGCGGGCGATGGCCAACGAAGGGCGCACGATCCTGCTGTCCAGCCACGACCTCTCCGAGGTGGATCAGATCGCTGATCACGTGCTGGTGCTGGCCCACGGTCGGCTGGTCTGGCAGGGCCCACTCGATGAGCTGCGGCGGCGCTCGACGAGCACGGTCGTCGTCACACCATGCATCGGCCATCTCGTCGGCCTGCTCATCGGTCGCGGTCACCAAACCGATCACGTCGCACCGCACACCGCGAGAACGTCCGCACCGCCGGAGACCGTTGGCGCCCTCGCCGCGGGCCACGGCATCGCCCTGCATCATCTCTCCTCCAGCGCGCCCGCCCTGGAG
>JBKOUV010000041.1:0-14465 GCA_046723555.1 Actinomycetota bacterium | reverse complement strand
CTCGACCTGCTCGGCTTCGCCAGCCAGCTTCTGTTCAACACGTTCCACAACCGGCGGCTCCGCGACTGGGAGCACTCCGGCGACCTCGACCTCGCCATCGGCGCCGCCCGCGCCCACAACCGCGGGATGGTCGAGTTCTGCTCCGTCGACCCCCGCCTGCTGCCGTCGTGCTATGTCCCGCTCGCCGACCTCGACCGCGCCGGGCCGCTGGCCGCCGAAGCGATCGAGATGGGCGCCGCGGCCCTGCTCATCGCGTCGGGCTGCCCGCCGGGTCACTCCCCCAGCCACATCGCCCTCGACCGGGTGTGGGCGACGGCGAGCGAGGCCGGGATCCCGGTCGTGTTTCACGTCGGCGGCACGGGTGACCTGATCGACCGCAACTACTTCAACAATGGGCTCCCGATTCCACCGGACTTCCACGGGGGCGAGGAGAACTTCCGCTCGGTCGACTACATGGGCATTCCCGGGCCACCGGCCCAGACACTGGCGACGTTGATCTTCGACGGTTTGCTCGAGCGCTTCCCGGCGCTCCGCATCGGCGTGATCGAGCAGGGCGCGATCTGGGTCCCGTCGTGGATGCGCCAGATGGAGTCGGCGATGGACGCCTTCGGCCGGCACGAGGAACGTCTCCAAGCGCTGTCGCTGCGACCGAGCGAGTACGTCCGCCGGCAGATCCGGTTCACGCCGTACCCGACCGAGGACGTCGGCTGGATCATCGCCGAGGCCGGGCCCGAGGTGTGCCTGTTCTCGTCGGACTACCCGCACGTCGAGGGCGGACGCCGCCCAATCGAGCGCTTCGAGAAATCACTCGCCGGCACCGCCGACGCCGCCCGACGCGCCTTCTATCACGACAACTTCGTCGACCTCATGGGGCGAGCCTTGGCGCCCCTCGCGCCCGTCTAACCGGCGCCGGTTCGCCGAGTGCCTGCCGGAGAGACCGCTACACGCCGGCCATGCGGCGGGCGGTGACGAGGTCCTCGACGAGCGCGGCTCGGACCTCTCGCGCCCGTTCGTCGGCCCGGAGCACGGCCGACGGGTGATACGTCACGAGCACCGGGATGTCGTCGTACCCGAACGACCGGCCGCGGCTCGCCGCGATGCCGACCGTGCGGCCGATCAGCGACCGGGCCGCCACCGCGCCCAGGGCAACGATCACCTTCGGTTTGACGGCGCCGATCTCGGCGTCCAGCCAGGGGTGACACGCCTCGACCTCGGCCACGCCGGGCTTCTTGTGCAACCGGCGCTTCCCTCGAGTCTCGTGCTTGAAGTGCTTGACGGCGTTGGACGCGAACAATGTGTCGCGGTCGATTCCAGCGTCTTCGAGACAGGACCACAGCACCGCACCGGCCGGCCCGACGAACGGCAAGCCGCGCTTGTCCTCCACGTCGCCCGGCTGCTCACCGACGAGGAACAGCGCGGCATCCGCCGCCCCCTTGCCGAACACGGTCTGGGTCGTGTCCCGGTACAGCGGGCAGCCGGTGCACGACGCCGCCGCCCGGGCCAGCTCGTCGAGATCCCGGGTCTGGGGGACGAATGGGGCCGCGCTCGACGCCGTCGTCATGACGCCCGTCGCTCCGTGCGGCCGGACCCGGTGGCGGCGAGCTCGGTGAACCGGACGGCGTTCTTGACGGCGTAACCATGGGCATCGTTGTTGAAGTAGACGAGCGCCGCTGGGGAGGCGTCGACGAACTTCACCCACGGAGTCAGTTCTTCGTCGGTGTAGTCGTGGGCGTACCCGCCGGCCAGGCCGTGGAAGCGGACGTACGCCCGCTTCCCCGTGACCATGCGGTCGTCGTTCGACTTCGGTCCGCTGACCACCACCGTCATCGCCCCCCGCTGTTCGAGCAGCTCGTTCACCGCCTCCGTCCGCCAACTGTCGTGGCGAAACTCGAACGCCGGCTGCGGCCGGGACGGAAGGGCGTCGAGGAACCGGCTGAGACGATCGACGTCGGCGCGAAAGGTCGGTGGCAGCTGCCACAGGACAGCGGTCAACTTGTCGCCGAGTGGCTCGACGGAGGCGAAGAACCTACGGAGACCGTCGCCGACCGCATCGAGCCGGCGGATGTGGGTCAGGTAACGACTCCCCTTGACGACGAAGCGGAACCGCGATGGGACGCTCTCCGCCCACTTGGCGACCGTCGCCGGCGAAGCCAGCCGGTAGAAGGTGTTGTTGACCTCGACGGTCGGGAACAGGGAGGCGTAGTAGTGCAGCCACTCCGGTTGCGGGACGTCGCGCGGGTACACCGTCCCCCGCCACGACGGGTACACCCACCCGCTGGTCCCAACGAGGTGACGAGAGAAGGGCACGCTCCTTGTGCTACCCCGTCGGCCGTTCGACCATGCCGTACGCCCGCTCCGGGTGCACCCGCAGCACGAGCCGGCCGTCGTCGACCATCACCCGCCGGTACTCGTCCCAGTCCGGGTGCTCGCCTCGAGCGGTGCGGTAGTACTCGACCAGCTCCTCGACCGTGGCGTCGGAGGGATCGGTGGCCACCGGCGTCACCTCGGCCCGGCCCTCGATCACCGCGTACGCCCAGAAGTCGTCGCGCGTGACGTACAGCGAGACTCGGGGATCACGACGCGCGTTCGCCGTCTTGGCCCGGGAACCCGTCACCGAGATGCGGATCACCCCGTCGTCGCCGACGACATAGGTGATGTTGGAGAGCTGGGGCCGGCCGTCCCGCTTCGTGGTCACCAGGACCCCCTGGTTCCGGTCACGGACGAAGGCGAGGGCGTCGTTCAGTTCCATGCGCCATCGAACCGGAGCTGAGGCCGGGTCATTCCCCGGACCGGGCGAGGAGCAGACCGGCCGCCGCCACTCCGGCCCGCGCCGCATCGACGGCCGAGGCGCCTTCGAGCATGACGGCGATGAAGCCGGCCGCGAAGGCGTCCCCGGCGCCGGTCGTGTCGGAGACGGGTCCGGGAAGCGCCGGGACGTCCACTTGCGAGACCGACCCGTCGGGTTGGGTCACGACGACCGGACGCGGACCGTCCTTGACGACGTACACCCCGGGCGGCCGTCCGCCGAGTGTCCGATCCTCGGCCGCGTTGGCGAACACGATGTCGGGGGCAACGGCTTCGAGGTTGCCCGCGAAGCGCTCAGGACCGAACGCCTCGATCACAGCGGCCGAGGAGACGTCGAGGCTGACCCGCCCGCCGCTCGCCCGGACGAGCTTGGCCGCTTCGATCGACGCCGAGCCGGTCGGTTCGCCACACAGCGAGTACCCAGTGAGATGGAGCCAGGTGACGCCCTCGAGCCAGGTCGGGTCGATCGACTCGAGTTCGGCCGCCGCGGCGCGGTCGGGGAACATCGTCCGCTCCCCGCCCGGTTCCACCAGCACGGCGACCGCTCCGGTGCGGCCGCCCCGCTGCACCCGCACGTCGACGCCGTCGGCGGCGAGCCTGGCGACCAGTTGCTCACCGAGCGCGTCGTCCCCGACCCGGCCGATGAACCGCACCGGGCAGCCGATCAGCGCCGCGGCCGCGGCGACGTTCGCCGCACTGCCGCCCCGCCGGCGCTCGATCTTGGCCGTCGTGTCCGTGCCGCGCGCGGGCGGGCCAGTCGCGTGGATCACGACATCCTCGAGCAAATCGCCGATCACACCAAGCATTACGGTCGTTCGTATCACGGACCGGCGCTACCGTCTCATGTTCAGGCAGCGGGAATCGCCGCGGGGCAATAGGGGGCTCTGCGGCCTGAGGGGATCGGTGCCGGCGGGGCGCCGGTCCCCTCCGTTGATTTTCGGTCTCGCTCGACGCGACCGACGATCCGGGTATCAATGGAGTCGTGACCGGCTCGGGTGACGACGCGGCAGTCGCGACGGCGGTCGCGCTCGCCGAGTGCCTGCTCATCGACGCCGACCGACGCACGACCCGGCGCGAGCGACGGCGGGCTCGGCGCCTCGGCCGGCTCCTCGCCGACGACGACGGGCGGGAGTTCCTCTTCGCCCTCACCGACCAGGTGCTGCGGACCCCGAACCCGACCCGGGCGATGGGCCAGCTTCGCGAACTCGTCGCCGCCGGACTCCCGCGCTCGCTCACCCTCGTTGACCGGGCGGGACTGCGGTTGGCGTCCGCCGGCTCGGCGGTCGCGGCCCGCCCCGTCGCCGCCATCGCCCGCCAGCGGATCCGCCACGAGACCCGCGGTGTGATCGTCCCCGCCGACGACCCGGCGTTCCGCCGTCACGTCGCCCGCCGCGCCAAGCAGGGTTTCGACGTCAACGTCAACCTGCTCGGCGAGGCGATCCTCGGTGACGACGAGGCCGACGCCCGCCTCGCCGCGTTGTGCGCCCGGATGCGCCGAGCCGACGTCGACTACGTGTCGGTGAAGATCTCGGCGCTCTGCGCCAACCTCGACGTGCTCGCCTTCGACCACGAGGTCGAGCGCATTGCCGAGCGGCTGCGCACGATCTACTCGACCGCCACCGAGCGGACCCCGCCCGTCTTCGTCAACCTCGACATGGAGGAGTACCGCGACCTCGCGCTCACGGTCGAGGCGTTCTGCACCGTGCTCGACGAGCCGCCGTTCCGCGGCCTCCCCGCCGGAATCGTGCTCCAGGCGTACCTCCCGGACAGCCACGAAGTGATCGAGCGGCTCATCGGCTGGGCCGCCACCCGCCACGAGCAGGGCGGTGCTCCGATCAAGCTCCGCCTGGTCAAGGGGGCCAACCTGGCGATGGAGCACGTCGACGCCGAGCTCGGCGGGTGGGCGCCGGCGCCGTACGACAACAAGGCGGATGTCGACGCCAGCTACAAGGCGCTCCTCGATCGCAGTCTCGACGCCGCCGCCGGCGGCGGGCTCCTCGTGGGTGTCGGCAGCCACAACCTCTTCGACGTCGGCTGGGCGCTGGCCCAGCGCCGGCACCGGGAGCTCGCGGCTGCGGTCGGCATCGAGATGCTCGAGGGGATGGCGCCGCCGCAGGCCCGAGCGGCCCTGGCCGCGGCCGGCGGCGTCGTGCTCTACACGCCGGTGGTGACCGAGTCCGACTTCCCCGCCAGCATCGCCTACCTGTCGCGCCGGCTCGACGAGAACTCCGGTCCGGAGAACTTCCTTCGGTCGCTGTTCACGATCACACCCGGCTCGCCGGTGTGGAAGGCGGAACGGGAGCGGTTCGAGGCCGCGGTCGTCAGCCGGCGGACGGTGCCGACGATGCCGCGCCGGGACCAGGATCGCCGGGTCGAGGTCCGTCGCTTCGACCCCGATGCGCCGTTCGCCAACGAGCCCGACACCGACTTCACCCGCCCCGGCAATCGGGAGTGGATCGCCGAGCAACTGGCGAAGGAGCAGCCCGCCGAGCTGCCACCGCTCGTCACGACGACCGACGGTATCGACGAGCTCGTCGCCCGGGCTCGCGTGGGGGCCGCCCGGTGGCGAGCGACCACGACCGACGAACGGCGGCGGGCGCTGTCGCGCGTCGCCGAGGTCATGGCCGCCAATCGGGGACGAACGATCGCGGTGATGGCCCACGAGACGGGCAAGACCGTGCACGAGGGCGACCCGGAGGTCTCCGAAGCAGTGGACTTCGCCCGCTGGGCGGCGGCCGGCACGAGGACGATCGACGAGCTCTCCACCGACGGCGTCGCGGCCGACCCGCTCGGTGTCGTGCTCGTCGCCGGGCCGTGGAACTTCCCGATCTCGATCCCCGCCAACGGCGTCGTCGCCGCCCTCGCCGCCGGAAACGCGGTCCTGCTCAAGCCGGCGCCCGAGGCCGTCGCCACGGCCGCCGAACTGGTCCGCCACGCCCATGAGGCGGGCGTGCCGCCCGAGGTCGTCCAGCTCGTGCGCTGCCCCGATGACGACGTGGGCCGGCATCTCGTCACCCACCCCGAGATCGACGCGGTCGCCCTCACCGGGTCCTACGAGACGGCGCAGATGTTCCTCGACTGGAAGCCGGCGTTGCGGCTGACCGCCGAGACGAGCGGCAAGAACGCGCTGGTGATCAGCCAGACCGCCGACCTCGATCTCGCCTTGCGGGACCTCGTGCGCTCGGCGTTCGGCCACGCCGGACAGAAGTGCTCGGCGGCGAGCCTGGCGATCGTCGAGGCGCCGATGTACGACGACACCACGTTCCGGCGCCGTCTCGCCGACACGGTGCGCAGCCTGCGCGTCGGGCCGCCGGCCGAGCTGGCGTCGATGGTCGGTCCGATCATCACGCCGGCCGCCGGCAAGCTGGCTCGCGGGCTGACCGAGCTGGACGGCGGGGAGGCGTGGCTCGTGAAGCCGGCGCCGCTCGACGGGGAACGGCTGTGGCGGCCGGGCGTGCGGCTCGGGGTCCGGGCCGGATCGTGGTTCCACCACACCGAGTGCTTCGGGCCCGTGCTCGGGGTCATGCGGGCCGACGATCTCGACCACGCGCTCGAGTTGCAGAACGCCGTCGAGTACGGCCTCACCGGGGGCATCCACACGCTAGACGTCGCCGAAGTCGAGCACTGGCTCGACCGGGTCGAGGTCGGCAACGCCTACGTCAACCGCCACATCACCGGCGCGGTCGTGCGCCGGCAACCGTTCGGCGGCTGGAAGCGATCGTCGGTCGGCCGGAGCGCAAAGTCCGGCGGCCCCGACGACATCCTCCGCTTCACCACGTTCAGCCGCCGGACGCCCGCCTCGCCGGACGAGGCCGAAGCCTCGTACCGGAAGTGGTGGGACGACTTGTTCAGCCGGTCGATCGACCGCAGCGGGCTGCGGTCGGAGTCGAACCTGCTCCGCTACCGGCCGGTCCGTGGCGTGCTCGTCCGCATCGGGCCGAGCACACCGGAGTCCGACGTGGCGTCACTGCGCGCCGCGGCGGCGGTGGCCGGGGTGCCGCTGGAGGTTTTCGCCGACGACGCCGCGTTGATCCGCCGCCTCGGCGCATCGGGAGCGGAACGGCTGCGCCTGCTCGCCCCGTGCGACGACTCGGTGCGCGCGGCGTGTCACCGGGCCGGCGTCGCGATCGACGAGACCGCCGTCACCCACCACGGGCGGGTGGAGCTGCCGTGCTGGCTGCGCGAGCAGGCGATCTCCCGCACGCTCCATCGCCACGGCCGCGTTCCGGGCCCCGGCAATCCCTGATCTGTGTCACCGCATCCGCGTTCGACCGCGGATTCGGTGACACAGACCTGGCGGGAAGCTAGAGGGCGACCCAAACGCCGGCGGCGGCGAGCACGACGAGCGAGCCGAACACGAGGGCGACGCCCGTTCGGGCCGGGGCGACGACGGCCGGGCGCCGGTTGAGGGCGACCATGCGGCCGCGCATCGCCGCCAGCACGCCGACGAGCCCGAGGGCGATGCCGGCTCCGACCAGCCAGCGCTCGGCGCCCGGGTCGGTCTGCCGGATCAGGAACAGCCCGACCGCGACCGCACTGAGGGCGGTGCGCAGCCAGGCGAGCGCGGTCCGTTCGTACTGCAGGCCTCGGGCGTCGTCGAACGCGATCGGGCCCGTCATCCGAACGCCACCACCACGAACGCGACCAGGGCGATGACGACGATCGCCGCCGTCACGATCGGGACGAGCCGGGCCGGCGGCAGCGGTTCGCCGCGTCGCACGGCCCGCTGCACGCTGACCCACCGGAGGTAGCCGCCGACGGCGAGGACGACGCTGGCCGAGATGCCGAGCATGGCGAGGGTGGTGCGGCCGCCCTTGATGCCGAACGGCTCGACGAGCTGGCGCACCGCCACGCCTGCCGCGAGGAGCCCGAGCGCGGTGCGGACCCAGGCCAGGAACGTGCGCTCGTTGGCGAGCGTGAAGCGGTAGTCCGGCTCCCCTTCGGACGGGTCGTCGCGCCACCAGGTCGCCACCTGCCTCCTCTCGCTGCGGCCGCAACGCAAGGTAGCTCCGGCAGACTTGGCGCATGGCCATGGCGGAGCTCGGAAAACTGAGTGCGTGGCGCCACGCCGCCGTCGGGGCGGCGGTGCTCGCCTGCAGCGGACTCGCCCTGTTCGGCGTGATCGGCGAGGAGAAGCGCGACGAGCGCTTCGAGAGCAAGCAGCTCACGGTGACCCCGGTCGGTGACGACGGGCTGCGGATCCGTGAGGTGGTCGACCAGGACTTCGGAACGAGCGATCGCCACGGCTACCAGCGGATCATCCCCAACGACTTCGGCGTCCCGACGGACGTGTCGGCGACGTCCCCCGACGCCCCCGCCGACGTCTCTGCCGAACCGGTCCCCCAAGGCACGCGCATTCGGGTCGGCGACCCGAACACGACCATCAGCGGGCAGCACCGGTACGTACTCAGCTACACGCTCCCGGACGCCCGCCTCACGTCCGGTGATCTGGCGCTCGACGTCATCGGCAACGAGGAGACGCTGTCCACCGACCACTTCGAGGTCGTCGTCACCGGCCTCCAGCTCGACGACCCGTTGTGCAACGTCGGGTCGCGCGGTGCGACCGGCGGGTGCACACTCGAACCGGACGACGGCGTCTATCGGGCCGTGATCAGTCCGCTCGAGCCGGGTCAGGGGATCACCATCGGTGGCACGATCGTCGGGCGCACCGATCCGGTCTCCGTTCCCGAGCCGCCGCTGCCGATGCGCCGTGGTGACAACCGGGCGCCGCTGGCGTTGACGATCCTGGCGATCGGCTCCGTTGCCGGGGCGGCGGTGTATGTCATCGCCCGGTGGCGGGGACGCAACGAGGTCTTCGCCGGCGGCGCCGCTGACGCCGCGTTCGGATCCGCCGGCGCCCCTGGTGGCACGCTGCCGCCTCCCGGCACTCCCGTCGTACCGGCCACCCCGCGGCCGGTCCGGTACGTCGCCGACCAGGAGATGGACGAGCTCGCCACGACCGAGTTCGCTCCGCCGACCGGCATCGAGCCGTGGCAGGGCACGGTGCTGCTCCGCGAGCGCATCGACGACGAGTCCGTCGGAGCGTGGTTCTCCGGACTGGCCGCCCGCGACGTGATCACGCTGAACCGCGACGAGAGCGACAGCGTCACGCTCGGTGTCGGCAACAAGTTCGACAGCGCCGCGCCCCGGGACCGGGACCTGCTGACGTCGTTGTTCCATGGCCGGAACGTGGTCGGGCTCGGGACGTACGACAAGCGCTTCGCCGCCGCATGGCGTGACGTGCGCGCGGAGCAGGAGAACGAGATCGCCGGGTCGGGTTGGTGGAAGCGTCACTCGCCGCACGCGAGCAGCCGGATGAACACGCCGTGGCCGTTCTTCGCCGTGTTCTCGGTCTGGTTCCTGATCGTGTTCGGTTCCGCCGGCAGCGCCTTCTTCGGTTGGGTCTCGAGTCCGGCGGGGGCGATCCTCTTCGGGCTCGTTGTCCCCGCCCTCGCCGCGTTCGCGGTGTACCGGACGCTCCTCCCGGTGCGCAGCGCGACCGGTTCGGCGTTCGCCCTGCGCGCCGAGTCGTTCCGCCGGTTCCTCAAGGCGAGCGAGGGACGGCACGTCGAGTGGGCGTGGAAGCAGGGGCTGCTGCGCGAGTACTCGGCGTGGGCGGTCGCCCTCGGCGCCGCCGATGCCTGGGAGCGGGCAATGCGGGCGTCGAGCGTGACGCCGGCCGAGTTGTCGACGGGCCCGCTGCTCGTCTACAGCATGGGCCCGTCGTGGTCGAGCACGTACACCGCCCCGTCGAGCTCGGGCGGCGGCTTCGGCGGCGGCGGCTTCAGTGGCGGCGGCTTCTCCGGCGGCAGCGTCGGCGGCGGTGGCGGCGGCGGCAGCTCCGGCTCCTGGTAGCCCCCACCCGAGGGTTTCGCGCCACCGGAGGGTTTGGCGCCGATACGTCCCGGCACGAAACCCTCGGATGCCAGGATCGTGGCCATGACGAGCCGGGCCAGCGAGCGCCGATCCGGTCCCGTGTTCATCGCCCCGCTCCGCGAGTTCCTCCAGACCGAGTCCGCCGGCGGCATCGTCCTCGTCGTCGCCGCCCTCATCGCCCTGGTGTGGGCGAACTCACCGTGGCAGGACTCCTACCAGGATCTGTGGAACACCGATCTCGCCATCCGCCTCGGCGAGCGGACGCTCGACCTCGACCTGCGCGAGTGGGTCAACGACGGGCTGATGGCGATCTTCTTCTTCGTCGTCGGGCTGGAGATCAAGCGAGAGCTCGTCGAGGGCGAGCTGCGCGGCGTCCGCCGGGCGGCCCTGCCCGCCCTCGCCGCGCTCGGCGGGATGGTCGCGCCGGCGCTGATCTACACCGCGATCAACGCCGGTGGGGCCGGCGCCCGGGGCTGGGGGATCCCGATGGCGACCGACATCGCCATGGCCATCGGCGTCGTCGTCCTGCTCGGCAGCCGCGTGCACCCGTCGCTGAAGCTGTTCCTGCTCGCCCTCGCCATCGTCGACGACATCGGAGCGATCACCGTCATCGCGATCTTCTACTCCGGGCGCATCGACACCGACTCGCTGCTGATCGCCATCGGCCTCGTCGCCGTTCTCGTGCTCCTCCGGCTCACCGGCGTGCGCTCGACGTTGCTCCCACTCGCCCTCGGCGCCGGCCTGTGGCTGGCGCTCGAGGAGTCCGGGGTCCACGCCACGCTCACCGGCGTCATCCTCGGCCTGCTCGCACCGACACGACCGCACGTCCAGCACGAGCTCGTCGATGTGGCGGTGCTCACCGACATCTCGTCGGTCCAGGCGGCCCGCGAGACGGCGAGCCTGGCCCGCCAGAGCGTCTCGGTGGTCGAGTGGCTCGAGCACGTCCTGCACCCGTGGACAAGCTTCGCGATCGTCCCGCTGTTCGTGCTCGCCAACGCCGGGATCACGCTCAGCGCCGAGGCGATCTCCGACGCCGCCACGTCGCGTGTCGCGATCGGCGTGCTGCTCGGACTCGTAGTCGGCAAGTTCGTCGGGATCTCCGGCCTCACCTGGATCGCGGCCCGCCGCAACATCGGCATCCTGCCGGAGGGGGCGATGGGGCGGGGCATCGCCGGCATCGCCACGATCGCCGGGATCGGCTTCACCGTCTCGATCTTCGTGACCGACCTCGCCTTCGACGATCCGGCGATCCAGAACGAGGCCAAGGTGGCTATTCTCGCCGCCGCCGTCCTGGCCGGAGGGATCGGCGCGCTCATCCTGGCGCGCGGGCGGCCAGACCGATGACTACCGAAACCATTGAACGCGAGGAGATCGAGCGGTGGTTCATCACCCGCGGACTCCCCCACTTCATCGACGGGTACTCGGCCGGGACCGACATCTGGACCCGCTCCCTTCCCGTCCTTGGGATCGCCTACCTCGCCGGCGGCCTCAACGCCCTGGACGTCAACTGGAGCGTCGGCCGCAACCTCCTCGCCTTCGCGCTCATTCTGGCCGTGCTGATCGCCGGAATCGCGATCGCCAACATGCTGCGCGGCCGACCGGCCTTCTCGATCCCGCGGACCGTCGGGCCGGGCGAACTCGCGCTCTTCGTCATCGGGCCGTCGCTGCCCGCGCTGTTTCTCGGCCAGCCGGGCGACGCCCTGCAATCGATCTTGACCGGCCTGGGGGTGCTGCTCGTGATCTACGTCGTCACGAGCTACGGGCTGATCCCGATGACCAGGTGGGGGTTCGGTCAGCTGGGCGGGCAGATCGCCGATCTCGGTCACCTGGTCGTCAAGGCGCTCCCCCTGCTCCTGCTGTTCGTCACGTTCCTGTTCGTCAACACCGAGGTGTGGCAGGTCGCCGGGAATCTCAACGGCGTGGCGTACTGGCTGGTTCTGGCGCTGTTCTTCGTCATCGGCGCGTCGTTCGTGCTGTCCCGCGTGCCGGTCGAGGTGGCCGAGATCAACCACTTCGACGACTGGGACGATGCCGCCGCGCTGGCGCGCGACGTCGGCGCGCCGGTGACCGGGGCGCCGGCGCCGCGGGAGGGTGAAGTTGCCCCGTCGCTCAGCCGGCGGGCGTGGGCGAACATCGTGCTGGTGATGTTGGTGACCCAGGCGATCCAGATCATGCTGGTCGCCGCGGCGGCCGGCGGCTTCCTCGTCGTCTTCGGTGTGCTCGCGATCGACCGACCGATCGTCGAGTCGTGGACCGGCAACGCCGCCCACGAGCTGTGGGAGCCCACGCTCAGCGGACGCAGCCTGCTGTTGAGCGAGGAGCTGCTGCGGGTCGTCGGATTCCTCGCCGCGTTCACGGCCCTCTACTTCACCGTCTACCTCGTGACCGATCCGACGTATCGGGCGCAATTCCGCGACGAGGTGGTTTCCGACGTCCGAGGGGCGCTCGCCGCCAGGGCGTGCTACCTCCGCTCGATCCGGCCGGGTCCCATCGCCTGAAGGCTCAGGTCGCGCACGTCTCGAGCATCGTCGACACGAATTCGGCCGTCGTCTCCGACGTGTCGCCGGCCCGCCAGACGGCGCGGAACTCGTCGTACAGGTCGACCGGACGCAACGGCCGCACGGCGACGTCGAAGCGCCGCGCCGCCGGCTCCGCCTGCCACGAGTTGAGCCAGCCGATTCCGCTGCCGAGGGCGACCTGGTCGAGGACCCTTTCGACCTGGATGGCCGCATGGGGGATCCAGCGCGGTCGAGCGCCAGCGGCGGCGAGGTAGGCCTCGATCTCGTCGTGCGCCGTCGGGGCCTCGGCCCGGTCGACGACGAGCACCGGCTCGCCGTCGAGCTCGGCCGCCTGGACCGTGTCGGCGCCGGCGAGACGGTGCCCGGGCGGGACCGCGACATGGTCGACCGGCACCCGGGCCAGCGGCGCCGACGCCACCCGGTCCGGGTCGGCGACCGGACCGCGGACGATCCCGGCGGCGAGCTGACCGTTGCGCAGGCCGTCGAGGATGCGCAGCGACGTCAGCCCGTCGGCCCGCACCACGACGTCGGGATGGCCGACGCGGAACGCTCGGATCGTGCGCATCATCCCGCCCTCGCTGCCGTGACAGTAACCGACCGCCCACACCGATGGCGCGGCGGCGAGGTCGGCCGCGGCGGCGGTGAAGCGATCGACGGCCCGCAGCACCTCGCGGGCGTCGACGAGCAGGCGCTCGCCCGCCGGCGTCAGGACCACGCGGCGGCTGGTGCGCTCGAACAGCTCGAGCCCGAGAGCCTCCTCGAGCTCGCGGATGCGCTGCGACAGCGGAGGCGTGGTGACGTGCAGCCGCGCCGCCGCCCGGCCGAAGTGGCGCTCCTCCGCGACAGCCACGAAGTAGCGCAACCGGCGAAGATCGACGGGCACTACCAGCAACGTTATCCCCCTCGACATGATCCCTGTCGAAGACGGTCGTGGACTGGCGCCGTCCACCGGACCAACGTTGGACACAGTGAAGCTGCTCTGGTTCCACCTCATGCCCTACCCCGAGCTGCCCGAGGACTTCAACCGCAAGCACCGCAGCGTCTGGGTCGACATCGACCCCGCCCTGTTCGACCGCGAGGTGATGGCCGACTGCTACGCCCGCTACATCGACCAGCTCGTGTACGCCGAGGAGTGCGGGTTCGACGGGATCTGCATCAACGAGCATCACGGCAACGGCTACGGCCTCATGCCGTCGCCGAACGTGATGGGCTCGGTGCTCGCCACGCGGACGTCGCGAGTCGCGATCACGGTGCTCGGCAACTCGGTCGCGCTCTACAACCCCCCGGTGCGCGTCGCCGAGGAGATGGCGATGGTGGACCTGCTGTCGCGCGGCCGGTTGATCAGTGGCTTCCCGGTCGGCACGTCGATGGACACCGCCTACGCCTACAGCGTCAACCCGGGCATCCTCCGCGAGAAGTACCACGAGGCGATCGAGCTGATCCTGCGGGCCTGGGCGGCGACCGAGCCGTTCCCGTTCAATGGGCGGTTCACCCAGATGCGCTACGTGAACGTGCTGCCGCGGCCGCTGCAGCAGCCGCACCCGCCGATCTGGATCCCCGGTGGCGGCTCGGTCGAGACGTGGGACTACTGCTCCCAGAATGACTTCGTCTACGCCGCCCTCTCGTACTACGGGCACCTGATGGCGAAGGAGACCGTCGGCGGGTTCTGGCGTCGGGTCGAAGCCAACGGCAAGGACCCGAACCCGTACCGCCTGGCCTTCCTCCAGTTCATCGGCGTCGCCGACACCGACCAGGAGGCGTACCGGCTGTACCGCGAACCGGCGGAGTACTTCTTCAACCGTTCGCTGCACGTGTACCCGGGCTACGCCGACCCGCCCGGCTACGTCACCGAGGCGTCGGCCCGGGCGCGGTACCAGTCGCAGGTGCGGGCGGTGGCCCGGGCGAAGCAGGCCAAGCACGACCTCAGCTGGGACGAGATGGTCGAGAAGGGCTACGTCGTGATCGGTAGCCCCGACACGGTGCGGGAGACGCTCGCCGAGGTGGCCCGCACGTTCAACTGCGGCCACCTGTTGACGATGCTGCAGTTCGGCAACATGAACGACGAGCTCACCCGCTACAACTCCGAGCTCTTCGGCGACAAGGTCGCGCCCGCCCTCCGGGGGCTGTACGCCGACGCCGAGGATCACTGGTGGCCGGCGAACGCGAAGGCCGCATGATGGCCGGCGACCGGCAACTGCTCTACCTGTGCGGGATCGCCGGGTACCCGGCGCCATCGCCGGCGCTGGAGCTGCTCGAGGCGGCCGG
>JBKOUV010000332.1:0-20930 GCA_046723555.1 Actinomycetota bacterium | reverse complement strand
CTCGACGAGCGTCCCACCGGTGAGCGCGCTGATCGGGTTTAGCGCCAGATTGCCCAGCGCCTTGACCCAGACGTGCGACCGGATATCGGTCAGCACTCGCGAGGTGAAGCCGGCCGCACTCAGCGTCTGGGCGAGTGCTGTCACGCGCTCGGAGCGGACACCGTCGAGCTCGCCGAGCGGGAATCGGTCGCCCTCGACCAGGCGGATCACGCCGGGCTTCTCCCGCTCCGCCGCCGGGTAGGCGATGCACCCGAGGATGCGGTCGGCCGGGATGTGCCGCTCGATGGTCCCGTCCGAGTCGAGCGAGTCCAGCCGGCGCCCCTCGAACGGGCCCGGGAACTTCTGGAAGAACCACCACGGCACCCCGTTCTGGACCGGGACGACGATGGAGCCGTCGTCGTAGACGGCGTCCAGTCGCGGCGCGATCTCGGCGATCTGGTGCGCCTTTACGGCCAGCACGATCACGTCCTGCGGGCCGAGCGCGTCGAGGCTGTCGGCGGCCTCGACGCCTGACGCGGCGACCACGGTGCCGTCCGGTTCGACCAGCGTGAGACCATTGGATCGGATCGCAGTCAGGTTGTCGCCGCGCGCCAGGACGCTCACCTGCTCACCGGCGAGGGCGAGGCGAGCACCCAACAACCCACCGATGGCTCCGGCTCCCACGATGCACACGCGCACTGACCCACGTTACGGTTCGACCCATTGGAGTCGCCATCTGACGGGATGCGATGCTCAGTGAAATGAATGCTCCGTTCGCGGTTCCCCCCGACACCGTCGCCTCGCTCCTGTCGCCCGGCGGATCGGCGCCGGCCCTGCTCAGCGTCGACGGCGAGTCGATCGACCATGCCACGCTGTGGGACGCGGTCGAACGGCTCGGGCAGCAGCTCCGTCAAGTCGGACTGAAGCCCGGCGACCGGATCGCCATTGTGCTCGCGAACGGGCCGGCGATCGCGCAAGTGCTGCTCGCCGCGATGTCCGTCGGGTGCGCGGCCCCGCTGAACCCGAAGTACCGGGAAGAGGAGTTCCGCTTCTATCTCGAGGATCTTCGGGCTGCCGCGCTGATCACCGACGGCCAGTCGCCGGCCGCGCTCGCCGCGATGCCTGATCAGACGACCCCCCTCGAAGTGCGCGGTGACGGTCTGTCGATCGAGTTCGCCATCCCAGCCGGCACCACCACCACCACCACCACCACCGCCAATACGGATGCGTCGGTGACTGAGCGGCCCACCGCCGATGACGAAGCGCTGGTGTTGCACACCTCGGGCACCACGTCACGGCCAAAGATCGTGCCGCTACGTCAGCGCAACCTCGCCCGATCGGCCCGCAACATCGCCGCCTCGCTGCAGCTCACCACCGCCGACCGCTCCCTGACAGTCATGCCGCTCTTCCACATCCACGGGATCATGTCCGGCCTCCTGGCGCCGCTCTCGGCCGGCGGATCGGTCGTGTGCACGCCCGGCTTCGACGCGTTCGGATTTCACCGCTGGCTCGACGAGCTGCGACCGACGTACTACAGCGCCGTCCCCACCATGCATCAGCTGGTGCTGGCCCGGTCGCCGGGCCGCCGACCGACGAGCCTGCGGTTCGTCCGGTCCTCATCCGCTTCGCTGGCGCGGCCGGTGCTGGAAGGGCTGGTCGACCTGTTCGGTGTACCGGTCATCGAGGCCTATGGGATGACCGAGGCGTCGCACCAGATGACGTGCAACCCATTGCCGCCCGGGACGGTGAAGCCGGGATCGGTCGGGATCCCCACTGGGATCGAGGTCGCGATCCTCGACGCCGCCAACAACCCGCTGCCGCCCGGGGTGCGGGGTGAGGTGGCGATCCGCGGCGCCACCGTCGTCGACGGCTACGAGAACAACCCCGCGGCCAACGCAGCCGCGTTCACGGCCGGATGGTTCCGGACCGGTGACGAGGGGACGCTCGACGAGGACGGCTACCTGTTCCTCACCGGCCGGTTGAAGGAGCAGATCAACCGAGGGGGTGAGAAGATCTCGCCACTCGAGATCGACGAGGTGCTGCTGCGCCATCCGGCGATTGCGGAGGCGGTGACGTTCGCGATCCCCCACGACAAGCTCGGCGAGGAGGTCGGTGCGGCGGTCGTGCTCGTCGGCGGCCAGGAGACGACCGAGCAGGAGCTGCGCACGTACCTGCGCGACCACCTCGCCCCGTTCAAGGTGCCCAAGCACATCGTGTTCCTGACTGAGATCCCGAAGGGGGCGACCGGCAAGCTCCAGCGCATCGGGCTCGCCGAGCGACTGGCGCTCTGAACCCCGACTCCGTCCTTCGACCGCTCCCTTGCGCAACTCTTGGCCCAGGGCGACAAAAAGTGTCGCCTGGTGTCAAGAGTTGTCAAAAAGCGACACTCGCCGTCACTCGGCGAGCGCGTTGCTGAGCACACCGATCCCTTCGATGTGCACGTCGATGTCGACCTGCGGACGCATCGGCAGCACGCCGGTCGACGTCCCGCAGGCGATGACGTCGCCTGGCGAGAGCGTCATGTCACGCGACAGCAGGCTGACGAGCCGGCGCGGCGAGAAGAACATGTCGCTCACGGGGTAGTCCTGCCGCGGCTTGCCGCCGACGAGCGTCCGCACCTGAAGCGAGTCGGGATCCAGCCCGCTGGCGATCACCGGACCGATCGGGCCGAACGTGTCGAACCCCTTGGCCCGGCACCACTGCGGGAAGGCGGGCTCGGCCGTGAGGAGCTCGAGCGCCGTCACATCGTTGACGCACGTGTAGCCGAAGATCACCTCGTCGGCGTCGTCGACTGCGACATCCGAGCACGCGGTGCCGATCACCACGCCGAGCTCCCCCTCGTACACGATCCGTCCGGAGTACGACGACGGTCTGATCACGGGAACGCCGTGGCCGACGAGCGACGACGTCGCCTTGAGGAAGTACAAAGGTTCGGCCGGCTCCGCCCACCCGTTCTTCTCGGCGGCGGCGCGCAGGTTGTTCCAGAGACCGATCACCTTCGTCGGCTCGCACGGCGGGAGGGGCCGAACCGATTCGAGGGTGACCCGTTCACCGGTCGGCTCGGCGCCGGCGAACACGTCACCCTCGTACACGACGATCTCCCCAGGCGTGTCGTCGTCGACCGTTCCGAAGCCGACCCGGCCGGCTACGTCGGCGAAGCGCATCCACCGCGCGACTTCTGGTCCCATCGGCGGGACACTACCGATCGGGTCAGATGCGCCGTCAGCAGTCCGGAGCGACCGCAGTCCGCGACGCGTAGGCCGCGCTGCGTATCGCGGGACCTTGCCCAGTGAGCGCCACGTGGCCGCCGCAAGGGACGAGACTCAGCCGTTGGGCGGCGACACGACCGGCTCCGTCCGTGGTGATCGGCACCAACCCACCGCCGAACGAGCTGCCGTCGGGCCGGAACGATTGGATCCGAACCGCGACATCGGTGTTCGGCGGGAATCCGGAGAGCTCGGCCCAGAACCACCGCACCGGGTTGTCAGGCGCCGGTTCGTGGAGCTGAAATCCGAGGGACGCGGACGCGGGCGGTAGCTTCCGCCGGATGCCTAACCTCGTCCTCGGCCCGATGCTGCGACACGTCAGCGAGACCACGGCGACGATCTGGGTGGAGACCGACGCGCCGTGCACGGTGGAGGTGCTCGGTCACCGGACGACCACGTTCACGGTCGCCGGCCACCACTACGCGCTGGTGATCGTCGAGGGGCTCGGTCCGGCGACCACGACGCCGTACGAGGTGCATCTCGACGGCGAGCGGTGCTGGCCGCTCGCCGGTGACCGCCTCCCCGCGAGCGTGATCCGCACGATCGGCCCGTGGCCGCTGCGGATCCTGTTCGGATCGTGCCGCACGGCGGCACCCCACGAGCCCCCGTGGACGCTCGAGCTCGACCACGACGACCGGGCGCGCGGCGTCGACGCGCTCTACGCCCACGGTCTGCGCATGCTCGGGCAGTCGCCGGACGAGTGGCCGCACCTGCTGCTGTTCGTCGGCGACCAGGTGTACGCCGATGACTCGTCACCGCAGACCCGCGCCAAGGTGAAGGAGCGGCGCGGCCACGTCTTGGACGACCGCTACCCCTCGCTCGACGACGTCGCCGACTTCGAGGAGTACACGTGGCTCTACCACGAATCCTGGGAACCCGAGGTCGAGCGCTGGATGCTCTCGGTCGTGCCCAGCGCGATGATCTTCGACGACCACGACGTGATCGACGACTGGAACACCTCGTGGTCGTGGCGCGAAGACATCCGCAAGCAGCCGTGGTGGGCGGACCGCATCATTGGCGGCTTCATGTCGTACTGGGTGTACCAGCACCTCGGGAACCTCTCGCCGACCGAGATCCGGGCCGACGGGATGCTCGCGCGGTTCGTCGACCTCGGTGATGCCACCGACACGCTGCGGACGTGGGCGGAGCAGACGGCGCAGTCGAGCGGCCAGGAGGGCGGCTACCGCTTCAGCTTCGTTCGTGAGCTCGGGTGCGTGCGCCTGCTCGTCATCGACAGCCGCTCAGATCGGGTGCTCGACCCGGGACAGCGGCGGATGGTCGACGAGGAGGACTGGAAGTGGGTGGTCGAGAACAGCGACGTCGACTGCGAGCACCTCGTGCTGGCCACGTCGGTACCCGTCGACATGCCGGGGAGCCTGCACCACCTCGAACGGTGGAACGAGAAGCTCTGCGACGGGGCGTGGGGACGACCGTTCGGCTGGCTCGGTGAACGCCTCCGCCGCGCCGTCGACCTCGAGGACTGGGCGGCGTTCCATGACAGCTACGTCGCGATGATGGAACTGCTGCGCGACGTCGCCACTCCCGGTGAGGACCCGTCGCGGGAACCTCCGGCGACGGTGACCATCCTGTCGGGTGACGTGCACTTCAGCTTCCGTTCCCGTGCCACCTTCCCCGACGAACCGCACCGCCCGGCCCCGGTCAGCCGCGTCCACCAGATCGTCAACTCCCCGATCCGCAACGTACTGGCCACGAGGGAGCGGCGGGTCTTCCGCGCCAGCCTGTCCCGCGTCGCCGACTACGCCGCCCGCGGGCTTCGGCGCTCGGTGGGTGAGCACGCCGAGCCCACGAAGTGGGATGTCGAGGACGGCCCGTTCTTCGCCAACCACGTGTGCCTGATCGAGTTGGGCGAACGGACCGCCCGAATGGTGCTCGAGCGCGCCGAGCCGGACGACGACGGCCGCCCGGTGCTCAACGTGGCGGCGGACTCAGCGCTGTAGGCGGCTCGCCGCTGGCATCCACTCCGGTCTGACGGGCAACTCGTTCCGCCGGCTCCCCGACGCGTTGGAGTCGACCGCCGAACACCAGGGCCACGAGGAGGAACCAACCCCAACCGAGCAGGACGCCGGCCACGACATCGGTGAGCCAGTGCACGCCCAGCAGGGCGCGGGAGGTGGCCACGGCGATCGCAATGACCGCGGCGACCGCCGCGGCGGCCGCCCGACCGCGTCGCGGCCAGTGGCGCGCGACGACGAGGGCGAAGGCGAACCAGGCCGCGGCGGCGGCCGCCGAGTGTCCGGACGGGAACGAGGAGCCCGATGTGCCGACGAGGTGCACAACCGGTGGCCGCCCCCGATCGACGAGCAGCTTCACACCGTTGTTGACGGTCACCACGCCGAGCAGCACGACGAACAGGAAGAGAAACACGTTCCCATTGCGGCGCCGGACGTAGTCGTAGATGGCGACGCCCAGGGCGACGATGACGAGGTACCTCGTCCCGCCGAGATTGGTCAGCGCATCGAGGACGTCCGTTGACCACGGGCTGGCGTGACGGCTCCCCCATTCGGCGACGGCGCTGTCCCACCGCGCCAGCCCGGCGTTCCGATCGACCATGTCGAGGACAACCCCCACGACCAGGGCGGTCACGAACGCGATCGACAGGGCGACGGCGAGCATCAGCCCGCCGATCACTCTGCGGTCGATCGCGCGGGCCGTCGCGCCGACACGCGGGTGGCTGCCGAGCCAACGGAGGAGCCATCGTTCCTCCGCCTCGGGATCGGCGGGATCGGGCGTCGCCGGTGACCGGGACAGCGCCCAGACGACACCGGCTACGACGAGGGCGGACAGCAGGACGACGAGCGTGACCGGCACAGCCGCCCGTCCCCGCTCAGTCGGCGCCCTTGAGTCGCTGTCGCGGCGCCGAGACCACGCAGAACACGCCGTACACGATGAGGCCGAGGGCGGCCAGGGCGACGACGAACGGACCGATGGCGGTCTCGGTCAGCTCGCGGAACGACCCGTCGAAACCCTTCGCCTCCGCGGGCCGGAACTCGACCGCGGCTCTGATGAGGAACCAGCCGACCAGGCCCGTGACGATGGCCCGGCCGATCCACCCGACGCGGCCCATCGTGACGATCGACTCGTGACTCAATGGTCCGACGCCCCGTGGTTCGAGCTCGTCGCGGAAGGTTGCACGAATCCCCCTGATCAGGAAGTAGATGCCGGCTCCGACAATGACGACGCCGATCGCCCCGACGAGCCACCGACCGAGCGACATGTCCATGACGTCGCGGGTGAAGCGCTCGACCCTCGCGTCCTCGGTGTTCCTGCCGTTCGCGTTGCGGGCATCGACTGCGAAGGAGAGTGCCGTCCAGGCGAGAAACGCGTACGTCAGGGCGGAGACCAGGTAGCCGGCACGGGTCACCCACGCCTTGGCCGTGTTCTCCGCCGGGAGCAGGATCGAGAGGAGCCGCCAGATGACGTACAGCACCAGCCCGACGGCGACGATCCACAGCGCGATCGTCCCGAAGGACGTTCGCGAGATCTTGGTCACGGCACCGAGCTGGCTCGCCTGGGACCCGCGGTCCCGAGCTCGGTCGGTCCGCAGGCCGTCGATCGCGATGGGTATCGCCAACACGCCCACCATGGCGTAGACGACGCCCTTGGCGACCCAACCGCAGCGTCCGGCCGTCACGAGCGCCGGATGGCGCTGGGCCGTGTCCTGGACGCGTTCCGGCACGCCGGATCGCGCGTACGTGGAAGTACTCATCGTGGTGCTCCTGCCGTGTTCTGGAGAGGTTCGGCGGCCGGTTCCGGCTCCGACACGGTCAGATCGAGCCGCCGGACCCGGACCGGCAATGCGTGGTGCTCGACGGTGCGATCGATGTCGCGTACGCCCGCGGCGATCGCCGCCCGGGCGACGAAGACGGCGGCGAGGCCGAGGAGCAGACCAGCAATGACGTCGACGGGATGGTGCATGCCGCGATACGTCCGCGAGCCGCCGACGATCAACGGCACCACCACCGCCAGCACGCCGAACAGCCAGCGGACGGCCGGTTTGCGGGTGTGCCAGCACACGATCACGAACAACCCGCCGTAGAAGGCCACTGCCGCGCCCGTGTGCCCCGAAGGAAAGCTGCCCGATGGCGGGATGGGGTCGAGCTGCCTGACGGGCGGCCGGTCACGGTCGACGATGAAGCTGACCAGCACGAACACCAGGGCCTCCAGGGACACCGCGACGACGAGGAAGACCGCGTCGTGCCAGCGCCGCCAGAGGAAGACCATCACTGCGGCAGAGACCGCGACGAGGATCACCTTGGTGAGCGTCTCGGCCATCATCGACCCGTAATCGGTGAGGGTGTTCCACGTCGGAGTGCGGTGGTCGGCGAGCCAGCGGTTGACCCATCGGTCCGCATCCCCGATCGGTCCATCGTCGAGGAAGTGCACGAAGACCAGCCCGAACGCGGACCACACGACGAGCATCGCCGAGCCTCCCGCGGCCAGGATCAGCAGCGCGTGCATCCGCAGTGGCCATGCTCGATGCCAACCGTCATTGCCGCGTGCTCGGACGTTCGGGACGGTGCCGACGGCGCTCATGAGAGTCCCCTCGGCGGCACGCAGATCGACTGCCGGCCGGGCAGGATCGAGACGTCGAACTTCTTCGCCGGTGAGTGGTCGCCCCCGTCGAGCTCCCACGGCAGCTTCCGGTCGAGCCGGATCGTCGCCCGCGATCCTTGGGTCATCCGCACGAGGGGCGACGAGTCGATGCGACGGAAGAGGGCGCGGGCACCGACCCGTAGCCAGTCGGCACGCCGCTTCAGGGTGAGGACACCGATGTCGAGCAAGCCGTCGTCGTAACGGGCGTGCGGGAAGACCTCGATGCCACCGAGGATCCGTCCCATGTTCCCCACCAGGGCGCATGCAGCCTGACCCTCGAACCAGTCGCGACCGTCGACCGTGATCGTCACTCCGGCGCTCGACGCGCGCAGGTTGCGGGCGCCGGCGCGCACGTAGGAGAGCCGGCCCAGCCGGTCCTTGCCGCTGTCGGCGTCGCGGATCATCATCGCGTCGAAGCCGGTCCCGGCCATGATCGCGAACGCTTGCTCGTTGACGACGCCGACGTCGATCGACTTGGGATCACCGTGGAGCGCGACGTCGATTGCCGCCGGCAGGTCGATCGGGATGTCCAGCGCCTTGGCGAGCAGGTTGGCAGTTCCGGCGGGGAGGATGCCCAACTCGACCTTGGCGTTCTCGGCGACGAACGTGTCGATGCACCGCCGCACCGTTCCATCCCCGCCCCAGACGAGCAGGCGCTCCACTCCGTCGTCGAGCAGTTGGCGGACCCGCTTGGGAGCCTTCTTGCTCTTTGGGACGGTCAGCCACGGCACATCTCCGACGCCGGCGTCGGAGAGGGCCGTGCGCAGTTCGTCCGAGCCGGTCCTACCGAGGGTCTTGCCCTCATGCACCAGAACTGCGAGGTTCGTCACATCGCCTCAGGTTCCCGTTGCCGCTGACGATCATACGCACGCACGGGTGACACTCGTACCTCATGACCCCCGTGTTGTACGGTCCGCCGATGCCTGCAGTACTCGTCCACGGCAACCCCGAAACCCCGGCGGTGTGGGATCCGCTCGTCGCCGAACTGAACCGTGACGACGTCGTCTCGCTTCACCTGCCCGGCTTCGGGACGCCAACGCCGGCGGGCTTCGGGGCGACGAAGGAGGAGTACGTGGAGTGGCTGGTCGGCGAGCTCGAGAAGATCGCCGAGCCCGTCGATCTCGTCGGACACGACTGGGGCGGTGGCTTCGTGCTGCGCGTCGCATGCACGCGCGCTGATCTGCTCCGCTCCTGGACGAGCGACGTGGCCGGCCTCCTCCATCCCGATTACGTCTGGCACGACTTCGCCCAGCTGTGGCAGACACCAGGCGCCGGCGAGCAGTGGGTGACCGACACCATGGCTCAGCCGCGCGAGGAGCGCATCGCCCTGCTGCAGTCCGTTGGCGTGGTCGGCGACGCCGCCGCGACGTTCACCGACGCGTTCGACGAGGAGATGGGCCGCTGCATCCTCACCCTCTACCGGTCGGCCGCCCAACCGGCCATGGAGGAGTGGGGCCGCGACGCTGACGCGGCCGCGGCCCGTCCCGGCCTCGTCGTGGCGCCGGCGGACGACCCGTTCACCGGGGGCACCGATCTGGCGCGGGAGATGGCCGAACGAATGGGTGCCCGGTTCGCGCGACTCGATGGACTCGGACACTGGTGGATGCTGCAGGACCCCGCTCGCGGCGCGCGGGCCCTCGAGGAGTTCTGGGCCGCGCTGGGGTGACACGTGGGGGCGCACGGCGCCGCCTCAGCGGTCGCGGTCGGCTTCCGTTGCGGCCTCGGGATCGACCTCCTGGTCCGGGTCCCTGCCCAACTGTTCAGAGTGCTCGATGAGCTCCTCGATGTCCTCGGCGGCGTCGGGTGAGCGGGGATCGATGTCCGCGGCGTCCTCGTCGAGCGGGTCCGGCTCCGGGTTGCTGTCGTCCATGGATCGGTTGTTCCCGCCCGCCGGGGCCCGCAGACCTGACTGAGCGCGGAAGGGGGACGCTACGGACGCTCGACGAACACGAGTTCACGCCCGAGCGCGATCGCCCATCCCGCTCCGTCAGACGCGACCGACCATGCCGCGCCGTCGATCCGATCGATGCGGCTCACGACGTGGCGCTTCCCGTGGTACTCGACGACGTCTCCTGGCCGGAGCTCGTCGGCATGGATCGCGGTCATCGCGGCCCCCTCTCGAACGCGTCACCTGACCCAAGGGTGCGCGCGAGATCGCCGCCCCGTCTGTCATCCCCGACACGCCCGTTGTGTCAGCAAGCGCACACAACGGTCCGTGGGTCCCTCCTAGCGCAGCGGCGACCCCCATGCGGTCTCCTCGCGCAGCGTCGGCTTGAGGACCTTGCCGCCGGGGTTCCGCGGCAGCGGCTCTGCCCGGAAGGCGACGAACTGGGGGATCTTGAAGTCGGCGAGCTGCTCGCCGGCGAAGGCGGCGAGCTCCTCGGCCGCCAGCGCGGCGCCGGGCTTGAGCACGACCACCGCACCGACCTTCTCCCCCATCATCTCGTCCGGCACGCCCAACACGGCGCACTCGAACACGGCGGGGTGGGCCGCCAGCACGTTCTCGACCTCGACGCAGTAGACGTTCTCGCCGCCCCGGTTCACCATGTCCTTCTTGCGGTCGACGATCTGGACGAGGCCGAGGTCGTCGATGCGGGCGAGGTCGCCGCTGTGCAACCAGCCGTCGACGAACGTCTCGGCCGTCTGCGCGGGTTTGTTCCAGTAGCCGGCGACGATGTTCTGCCCCCGGATCAGCAGCTCGCCGACGCCCGCGCTGTCGATGTCGGCGAGGTCGACCTCGACAACCGGCGCACAGAATCCGACGGTCTCCGGTCGCTCCGCGCACCATTCGTGGGGCAGGAACGTCGACACCGAGGAGGTCTCGGTCAGCCCGAAGCCGTTCCCGAGCCGGGCGTTGGGGAACGCCTTGCCGATCCGCGCGACCACATCGGGCGGCGTCGGCGCGCCCCCGTACGCCACCCACCGGACCCCGCTGACGTCGAACGACTCGAAGTTCGGCTGGTTCATCGCCAGCCAGTAGATGGCGGGCACGGAGGTGAGCACGTTGATCCGCTCGTCGACCACCGCATGGAGGAACGCTTGGACCTCGAACGCCGGCATGATCACCACGGAGCCGCCCAGCATGTGGGTGATCAGGAGCTGGCTGTTGCAACCGGTGACGTGGAACATCGGCACCGAGATCAGGTTGCGGATCACGTCGTCGTCGCCGAACCCGATGACCCGCCGGCAGGTCTCGCAGTTGGCGAGGAAGTTCTCCTGCGTCGTCATCGCGCCCTTCGGGAAACCGGTCGTTCCGCTCGTGTAGAAGATCGCGGCGAGATCCTTGGGACCGAGATCGTCGACGACCAGCGGCTCGCCGTTGGGCGAGTCGGGCAGGGGTGCGCCCGGCTCGATGACAAGCTTCGCCCCGGAGTCGGTGATGACGTAGTCGACCTCGCTCTCGGTGAACCGGGTGTTCACGGGCACCGCCACCGCCCCGGCCATCTGCACGCCGTAGAAGGCGAATGCCCAGTCGTTGCCGTTGGGCAGCCGGATCGCCACCCGGTCACCCCTTTCGATGCCGCCCGCCCGCAGTCCGCCGGCGACCCGGGCGGCGCGGTCCCACAACTGGCGGTACGACACGCGGTCGCCGCCGAGCTCGACCAGCGCCTCGTCATCGGGCCCGGCCTCCACCGTCGCCCGCAACATGTGGACCAGGGACGGCGGCAACGCCGTGTACCGCAGGATCCCGTCGGCGTCGCGCTCGATGTCGTGCATCGGGTAGGGGTTCACGCTGCCCGTGCGACCTTCCTTGACGATCATCGTCGACCCCCTTCACGTGGCGAGCATCTCCACGCTAGGCGACGGGCCGGGTCGAGCTCGTGGCCGAGGACCGCGGGCGATTCATCGCTGTCCGCCCGGGGTAGCAATCGAGACGGGCGCCGACGGAGTCGGGAGGCGACATCGAATTGGACGACCGGAACGGATCAACGGCCTCCGTTCGGGGCGTCGCCGTCGTCACCGGCGCGTCGGCTGGAATCGGACGGGCCACCGCGGTCGAGCTCGCTCGTCACGGCTACGACGTCGGGCTGCTGAGCCGGGGAGAAGCCGGCCTTCGCGCCGCGGTCGACGACGTGCTGGCGCACGGTGGCCGGGCCGTCGCCGTGCAGGCGGATGTCACCGATTGGGCAGCGACCGAGCGCGCGGCACGGGAGGTGGAGGAGCGGCTCGGCCCGATCGACGTGTGGGTCAACAACGCCATCGCGACCGTCTTCGGACCGGTATGGACGTTGACCGCCGCCGAAGTGAGCGCGGCGACCGCGGTGACCTATCTCGGACAGGTCCACGGCACGCTCGCCGCACTCGCCCGGATGCGACCACGCGATCGCGGCACCATCGTCAGCGTCGGATGCGCCGTCGGTCTCCGACCGGCGGCCGGCCAAGCGACGTCGGCGGCGGCGAAGGCCGCGACCAGCGCCTTCATGGACGCACTGCGCGTCGACCTGCTGCGCGAAGACAGCGCGATCCGCGTCACCCAGGTGATCTTGCCGACGATCGACACGCCCCAGTTCGGCTGGTCGCGCCGAAAGGTCGCTCGTCCGACGGCCTCGAACCGACCGGCGTATCCTGCCGCGTCGGCGGCCCGAGCGATCGTGGATGCCGCCACGACGGCGCCCCGCCGGCGAGTCGTCGGCCCCTGGACCCGCTTGATCCTCGTCCTCAACAAGGTCATGCCGGGCGTGCTCGACCATGCCGCCGCGCTGCGGGATCCGGTCGATGGGTCGAGCCCGCCCCAAGCAGCCGTCCCGGAAGTTGGCAACCTCGACGCCGCGCTCGATCAGCTACCCGGAGACGAGGCCGGGCCCGACGGCGTCTTCTCCCAGTTCGCCCACGGCGTGCTCGATCCAGGCTTCGTCCGCTCGATTCCGTCGCGGGGACGGCTGCTCGCCCGGGCGACGCGGGCCCGGGCCGGCGAGATCGTCGGGTACCTCACGTCGTGATCGGCTTCCGCCAGGTGTGCACGATCGGCCCGGTGGCCGTCTCGGTCGCCGGGTTCGCCTTGTTCTTGTCCTCGTCGCCGGCACCGGTCCCCGACGGGATTGGCGACGCCGCCGAGATCTTCCTCCGCGATTGTGCGAGCTGTCACGGTCCCCGAGCGGAAGGCACCGAAGACGGACCGAGTCTGCTCGGGGTCGGCGCCGCGCTGGTCGACTATGAGTTGACGACCGGGCGGATGCCGCTCCCCGAGCCTGACGCCGAGGTGGTGAGGCGAGCTCCGACGTACGACCCGGAGACCATCGCCGCCCTCGTCGATTACGTCACGCGGCTCGGGCCGGGCGGTCCACCGGTCCCTGAGGTCGACATCGCCGGTGCCGACGTGGCCCGCGGCGGCGAGTCGTTCCGCCTGGAGTGCGCGGCCTGCCACCAGGCGGCCGGCCAGGGCGGGGCGCTGCGCTACGGCGAGGCACCCGCGCTCCAACTGTCCACTCCGGAACAGGTTGCCGAGGCCGTCCGCACCGGACCCGGGACGATGCCGGTGTTCGGCCCCGAGGCGCTCGACGATGACGACGTCAGGGACGTGGCGGCCTATGTGATGTACCTGCAGGATCCGGACGATCGAGGCGGCCAGCCGTTGTGGCACTTCGGTCCGCTCGCCGAGGGGTTGCTCGCGTTCGGCGCCATCTCCGTGCTGGTGGTCTCGCTGACCGTCGTGGGGCAACGGCGACGATGAGCAACGGGTCTCGGCCTGATGCCCGCCTCGAGATCGGCGCGTTCGTGCTGTGCGCGGCCGCGGCGGTGGGATCGTTCATCGCCGGCGTCGTGACCGACAGCGTTCAATGGCAAGGGACGCTGCTCGGGATTGCCTTCGCCGCCGCGGGTGTCGCGATGGTCTCGACCGCCAACCGGCTGCTGCGCGGCGGTCCCTACGAGGAGGCGCGCGAGCCACTCGTGCCCGTCGCCGAGGAGGCGGCGGCCCTCAACGAAGACCTCGAACGCGGGCGGGCGCTCTCCCGCCGGAAGTGGCTGCGGAGGTCGGCCGCCGTCGCCGGCGGCGCGGTCGTGGTCGCGCTGGCCGAGCCGATCCGCTCGCTCGGACCGTCTCCGGGAAAGGCCCCGCTGCGCACCGCGTGGGGCGATGGCGTCCGGCTCGTGACCGTCGACGGAAAGCCGATCGCGGCCGACGAGGTGGCCGTCGACAGCTTGCTCACCGTGTTCCCCGAGCACCACACCGGCGCCGCGGATGCCCAGACCGTGCTCGTACGCGTCGACCCGCAGATGCTCCGGCTGCCGCCCGAGCGCCAGGGATGGACGCCCGAAGGGTTCGTCGCCTACTCGAAGGTCTGCACGCACGCGGGATGCCCGGTCGGGTTGTACCAGGCCGAGAGCAAGCAGTTGTTGTGCCCGTGCCACCAATCCAGCTTCGACGTCCTGCGCGGCGCGATCCCGCTGAGCGGCCCCGCCGCGTGGCCGCTCCCCCAGCTTCCCCTCCGCATCGGCGACGACGGGTTCCTGGTGGCGACGGGAGACTTCAACACCCCGGTCGGGCCCGGCTGGTGGAAGCAGTGACGCGGCGGAGCCGGCGATTTGCGGGGGTCCCGCTGCCGCTCGCCCTCGTCCTCACCGTGTCCGCATGCGGCGATTCGCCGTCGATCACGACCGGAGGCTCCCCGCAAGCCCGCCACATCGCGGGGTCGTGGTGGTTGCTGCTGTGGCTGGCGACCGGGGTGTACGTGATCGTCGGCACGCTGGTCGTCGTCGCCTCGGTCCGCCGGGCCCGGCGACGGAGCGGCGGCGAGCAAGCCGACCGGGGTCAGCAGGACGCCCCGGCCGTCGACAACCGCTTCATCCTCATCGGCGGCCTCATCGTGCCGGTCGTCATCCTCGGCGTCGTCGCCGTCGACACGGTTCGGGTGGCCAACCGCATCGCGCCCGCGGCCGCCGCACCCGACGCGCCGGTACAGATCCGCGTCGAGGGCGAGCGCTGGTGGTGGCGGGTCGAGTACCCCGACGAAGGGGTGGTCACGGCCAACGAGATCCATGTGCCCATCGGGGAGGAGGTCGACATCACGCTGGTGTCGGACAACGTGATTCACAGCCTGTGGATCCCGCAGCTGAACGGCAAGCAGGACATGATCCCCGGCCAGGTGAACCACCTGCGCTTCACCGCGGACCGGGAGGGGACGTTCCTCGGGCGCTGTGCCGAGTTCTGCGGCGTCCAGCACGCCCACATGCAGTTCCAGGTGCACGCCGAATCCCCCGCCCGCTACGACGCCTGGCTGCGGGCGAACGGCGCCGACGCGACATCGGTCGCCGGCGACGCGGCGAGGACCGGGCGGACCTTCTTCGAGACGAGCTCGTGCGCCGGCTGCCACACCGTGCGCGGGACGTCGGCGAACGGAACCGCCGGCCCCGACCTCACCCACGTCGGATCGCGGGCGACGCTGGCCGCCGGGTCGCTGCCCAACACCGCCGCCGGGATGGAGGAGTGGCTGGCGCACACCCAATCGGTGAAGCCCGGTTCGCTGATGCCGCAGGTCCCGTTGACGACCGCCCAGATCGAATCCCTCGTCGCCTTCCTCCGCGGGCTGCAATGAGCAGCGAGACGCTTCCGCGGCTGGCCGCCGATACCGGCGTCGAGGTCGAGGAGGTCTGGCACGACCGGCCCGGCCTGCTCGGTTTCTTCACGACGGTCGATCACAAGCGGATCGGCATCCGCTACGTCGTCACCGCGTTCGTGTTCTTCTTCCTCGCCGGGCTGATGGCCTTGGTGATGCGGGCCCAGCTGGCTCGTCCGGAGAGCGATCTGGTGTCGCCCGGCACCTACAACCAGCTGTTCACGATGCACGGGACGATCATGATCTTCCTGTTCAACACGCCGGTGTTGATCGGTTTCGGCAACTACCTCGTGCCGCTGTTGTTGGGCTCGCGTGACATGGCGTTCCCCCGGCTCAACGCGTTCGGGTACTGGATCTTCGTCGGGTCGGGCGTGTTCATGCTCTCCAGCTTCCTGTTCGGCCGCGCCCCGGACGGCGGGTGGTTCGCCTACGTGCCCCTCACCGGCAAGGACTTCTCGCCGGATGTGAACCTGGATTTCTGGGGTCTCGGCGTGATCTTCACCGGCGTCTCGACGACCGTTGGCGCGATCAACTTCATCGCCACCGCGTTCAAGCTGCGCGCTCCCGGCATGACCGTCAACCGCATCCCCCTGATGGTGTGGGCGTTCATCGCCACGTCGTTCATGATCCTCTTCGCCGTGCCGTCGCTGACGACGGGCGCCGCCCTGCTCGAGGCCGACCGGCTCTTCGGGACCGCCTTCTACCGGCCTGATGCCGGTGGCAACGTCCTCCTCTACCAGCACCTCTTCTGGTTCTGGGGCCACCCGGAGGTCTACATCCTGTTTCTCCCGGCGACCGGCATGGTCACCGCGATCATCACCGTCTTCTCGCGGCGACCAACCGCCGGCTACGTCTGGATCGCGTCGTCGTTCATCGGCGTCGCCTTCATCTCGTTCGGTGTGTGGGTCCACCACATGTTCGCCACCGGCATGCCGACCCAAGCGATGGGGTTCTTCTCGGCGGCCAGCTTCATCGTCGCCATCCCCAGCGCCGTCATGTACATGGCGTGGATCGCCACGATGTGGGGCGGCCACGTGCGCTTCAGCGTCCCGATGCTGTTCGCCCTCGGCTTCCTCGTGATCTTCCTGCTCGGCGGGATCACCGGGGTGATGGTCGCGTCCCTGCCCTTCGACCTGCAGGTGCACGACACCTACTTCATCGTCGCTCACTTCCACTACGTCCTCAACGGCGCCGTCGTGTTCCCGATCTTCGGCGCGCTCTACTTCTGGGTGCCGAAGATGACGGGGCGCATGCTCAGCGAGCGGCTCGGCAAGTGGAGCTTCTGGACGATGCTCATCGGCTTCAACGTCACGTTCTTCCCGATGCACATCCTGGGCGAGCGGGGAATGGTGCGACGCGTCTACACGTACCAGCGCGGCCTCGGCTGGGACTTCCTCAACCTCGTGGCGAGCATCGGCGCGGTGGTGTTCGCCGCCGGCACCGCGCTCACGTTGCTCAACCTCGCGCTGAGCCGCCGGCGCGGGGCCGCCGCCGGTCCGGACCCCTGGCACGGTGACTCCCTGGAGTGGTCCATCGAGTCACCGCCCCCGGAGTACAACTTCCTGGCGTCGCCCGTCGTGAACGGCCGCCACCCGGTCTGGGAGCAGCGCCCCCTCCCGTACGCCGCGACGGTCGACGATCCGGCGACGCGGGCGCAGGGACCTGGCGGCGCAGTCGACCGGCAGACCGCGGTGACGACCGGCTTCGACGCCAAGGGTGACGGTCTGCTGCCGGTCCCGGCGCCGTCGGCGACGCCGTTCGTCGCCGGGCTCGGGTTGTTCGTGCTGTTCGTCGGCGTGCTGTTGAAGGGAGCGGTGTTCTTCTGGCTCGGCGTGGCGGTGGGTATGGCCGCGATCGTCTGGTGGGCCTGGCGCACGGAGCTCGACCATCCATGAGCGTTCCCCGGCCACGCAGGCCGCGCTTGGCCGCTCGCTCGCTGGCGCTCACTCGCTCGCACCGGAACTGGTTGCTTCCATGAGTGTGCTCGACACCGCCGGCGTCACGGTCCCGACGACCCGCCCTGGTCGCTCCATCGGCTGGTGGGGGGTGATGCTGACGATCGCGACCGAGGGGACGATCTTCGTCGCCCTGCTCGCCGCCTACTTCTTCGTCCGGTCGACCTCGCCCGACTGGCCGCAGGGCGGGATCAGTCCGCCCGAGCTGATGCCGATCAGCGTGTTCACCGTGGTGCTGCTGGCCAGCAGCATCCCGATCGTGTGGGGGGAGTCGGCGATCCGGCGCGGCGACGTGCGCGGCTTGCGGGTGGCGCTGGCGACGAGCTTCGTCATGGGCCTCGCCTTCGTCGTCAACCAGGCCCTCGAGTACGGCAAGCTCGAGTTCGGGCTGCACGACAACGCCTACGCCTCGCTGTTCATCCTGATCACCGGGCTTCACGGCCTCCACCTCATCGTGGGGTTGCTGATCAGCGTCGTCGTCCAGGTGAAGGCGGCCCGGGGGTGGTTCTCGGCTGACCGTCACGTGACGGTCTCGGTGTTCTCGCTGTACTGGCACTTCGTCGACGGAGTGTGGATCTTCGTGTTCGCGTCCCTGTACCTCACGGCCCATCTGCGATGAGCGAGCGAAGCGAGCGAATCAATATTGCGGCGCGAAGCGCTCACTGGTGCGCCACCGCGACTGCGAGCGATCTCGTCCACGACGGGATGGTGCACCAGTGAGCGATCCGGGCGCTCTGCGCGCTCATCGCTCACCGGGGCTGTTCGCCATCTGGTTCCCCATCGTCGGATCGATCGCCGCCTGGGCGGTCCACCTCGTGGGCGAGGCGAGCCTGGTGCGGTCCGCCCAAGTGCACCCGTGGGTGGTCTGGGTGATGCACGGATTGACCGTCGCCACGGCAGCGGTCTGCGTCGCGTGCATCGCCATCGCCTGGCGATCGACGCGGCTGGGTGCTCGGGTACTCGGCGGCGAGCGATCCGGAGCAATGGAGGGTCGGGCGTCGTTCCTCGGATGGCTCGGCGTGTACATCGCCAGCTTCAACCTGGCCCTGATCCTCGCCGAGGAGTTGATCATCCTCGAGTTGAACCGTCATGCCTGAGGTGGCGTTGGCCCTCGCCCTGCCAGCCGCGGTCGCCGGCTACGCCCTGCTCGTCCTGCTCGCCGCTCGCGCCGACCCGCGGGACGGGCATCCCATCGGTTGGCCAACAGTGGGAGCGTTCTTCGTCGGGATGGCGGTCGTGGCCGTGGCCGTGCTGTCCCCGCTCGACGGCATGGCGCACGACCAACTCGCCGGGCACATGGTCCAGCACCTCTTGTTGGTGGCCGTCGCCGCCCCGCTCCTGGCAGGCGGGCGGCCGATCGAAGTGGCGCTGGCCGCCGCTGGACGGAGCCGGCGCATTGCCGTTCCGGGGGCCGTCGTGCTGATTGCCGCGGCCGTCACCCAGGTCGTCGTGCTGCTGGTGTGGCACATCCCCGACCTGTTTGAAGCGGCGGCCCGCAACGACGCCGTTCACGGCTTCGAGCACCTGTCGTTGCTCGCTACGTCGTTCCTGCTCTGGTGGTTGCTCCTGCTCACCGCGGGGTCTCGTCGGGGCGGGGCGATCGTCGTGCTGTTCGTCGCCTCGTTCCCACCGATGGCGCTGGGCGTCGGGCTGACGCTGGCCCGGACCCCCTGGTACGACTCATACCGCTCGCTCGCCGACCAGCAGTTCGCCGGAGTCTGGATGTGGGCGTACGGCGGCGCGGCGGCGGTGGTCGGTGGCGTCAGCCTGTTCGCCAGCTGGATGCTCGATGCGGCGGCCCCGGCATGATCAGACGGCTCGTCGCCTGGCTCGACCGTCGTCTCGGTGGCACCAGCTTCACCCGCAAGGCCCTCGACAAGATCTTCCCCGACCACTGGTCGTTCATGCTGGGCGAGGTCGCGCTCTACTGCCTGGTCGTCCTGATCGGCACGGGGACGTATCTGGCGCTGTTCTTCCACCCCGGACCCGACGACGTCGTCTATCACGGCTCCTATGCGCCGCTCGACGGCGTGGTGATGTCCGAGGCCTACCGCTCGACCATTCGCACCTCGTTCGACGTGCCGAGCGGATTGCTCTTCCGCCAGGTCCACCACTGGGCGGCGCTGCTGTTCCTGTTCGCCATCGTCCTGCACGTGTGCCGGATCTACTTCACGGGGGCGTACCGGCGCCCGCGCGAGATCAATTGGGTGATCGGGGTGACGATGCTGATCCTCGCCATCCTCAACGGCTTCACCGGGTACTCGCTGCCCGACGACCTGCTCTCCGGGACCGGGCTGCGGATCGCCCACTCGATCGTCGTGTCCATCCCGTTGGTCGGGCAGTGGATCGCCTCGCTCCTGTTCGGCGGGGAGTATCCCGGCCCGGAGATCTCGACCCGCCTGTTCGTGACCCACGTGATGCTCGTGCCCGGCCTGCTCGTCGCCCTGGTCGGCGCCCATCTCGCCGTGCTCTGGCGGCAGAAGCACACCCAGTTCCCGGGGCAGGGTCGCCGGAACGACAACGTCGTCGGGTCGCGGCTCTGGCCGACCTACGCGGTGCGCTCGCTGGGTCTGCTGTTCCTGGTGACCGGGACGACGTTCCTGCTCGGCGCCCTGGCCCAGATCAACCCGGTGTGGCTGTACGGGCCGTACGACCCGGCCGCCGTCTCGACGGCGGCCCAACCGGACTGGTACATGGGCTGGATCGAGGGCGCGCTGCGCCTGATGCCGCCGCTGCGCCTGCACGTGTTCGGCTATCGCGTCCCCGAGCTGCTCGTGCCCGCCGTGCTGCTCCCCGCGGCGACCTTCGTCGGGCTGTATCTGTGGCCGTGGATCGACAAGCTGCTCACCCGCGACCGCGCTGAACACCACCTCGTCCAGCGCCCTCGCGACCACCCGGTGCGGACCGCCTTCGGGGCGGCGGTCCTGACCTTCTACGTCGTGCTCGTGGTGGGCGGCGGACAGGACGTCCTCGCTCAGCTCCTGGACTGGCGGCTCGAGGCGCTGACGTGGGCGTTGCGGGCGCTCCTCGTCGCCGGGCCGGTGCTGGCCGCCCTCGTCACCTACCGCCTGTGCCGCGATCTGGCCGATGACGTCCCCCTCGACGAGTACACGTCCGGCGGGGAGGCGCCGATCGGTCCCACCGAGCTTCCGGCCGGCGACGCCTCGCTCACCGAGCGTGCCGCCGACGACCGAGCTCCCGCCGGCGCCCCGCGGTGAGCGACCTCGCTCCGGTCGTCGTGCAGCACGCGGGTATCGCCCGGCCGGGAGCGGGTATGGCTTGACGGTGCAGTGGCTGCGACGGCTGTCCTCCTGGCCGGTGCTCCGCCAACTCACCACCGCCGACCACTCCGGACGAGGCGAGGCCGCCCGTTCCCAGCGCCAGCGCGAGCTCCGACCCCGAACGGCGAGCGCCGATCGGGTCGTCCGGTCCGTCTGCCCGTTCTGCGCCGTTGGATGCGGGCAGCGGGTGTACGTCGAGGACGAGCGCATCGTGCAGATCGAAGGCGACGCCGACAGTCCGATCTCGCGCGGCCGCCTGTGCCCGAAAGGGGCGGCGAC
>JBKOUV010000281.1:0-13653 GCA_046723555.1 Actinomycetota bacterium | reverse complement strand
GTCGTAGATGCCCTGCTGGACGCCGGCCGACCCCACGTTGGTGAGCTGGAGGAACGGGGTCGCGCGAGCTTCGGTGTACGGCGGTGAGAGCACGTTGATCCGCCCGGCGAGCTCGGCCAGCAGCAGCCGCCCGTCGGGGAGGAACTCGATCGTGGTCGGCAGGTCGAAGCCGGTGGCGAGGATCTCGTTCCGGAACGTGCCGGCGTTCTTCACCGTGACGGAGATCGCTGCCGAGACGCTCCGGTTCCCGGCGGTGTCGCGGGCCCGGGCGGTGAGACGGTGCGATCCGTTGGCGACGAATCGGGTGTCCCAACTCAGGCCGAATGGTCGGGAGCGGTCCTCGGGACCGATCGACCGGCCGTCGACGAGGAACTGCACGCCGACCACACCCACGTTGTCGGTCGCCGCCGCGGTGACGGCGACCGTTCGGGCCACCGTCGACCCCGCGGTCGGTGCCGTCAGCCGGACGCTCGGCGGCGTTCGGTCGGGTGGCCGCAGGGCGACGAGGTGGCTCACCCACGCACTTCCGTTCTGCCGGGCCCACGCCGTGTAGCGACCGGCGCCGGCGGCGTGTCGGTCGATCGTGCGGCCGCCCTGCGCAGACGCCCGCGTGGTCCAGCGGGTACCGGTCTGCGTCACCGTCGCATTCGAGCCGACGACGCCGAAGAGCAGGTCACCCGGCGTTGTGGTGGTGACCTCGCCGGCCATCGACCTCGACGATCCGACGGCGCCGTGCTGGGCGTCGATCGGACGCGTTCGGTCGACACCGGAGTACTCGTGGGCGAGCACGGAGGCGAAGTCGCGTATCGGACGGCTGAACGTCACGGTCACCGAGTTCGTCCCGGCGCGGATGTTCCTGGCGTAGAACACCTGCTCGCTCCGGTGCCCGGCCCACGTCCGGCGGGCTGCGGCGGCGACGTAGTGGTTGCCGCGGCTGTCCTTGACGCCGACCGAGCCGGTGTTGTCCCACAGCACCGACACGACGATCAGATCACCGGCGCGGTTGAGGTGACGGAAGGTGACGGTGTTCGTCCGGCCGTCGGTGACCCCGTGGGCCCGGGCCTGGACGAATGCCGGCCCGGCGGCCACGGCCGGAGCGGCCGACCATTCCGTAGCGACCGTGGTCGTGGCCAGCAGCAGCGCCGCCCCGACCCCGCCGACCAGTGCTCGGGCGTTCATCGTTCGCTCGTCTCCCTCTCGCCCGGACGACCATCCGGGCCGGAAGTCTGCCGGGAAGAAACGGCCGCCGCCACCGAATCTCCGCCCGCCAGTACCGTTTGCTCGTGAGCGAGGACGGCCGGTCATCGTTCCCGCCGCCGGGTGGCCCTCCGTTCGTGCCGCCATCGGACCCGCCCGGCCAACCCGCCTCCGGTGGACGTCGAGGATGGCTCATCGGTGGCGCTCTGTTCGTCCTCGCCGTCGGGGGAGGGCTCCTGGCGCTGCTGCTGACCGGCGGCGACGGCGAGGGCGCCGGGAGCCCACCACACAGCTCGGTTCCGGAGATCACCTTTCCGCCGCCGATCACCACCAGCTCGACGACGGTGCCCGGCCAGTCCGAGCTGTCGCTGCCGACCCTGCCCGACTTCTCCCTCCCATCGTTGCCCGACCTCTCGATCCCCGATCTGCCCGACCTGTCGCTCCCCGACCTGCCGGATCTCAGCTTCCCCGACTTCACGCTTCCCGGGACGACGGAGCCGGACCTGATCCCTCCGCCGACCCGGGAGCCGGAAGGGCTCGGCACCGATCCCGCCCTAGACGTGCTCGCCGAGCGGTGTTACGGCGCCGACATGCAGTCGTGCGACGACCTGTACGCGCGGGCACCGGTGGACTCGGAGTACGAGTCCTTCGGCGACACGTGCGCCGGCCGGCAGCCGGAGGACACCCGCCGCTACTGCACCGACGTGTTCGGGGGTTGAGCCGCCGGCACGGCTGGTACACGCCCGAGCGCCCCCCTGGCCAGCCGGTAGGCTCGAACCCCGCATGAGCATCCTCGACCGCATTCTCCGCGCCGGCGAAGGCAAGAAGCTCAAGGCGCTCCAGGCGATGGTCCCCGAGATCAGTGCCCTCGAGCCCGGTTTGCACCGGCTGTCCGACGCCGAGCTCCAGGCCAAGACGGGTGAGTTCCGCCAGCGCCTCGACAATGGCATGGAGCTCGACGACCTCTTGATCGAAGCCTTCGCGGTCATGCGCGAGGCGGCGACCCGTGTCATCGGCCAGCGTCACTTCGACGTGCAGCTGATGGGTGGCGCCGCGCTGCACTTCGGCTGGGTTGCCGAGATGAAGACCGGCGAGGGCAAGACGCTCGTCTCGACGCTGCCGGCCTATCTGAACGGTCTCGCCGGCAAAGGCGTCCATCTCGTCACGGTCAACGACTACCTCGCCCGCCGGGACGCCGAGTGGATGGGTCAGATCCATCGCTTCCTCGGCCTCGAGGTCGGGCTGATCATCCCCGGCTTCAAGGCGTCCCCGGCCGAGAAGCGCGAGCAGTACGGCGCCGACATCACCTACGGCACGAACAACGAGATGGGCTTCGACTACCTCCGCGACAACATGGCGGGGCGCCTGGTGGACAAGACCCAGCGCGGCCACAACTACGCCATCGTCGACGAGGTCGACTCGATCCTGATCGACGAGGCCCGGACCCCGTTGATCATCTCCGGGCGGGTCGCCGACGCGGCCAAGCTCTACTACCGCTTCGCTTCGATCGTCCGCTCGCTGCAGCGCGACGTCGACTACGAGGTCGAGGAGGACAAGCGCGTCGTCGTCCCGCTCGACGAGGGCATCACCAGGGTCGAGTCGGCCCTCGGCATCGACAACTTGTACGACGAGGTGCAGCAGAACCTCGTCCACCAGCTCCAGGTCGCGCTGAAGGCGAAGGAGCTCTACAAGCGGGACAAGGACTACATCATCCAGAACGGCGAGGTGAAGATCGTCGACGAGTTCACCGGCCGCATCCTCGAAGGCCGGCGCTGGTCCGAGGGCATCCACCAGGCCGTCGAGGCCAAAGAAGGCGTGAAGATCAAGGAGGAGAACCAGACCCTCGCCACGATCACGCTGCAGAACTACTTCCGGATGTACGACAAGCTCGCCGGGATGACCGGCACGGCCGCCACCGAGGCCGCGGAGCTGATGAACACGTACAACCTCGGTGTGGTCTCGATCCCGACCAACGAGCCCGTCCGTCGCCTCGACCAGGCCGACCTGATCTACAAGGGCGAGGTCGCCAAGTTCGACGCCGTCGTCAAGGACATCGTCGAGCGCTACGAGGCCGGCCAGCCGGTGCTCGTCGGCACCGTCAGCGTCGAGAAGAGCGAGTACCTGTCGCGCCAGTTGCAGCAGTCCGGCGTCCCCCACGAGGTGCTCAACGCCAAGCAGCACACCCGGGAAGCCGCGATCGTCGCCCAGGCCGGCCGGCTCAACTCCGTCACGGTCGCCACCAACATGGCCGGGCGCGGGGTCGACATCGTGCTCGGGGGGAACCCGGACGGTCTCGCCCGCCACGAGGTCGTCAAGGAGGGGCACGCGCCGGAGGTCATGGTCGACCACTTCGCCCTCCCGCTGCCCCTGGAGGAGATGCCCGAGGACTTCCGGGAGGCGCGGGCCAAGGCGCTGGCGCGCTACGACGAGCTCGTCAGCGAGTACACCGAGCTGTGCCAGCAGGAGGGCGAGCGGGTGCGCGAGCTCGGCGGGTTGTACGTCATCGGCTCCGAGCGCCACGAGTCACGGCGCATCGACAACCAGCTGCGTGGTCGGTCGGGCCGTCAGGGCGACCCCGGCGAGAGCCGCTTCTACCTCAGCCTCGACGACGAGCTGATGCGCCTGTTCGCCACCGGCGCGCTCTCGTACGTGATGAACAAGGCCCTGCCCGACGACGAGGCCATCGAGGCGAAGATGGTCACCAAGGCGATCGAGCGGGCGCAGACGACGGTGGAGACGCGGAACGCCGAGATCCGCAAGAACGTGCTCAAGTACGACGAGGTGATGAACGAGCAGCGCAAGGTGATCTACCAGCGCCGCGACCAGATCCTCGAGGGCGTCGACCTGAAGTCGGCGGCGATGGAGTACCTCGACGAGGCTGTCGAGGCGCTGATGGAGAGCTACTGCGCCAGCCCGGCCGACGACGAATGGGATCTCGACGGTCTGGCCAAGGAGCTGAAGACGTTCTGGCCGAACTCGGTCACCGAGGAACAGCTCGCCCAGTCCCGCAACACCGACGAGATGAGCCAGCTGGTGATGGCCGACGCGCTCGAACACTACGAGCGGCGCGAGGCCGAGCTCGGCGAGCAGGTCATGCGCGAGGTCGAGCGGCAGGTGATGTTGCGCATCATCGACCAGCGGTGGCGCGAGCACCTGGAGGAGATGGACTACCTCAAGGAGGGCATCAACCTCCGGGCGATGGGGCAGAAGGACCCGCTGACCGAGTGGCAGCGCGAGGGCTTCGAGATGTTCGGGGCGATGATGAAGGGGATCGCCCAGGACTTCGTCCGCTACGTGATGCACGTCCAGGTGGTCCGCAACGACCAGCAGCCGGTGCCGTCGACCGTGCAGAACGTGCAGCAGACGTCAGCGGACACCCAGCAGCCGTCGGCTTTCGAGGACGCGGCCGAAGGCGCGTTCACGAACGGCGAGGCGCCAGCACCGGCCGCACCGTCCCCGACCGCGATCAGCGGAGCGAGGACGGTGGCCCGCCAGGGGAACCGGCCGGCGAAGCAGGAGACCGTGGTCAAGGACGAGTGGGCCAAGACCCCCCGCAACGCCCCGTGCCCGTGCGGCTCGGGGAAGAAGTTCAAGATGTGCCACGGCGCGAGCTGATGGCGGCCGCCGCGGCATCTGATGCGTGACTTCACCGACGACCTGCGCGAGTTGCGCCGTCGGCTCGGCGAGGCCGAGGTGTATCTGCGCGTCGGTGAGTCGAGGGGCCGGCTCGAGGCGCTGGAGGCCGACATGGCCCGGCCGGACCTGTGGGACGACGCCGAGAAGGCGAAGGCGATCGCCGCCGAGTACGCCGGCCGGCGTGACGACGTGTCCACGTACGACGCGCTGGCGGCCGCGCTCGACGACGTCGAAGTTCTCCACGACCTCGCTCGGGAGGAGGAGGACGAGTCCCAGGAGCCCGAGATCGCGGCGATCGTCGAGGACCTCAGCCGGCGACTGGACGACCTGGAGCTGCGCAGCCTGTTCATCGGCGAGCACGACGACGCCGACGCGATCCTCCAGATCAACGCCAAGGACGGCGGGGTCGACGCCCAGGACTTCAGCGAGCTGCTGTTGCGGATGTACGGACGGTGGGCCGAGCGGCGGGGCTTCGCGATGACGGTCGACGACGTGTCGGAGGGCACGGAGGCGGGGATCCTCTCGGCCGAGGCCACGATCACCGGCCGCTACGCCTACGGGCTGCTCACCGGCGAGCGGGGCACCCACCGGCTGGTGCGGATCAGCCCGTTCGACAACCAGGGGCGCCGGCAGACCAGCTTCGCCGCCGTGCAGGTGTGGCCGGTGATGGACGCACCCGACGTCGAGCTCAACGACGCCGAGATCCGGATGGAGGTGTTCCGGGCGTCCGGAGCCGGCGGCCAGCACGTCAACAAGACGTCGTCGGCGGTCCGCCTGATCCACGAGCCGACCGGGCTGGTGGCGAGCTCGCAGGAGGAGCGCAGCCAGCTGCAGAACCGGGAGAAGGCGATGGGGCGGCTGAAGGCGATGGTGGCGGCCAAGGTGGAGGAGGAGCGGGCCGCCGAGATGGCGGCGATCGCCGGCAAGCAGGCACAGGTCGGCTGGGGCAGCCAGATCCGCAGCTACGTGCTGCAGCCCTACCAGATGGTGAAGGACCTGCGCACCGACGTCGAGACGGGCAACGTCGCCGCGGTCCTCGACGGCGATCTCGACGAGTTCATGGAGGGCTACCTGCGCTGGCGCCGAGCTGGAGGAACCGGCGGTCCCGACGATGCTTGACACGGCCGGCGGAGCGGCTGGAGCCGCCGCCGTGCCGAACCGGGTCTGCACCGCTGAACGAGGCGACCGACCACAACTCCTGAGATTGTCCCGGTAGCCTGCGGCGGCCGCCGCGTCACCTAACTGTCATGATCCGCCTCGAGAACGTCACCAAGACCTACGGCAACAGCGTCGTCGCCCTCCGCGACGCCAGCTTCGACGTCCCGAAAGGGGAGTTCGTCTTCCTCGTCGGCCCGTCGGGTTCGGGCAAGAGCACGCTGCTGCGGCTGCTCAACCGGCAGGACCGGCCCGAGCAGGGGGCGGTGTGGGTGGCCGGGCGCAACATCATCGACCTCCCGCCGGGCCGGGTGCCCCAGCTGCGCCGCAACATCGGCAACATCTTCCAGGACTTCAAGCTGCTGCTGAACAAGACGGTCTTCGAGAACGTCGCCTTCGCCCAAGAGGTCATCGGCAAGCCCAAGCACGTGATCCGCCAGCAGGTGCCGGCGGTGCTCGACCTCGTCGGCCTGGCCGGCAAGGAGGACCGGTTCCCGCACCAGCTGTCGGGCGGCGAGCAGCAGCGGGTGTCGATCGCCCGGGCGTTCGTCAACCGGCCGCTGATCCTGCTCGCCGACGAGCCGACGGGGAACCTGGACCCCACCACGGGTGAGGGGATCATGCGCCTCCTCGACCGGATCAACAAGACCGGCACGACGGTCCTCATGGCCACCCACGACCAGCGCATCGTCAACACCATGCGCAAGCGGGTGATCCAGCTCGACCGTGGTCTGATCGTCCGTGACCAGGCACGGGGGGTGTACGAGTAGTGCTCTCACGGTTGGCCTACACGTTCCGGGAGACCTGGGCCAGCTTCCGGCGCAACATGACGCTGACCGTGGCGGCGATCATCACGTCGGCGGTCTCGCTGCTGATCTTCGGCCTGACCCTGTTGATGCAGCAGGGGTTCGACAACCTGCTCGTGCTGTGGGAGCACGACGTCGAGATGATCGTCTACGTGAGCGCCGACGCCAGCGCCGACCAGCGGGCGGAGATCACCAACGCCCTCAGCGCCCAGTCCCAGCTCGTCGAGCACTACACCTACTGCGCGCCCGACTGCTCGCTCTCCGAGGCCCGAACGCTGCTCGCCGGCGACCCCGGGACGCTCGAGCTGCTCAACGAGGACAACATCCCGACGATGTACAAGGTCGTGCCGACCGACGCCACCGACGTCGACACGCTGCGCCAGCTCCGGTCCAGCTTGCAGACCCTGCCCAAGGTGCAGAGCATCGTCCTCGCCGACGAGCAGCTCGACGTGATCGCCAAGCTCAAGGGATTCGTGGGCCTCTACACCCTGATCCTGTCCATCGCCCTGTTGTTCGCGGCGATCCTGCTCATCTGGAACACGATCCGCACGGCGATGTTCGCCCGACGACGAGAGATCGAGGTGATGAAGCTGGTCGGCGCCACCGACTGGTTCATCCGCCTCCCGTTCATGCTCGAGGGGCTGATCCAGGGCCTGATCGGAGGGGTCATCGCGTCCGGGGCGTTGTGGCTGATCAACAACCGCTGGACGGCCGGCGTGCACGACTTCCCGCCCAACAGCGGGTTCGCCGCCCTGGTGGTCAACGACGGCTACGTCGGCTGGGTGACGCTGATCATCATCGGCATTGGAATGGTCGCCGGCGCGATCGGCTCGGGCATCGCGGCCTCGCGGTTCCTCGACGTGTGACCGCCTAAGGTCGTCCCATGCGCGTGGGCGTCTGCGGCGCGGGTGGGCGGATGGGCTCGACCGCGTGCCGCACCGTAGCGGCCGATCCCGAGCTCGAGCTCGTCGCGGCGGTGGATCCAGGCGCGGCCGGAGAGCTGGTCGAGAACGTGGCGATCGCCAAGGAGCTCAAGGCGTTCGCCGATGCCGCTGCCGAGGTCGTCGTCGATTTCACCGCCGCCGAGGCCGCCCGGACCACCGTTCCGTGGCTGGCGATGCACGGGATCCACGCCGTCGTCGGCACCACCGGCCTGACCGCCGACGACCTTGCTCTGTTCGCTCAAGAGTTCGGCGGGGGCGGGCCGAACTGTCTGGTGGCGCCGAACTTCTCGATCTCGGCCGTGGTGATGATGCGGTGCGCCGAGATCGCCGCGCCCTTCTTCGACACCGCCGAGGTGATCGAGCTGCACCACGACGGGAAGGTGGACGCGCCCAGCGGCACGGCGATCGCGACGGCCGAGCGGATGGCGGCGGCCTCGGACGAGTGGGCGCCCGACCCGACCCGCACCGAAGTGATTGCGGGTGCCCGGGGCGGTGCCGGCCCCGCGGGGATCCACATCCACGCCGTGCGGATGCGGGGGATGGTCGCCCACCAGGAGGTGATCCTCGGCGCTCGCGGCCAGTCGTTGACGATCCGCCAGGACAGCTACGACCGGGAGAGCTTCATGCCCGGCGTCCTGCTCGCCTGCAAGCGGATCGCCGACCTTCCCGGCCTCACGGTCGGACTCGACCGCGTGCTCGGGTTGTAGGCACCCGAGGGTTTCCCGCGACCACGTCCCGCGCCAAACCCTCGGATGGCGCGAAACCCTCGGGTGGAGGATTACTTCAGCGCGGCGAGGGCCGAGTCGTAGTCGGGTTCCTGGCCGATCTCGGGGACCTGTTCGGTGTAGGTGACGATTCCGTCGCCGTTGACGACGACCACCGCCCGTGACATCAGCCCGGCCAGCGGGCCTTCGGTGATCTTGACGCCGTAGGTGTCGCCGAAGTCGCTGCGGAAAACCGACGCCGACTGCACGTTCTCGATCCCCTCGGCCCCGCAGAACCGGCCCATCGCGAATGGCAGGTCAGCCGACACGTTGAGCACGGCGGTGTTGTCGAGCGCGGCCGCCCGCTCGTTGAACGTCCGCACGCTCGAGGCGCACACCGCGGTGTCGATGCTCGGGAAGATGTTGAGGACGAGGTTTTTGCCGGCGAAGTCGCCCACGGCGACGTCGGAGAGGTCGAGGCCCGTGAGGGTGAACGCCGGAGCCGGCGAGCCGACCGCCGGCAGGTCACCGACGGTGTGGATTGGGTTGCCCCGGAACGTGATCTCTGCCATGGCCCGGAGTCTGTCAGGGTCTCGACCCGCGGCGGAAGTTGCGGAAGTTCACCGCCAGCACGAAGGCGAGCGAGAGTCCCAGCGCCCACCACTGGTAGCGCTGGATGAACTTGAGCACGTCGAGCAGCTCGTCCTCGAACGCCTGGGCGAGATACCACATCAGCACGAGCCGACCGGCGATGCCGAGGGCGAGCAGGAGCGCCAGCCGCCGGGGCGGGGTGCGATGGACCCCGGTGAGGACGGCCACGATGTTGCTCCCGGCGAAGAACGGAATGAGCCCGATCTCGGCCGCGCTGAACCCGCGGTGGTAGGTGTCGAGCGCCTCGTCGGTGACCCCGAGGTAGCGGGTGAACCACGTCAGCGCCTGTTCGCGATAGGCCCGGCCGATCAGGTGGCAGACGACGAAGGCGATCGCGATGCGCGCCGCGCCGATGATCGCGAACGCCAGCGGCGAGATCCCGCCGGCGACGGCGAGCACGAGGTAGCGCTGGCGCGCCGAGAGGGCGATCAGCCCGGCGGGGTTGTCGTCCGCCCAGGTCGCCCACACGATGTTGGCGACGTTCGTGCAGATCACCAGGGCGACGAAGGCAACGAGCATGACCGGCCCCCACCACGGCCGGGTGTGAGGCTCCGCCCTCGTCGCGGTCATCCGCCCGACGCTAGCGACGGCGCTGCCGCGATGCGTCCGGCGGGCGAGCGCTACCGTGCCGCGGGTGACCGAGCGCAGGCCGGCGGCGGGCGCCCGTCTGGCGGGGCGCGACGCTGAGCTGGCCCGCGTCGAGCGGTTCCTCGCGTCGGCGGCGGATCGCGGATCGCGTGGGCTGCTGATCCGCGGCGAGGCCGGCATCGGCAAGACGTTGGTCTGGCGGGCCGCGCTCGACCGCGTGCGCGCCGAGCACCGCCACCACCTCGTGCTCGTCTCGCGGCCGGCGGAAGAGGAGCTGCAGGCGGCGATGCTCGGGCTGCTCGACCTGTTCGAGGATCTCGACCCCGGGCTCGTCCCGGCCGCCGTGCTCGACCCGGACACCGACCTCTTCGACCGCGGCCGCGCCGTGCTCGAGGCCCTGCGCCGGCTCGCCGACGACCGCACCGTCGTCCTGGCCATCGACGACCTCCAGTGGCTCGATCCGATCTCACGGCGCGCCCTGCGGTACGCGCTGCGCCGGCTCGAGGACCTGCCGGTGCTGCTGCTGGCGACGGAGCGCACCGGCGCCGGCGACGACGACGCGATGCCGATGATGCCACCCGAACGCACCGAGGTGATCACCCTCGGGGCACTCCCGATCGAGGCGATCCGGCAGGTGTTGACGCCGGTGATGACGACGATCTCCCGCCCGGCCCTGGAGCTCGTCCACGACCTGTCCGCGGGCAATCCGATGTACGCGCTCGAGCTCGCCCGGTCGTCGGACCTCAATCGGGACCGGCTCGGCGTCTCCCCCGGCCAGACGCTCGACACCGCACTGTCGGAACGTCTCGCCGGCGCCCCGCCGGCCGTCCGCCTCGTCGTGCAGACGGCGGCGGCGTTGGGCCCGGCGACGCCGGAGTCGTTGGAAGCGGCCTGCGGGGGTGACGCCCGTGATCAGCTCGCCGGCGCCATCGACCGGGGCCTGCTCACGCTCGACGACTCGTTGCTCGTGCGTTGCTCCCACCCGCTGCTGTCGTCGGTCGCCCTCGGCGACATGGACACGGCGGCCCGCCGGGCCCTGCATGCCCGCCTGGCCGACGTGGTCCGCGATCCCGACGATCGGGCTCGCCATCTCGCCCTGGCGACGATCGAGCGCGACCCGGCCCGAGCCCAAGAGCTCGTGGACGCGGCCGACCGGGCGGGGCGGCGGGGTGCGCCGGGAATGGCCGCCGAGTTCGCCGCCCACAGTCTCCGCCTGACCGCGCTCGACGACCGGGCCGCGCTCGCCCGTCGGGCCGTCGCCGAGATCCTCCACCGGGCGGCTGCCGGGGAGACCGGGCGGGCGATCGCGATGGTCGATGCGATCGTTGCCGGCCTTCCACCCGGCCCCGACCGGTTCACCGCCCTCGCCCTGCGGGTCGGGATCGACTTCGGCCGCGCCGAGGAGGTCCTCGCCCAGGCCGAGGAGGAGGCCGCGGCCGACGAGCTCGTCCGCGGCCGCATCCTCGACCTGCTCGCCTACATGACGTACATGTACCGCGGCGAGTTGGATCGGGCCCGCCGGCTCGAGGACGAAGCGCTCGCCATCGCCCGTCGTCACGGCGACGTGGAGTTGGAGATGCTCGCGTCGGCGACACTGGCCACGATCGCCGTGCTCGCCGGCGACCCGCAGCCCGACCTGTTCGACCGGGCCCTCGAGCTCGGCCGCCAGGTGCAGAGTCCGCGGCTGGGTCGCTGGCCCGATGTCGAACGCGGGCGCCAGTGCGTGTGGGCCGGTGACCTCGACCAGGCGCGCGAGGCATTCGCCGGGTTGGAGGCGATGACCGCCCGATCGGGCCTCGAGTTCCAGCGTCCGTTCCGGGCCGTCGACATGGCACTCGTCGAGCTCGCGGCCGGTCGGCTCGCCGCCGCGGCCGAGCGCTCGGGGGACGGTCTCGAGTCGGCCCTCGACTCCGGCAACGCGTCGATCGCGATGTGGCTCAGGTACCCGGACGGGCTCGTCCACGCTCACCTCGGGTCGGACGAGGAGCGCGTGCGCCGTTCCGTCGAGGCGATGCGGACGTGGGGGCTCGCCCACGGTGAGCACACCCGAGTGCTGATGGCGCACCACGTCGCCGGCGTGCACGCGCTCACCCGCGCCGACGGGCCCGGCGCCCTGGCCGAGCTCTTGGAGGGGGTGGCGCTCGCCCGCCGGCTCGGGTTCGCCCACCCCGGTGTGGTGCCAATCCTCCCCGACGCGATCGAGGCTGCGGTCCTCGACGGGGCCGCGGACCTGGCGTCCGAGCTGGCCGCCGAGCTCGACTCGCAGGCGGCGGCGCTCCACCTGCCGTGGGTCGACGCGACCGCCCTCCGCGGGCGCAGCCTGGCGGCGATGGCCGCCGGGGACCGGCGCGCCACGGAGTCCTTGGCCGAGGCGGTCGCCGCGTTCGACCGACTCGGTTACCAGCTCGACGCGGCCCGGGCCGCCCTGTGGCACGGTCGAGCGCTGCTCCGCGTCGGGCGGCGCGCTCCCGCGGCCGACGTGCTGGCCGGCGCGCGCGAACGACTCGAAGCGCTAGGCGCCGCCCCGTGGGTCGCCCAAGCCGCATCGGATCTCGAACGGGTCGCTCCCGGCCGGGCCAGCGGTGCGCTGACCGAGGAGGAGGCGCGCATCGCCGCGCTCGTGTCGGCGGGTCGCCGCAATCGGGAGATCGCCGCCGAGCTGTACGTGAGCGTGGCGACGGTCGAAGCTCATCTCACCCGCATCTACCGGAAGCTCGACGTCCGCTCGCGCACCGAGCTTTCCCGCCGGCTGCTCGAATCGCCCGGGTCCGTCCAAGCACCCTCGGGTACCGTCAGCACGTGACCGCGCCCGCTCCCGCGGTCGAGTCCCCGCTCTGGGGCCGCGACCGCGAGGTCGACCAGCTGAAGCAATTGGTCGGTTCGCTCGACAGCGGCGCGCGCTTCGTCGTCATCCGGGGCGACGCGGGGATCGGCAAGACCGCCGTCTGGCGGGCGGCCGTCGAGCACCACCGCGACGCAGGTCACCGGGTCCTCACCACCCGCCCGGCGGAGGAGGAGCTGTACGGCCCGATGACCGGCCTGATCGACCTGTTCGAGCGCGCCGACCCCGCCGCCGGCACGCTGGACCTCGACACCGACGTGTTCGACCGAGGCCGCGCCGTGCTGCGCACGCTGCGGCGGCTGGCGGCGGAGACCCCGGTCGTGCTGGCGATCGACGACATCCAGTGGCTCGACCAGATCTCGGCCCGGGCGCTGCGTTATGCCGCGCGGCGGCTGGACCGTGAGCCGGTCGCAGTGTTGGCGACGGAGCGCGCCACTGGCGAGAAGCTCGAGGAGACGGTCATCCCGGAGGATCGGGTCGAGGAGATCGTCCTCGGCCCGCTGCCGTTCGACGCCGTGCGCCAGCTCGTGCGGGCGGTCGCAGGCACGATCTCCCGGCCGGCGGTCGAGCGGATCTACGAGCTGTCGGGGGGCAACCCGATGTACGCCGCCGAGCTGGCCCGGTCGAGCGAGGTGCTCGCCGACCCGCTCGGCACCACCACCCCGCCCACGCTGCGCGGCGTGCTGTCGGCCCGGCTGGGGGACGCGCCGGACGACGTGCTCTCGGTGCTCCGGACGGCCGCCGCGCTGGGCCCGGCCCTGACCGCCGACTTGGCCCGAGCCTGCGTGGAGCCGGGCGCCGCGGGCCGGATCCACGAGGCCGTCGCCGACCGGCTGCTCGTCATCGGTGAGGACGGCGTCGTTCGCTTCGCCCATCCGCTCCTGGCGTCGGTCGTGCTGGACGGGACCAACCCGATTGAGCGCCAGGCGCTCCACGCCCGGCTCGCCGGTGTCGTCGGCGACCTCGACGCCCGGGCCCGCCACCTCGCCCTCTCCTGGGGTGAGCCCGACTCGGCCGTGGCGGGCGAGCTCGAGGCCGCGGCCGATCGGGCGGGGCGGCGCGGGGCCGCGGCCGTCGCCGCCGAGCTGGCCCGGCACAGCCTGCGGGTGACCCCGGCCGCTGACCAGGAG
>JBKOUV010000011.1:0-11375 GCA_046723555.1 Actinomycetota bacterium | reverse complement strand
GCGCGAACTGGCTCATCGATCCCGCCGTCTACTGGGGCCACCGCGAAATCGACCTGGCGATGATGCAGCTGTTCGGTGGCTTCGGCGCGTCGACGTACGAGGCCTACGACGGCGCGTTCCCGCTCGCCTCCGGGTGGCGCGAACGGGTCGAGTGGTATCAGCTGCCGCCGCTGCTCGTCCACGCGATCCTGTTCGGTGGCTCGTACGGCCCAGCCGCCCTTGGAGTGCTGCGCCGGTACGCCTGAGCCCGGCGCGTCAACCGACCACGGCGACCGAGACGATCACCGAGATCGCCATCACCGCGAGTGGGGCGACATACGTCGCCCACAGCGGGATCCGCTTGTAGTTGGGGGCGAGGACGACCCATCCGGCGACGGCACCGCCGATGATGCCGCCGATGTGACCGCCGATCGAGATGCCGGGGATCGTGAAGGTGAAGATCAGGTTGAGCACGAGGACGGTGCCCAGCCCGGTCGACAACGGGTTCACCCCGCGGTGGCGCAGACCGACGAACGCCGCGCCCATCAACCCGAAGACCGCACCGGACGCCCCGCCGTGGAACTCGTTGGGCTGCATGATCAGCGCGCCGGCCGAGCCGGCGAGCAGGGCGGCGAAGTAGAGCAGGGCGAACCGGACGCGGCCGATCGCCGGCTCGAGCAGCTGGCCGAGCTGGAACAGCAGCCACATGTTGAGCGCGATGTGGATGATCCCGAAATGGACGAACCCCGCCGTCACCAGCCGGTACCACTCGCCCTGGGCGAGCAGCGGCTTGAACAGCACGAGGTCCGCTTGACCTTGGGTCAGACGGTCGCTCGTGAGGCTGTCGGGATCCTGGAACGCCACCCACGCGAAGACGGCGAGGTTGAGCGCGATCAGCGAGTAGGTGACGAGCGTCGGCTGGCGGGCCGTCCAGTAGCGGGCCCGCGTTCGCGCGTCGGGCCGAGCGTGCTTGGCGCACTCGACGCAGTGGCTGCCGACCTGCGCCTGGACGAGGCACTCGCTGCACGCCGGGCGGCCGCAGCGGGTGCAGCGCCGCCAGGCCTCGCGGCCGGGATGGCGGAAGCAGGTCGAAGTGGTCGGAGTCGGTGGCTGGGGCAGCGCCATGGTTCGGGTCAGGTTACGGCGCTCGGGTGAGAGGCAGGTGAGCGCGCAGTCGTACAGTCGAGCCCATGGCATGGGACTTCTCGACCGATCCCGAGTTCCAGCAGAAGCTGGACTGGATGGAGGGGTTCGTCCGCGACGAGATCATCCCTCTCGAGACGCTCGCCCCCGAGTGGCGTTCCCCGGAGGGGCGCCGGGCGTTCGCCCGGATCACCGATCCGCTCAAGGAGGAGGTCAAGCGGCAGGGCCTCTGGGCCGCCCACCTGCCGCCCGACATGGGCGGGCAGGGGTTCGGCCAGGTCAAGCTCGGCCTGATGCACGAGATCCTCGGCCAGTGCATCTACGCGCCGAGCATCTTCGGCAACCAGGCGCCCGACTCGGGCAACGCCGAGCTGATCAGCGTCGGCGGCACCGAGGACCAGAAGGAGCGCTGGATGCAGCCGCTGCTCGAGGGCAAGCTCCGCTCGTGCTTCTCGATGACGGAGCCGACCGCCGGCGCCGACCCGACGCTGCTGAAGACGACGGCGGTCCGCGACGGCGACGAGTGGGTGATCAACGGGCACAAATGGTTCTCGTCGAACGCCTCGATCGCCGACTTCCTCGTGGTGATGGCCCGCACCGGCGACGCCGACACCCATCCGTACAAGTCGTTCTCGATGTTCCTCGTGCCCACCGACTCGCCGGGGCTCAACATCCTGCGCGACGTGCCGACGATGGGCGACCCCGACCACCGCACCGGTGAGCCCGGTGGCCACGCCGAGATCCTCTACCAGGACGTGCGGGTGCCCTTCGAGAACATCGTGGGTGGCGAGGACGGGATCGGCCAGGGGTTCGCCCTCGCCCAGAAGCGGCTCGGGCCCGGGCGGATCCACCACGCGATGCGTTGGCTCGGGCAGTCCAAGCGGGCGTTCGACATGCTGTGCGAGCGGGCGCTCACCCGCTACACGCACGGGTCGATCCTCGCCGAGAAGCAGATGATCCAGGACTGGATCGCCGAGAGCTACGCCGAGCGTCAGGCCGCCCGGCTGCTCACGCTGCACGCGGCGTGGACGATGGACGAGCTCCACGCCGCCGGCAAGCACTACAGCGACGCCCGCATCGAGATCGGCGTGATCAAGTTCTGGGGCGCCAAGGTGCTCTACAACGTGATCGACCGGGCGATCCAGATCCACGGCAGCCTCGGTTACACGTCGGACCTGCCGCTGGAGGCGATGTACCGGCACGCCCGGGCGGCCCGGATCTACGACGGCCCCGACGAGGTCCACAAGGTCACCGTCGCCCGCCAGGTCCTCAAGCAGTATCGGCCGAGCGACCCACCCGTCGAGCACGTCCCCACCCGCCGCGCCGCCGCGATCGAGAAGTTCGCCGACGCCCTCGACGAGCTCGCCCTCAACGCGTGACGTTGACATCCGAGGGTTTGCCGCGGGGACGTCGCGGCGCGAACCCCTCGGATGGCGCGAAACCCTCGGGTGGGATCGGGGGCTACGGACGCTGGTACGTGCCGGTCACCTCGGCGACGGCCAGGGACGAGGTGTTCGTGTAGACCTGGAGGTCGGCGGCGGCGAACCCGTCCGACACCTCGGCCTGTTGCGACAGCGCGTACAACGAGAACCGGTACGTGTGCTGGCCCTGGGGCGGGCACGGCCCGCCCCAGCCGGTCTGGCCGAAGCTGGTCTGGCCTTGGATCGCTCCGGCGATCGTGGCGCCCTGGCCGACGCCACCTGCTTGGGGAGGGATCCCGGCGACCGCCCAGTGGACGAAGTCGGCGGCGTCGTCATCGGTCACGAGCAGCGCCAGCTCGACCGTGCCTGGCGGCGGCGCGGTCCAGCTCAGTGCCGGCGACACGTCCTGCCCGTCGCACGTGTATCGCCGATCGATCGCGGTGCCGTCCGCCCACGGGGCGGTGAGCGAGAACGGGCTCGCCGCGGACGCCGGGTCCGCGGTCGCCGCACCGGCTCCGGCCGTCCCCACCGCCCCGACGGTTGTGGTCGTCGCCAGTGCGGCCCGCTGTTCGCTCGTCGGCGGCCGCAGCTGGCGCCCATCGTCGGTGTCGCATGCGCTCAGCGCCCCCAACAGGGCGGCCACGGCGACCCACCCGGCCAGCCTCGATCGGTCAAACGTCACGTCGGCGCAGCGTAGGGGAGCGGGTTCTCCGGCTCACGGCACGGATACCCTGACCCGGTGCCTGAACGACTGACCCTGCTGACCGTTCACGCCCACCCCGACGACGAGGCCTCGAAGGGCGCTCCGACGCTCGCCCGGGCCCACGCCGAGGGCATCCACACCGTCCTCGTCTGCTGCACCGGAGGGGAAGAGGGCGATCTGCAGAACCCGCGGCTGCGCGAGCCCGGCCAGCCGTTCCACGGGCTCACCCCCGAGGAGGAGAAGGCGAAGGTGGCCTCGCTGCGGGCGGGTGAGCTCGCCGAGTCGGCGCGCGTCATCGGCTTCGACGAAGTGGTGATGCTGGGCTACCGCGACTCGGGGATGCCCGACACCCCGGCCAACGAGCACGCCGATTCGTTCCACCGGGCCGACATCGACGAGGCCGCCGGACGCCTGGTCGCGGTGATCCGCCGGACCCGCCCGCAGGTGATCATCACCTACGGCGACGACCAGCAGGGCTACCCGCATCCGGATCACCTCAAGGTCCACGACATCTCGGTGCTCGCGTTCGAGCGCGCCGGCGATCCCGACTGGTACCCCGAGGCGGGTCAGCCATTCCAGCCGCTGAAGCTCTACTACTCGACGTGGTCGCGAGCCCGGATGTGGGCGATCCACCAGACGTTGCTCGAGCGCACCGGCGAGTCTCCGTTCGACGCCAAGTGGTTCGATCGCCCGGACAACGATCACCGGATCACGACCCGCATCGACGTGAGTGAATTCCAGTGGGCCCGCTCGGCCGCGCTGCGGGCGCACGCCAGCCAGGTCGACCCCGAAGAGGGGTTCTGGTTCGCCCTCGGCGACGCCGAGCTCGCCAGGGTCTACCGGTGGGAGGACTGGATCCTCGCCCGCTCGCTGGTCGGACCGATCCCCGACGGCGCGACCGAGCACGACCTGTTCGACGGCGTGCGCCAGTCGGTCAGCAGCGACCCGTCGTGAGCGCTTCGACGATCCAGTACCGAGTCATCGTCGGGAAGAAGGACGAGCTCGTCGACGGTCCGGACGACGCCGACCTCGTCATCACGGTGCCGCTGACCGACGTCCTCGCCGACGGCTTCGATCCGGCGGTCGCCTACATGCAGGGCAAGCTCAAGTCGACGGGCTCCACCGGCGCGCTGTTCGACCTGATCCGTTCGGGCGCCGCCGCCACCGCGCTCACCCAGCTCGCATCGCGTCCCTGAGTTCGGCGTAGCCGATCAGGATCGCGCCGGCCTCCGCCAGCAACGCCGGCAGCTTGGCGTCGTCGACGACCAGCGCGAGGTCGTCGATCCACCCGGTCGCCGCCGGTGAGAGGGCCCGCACTTCGGGGGTGTCGACCGCCGGCTGGACGTGGATCTCGGTGACCCCCGGGGTGAGATCGCGAATCGTCGCGTACGCCCGGTCGCGGCTGCCCGCCCGCCAGTCGTGGTCGAAGTGGTCGGGGAAGACGACGCCTTCGGCGGCGGCGAGGTTCCGGAATGGGAAGCCGGCCTGTTCGGCGGTGATCGTGGACGGCAGCCGGATCGGCAGGGCGAACTCGACCGCCAAGTCGAGGTACACGTCGAAGAACTCGGGTCGCAGGGTGATCGCGGTGAGGTGTGGGGCGAGGTGGGTCACGTCGATGCCCCATGCCAGCGCCCGTTCGATCTGGGCCCGCAGCTCGCGGCGCACCTCGTCGGGATCGGCGTGTTCCCACAGGTCGTCGATCGTGCGCGGGAAGCCGCCCTCGCCGGAGAGCAGCGACGGCGCGTGGGTGATCGGGCCCCATCGGTAGATCCGGTGCTCCGCGTTGAGCGTCAGATGGACCCCGATGTCGTCGCCCGGCTCGTACAGCTCGGCGGCGTGACGGGCCCACGGCGCCGGCACCATGAGCGAGGCGCACGTCGCCGCGCCGTCACGCAGCGCTCGGTAGACACCTTCGTTGGCGGCGTGGCACGACCCGAGGTCGTCGCACGAGATGATCACCAACTTGGCGTCGGCCGGATGCCCCAGCCGCTCGACGAGCTCGCCCACGACCACCACCTGGAAGCTATCGGCCGGTGCACCTGCTCCAGAGGCCGAGCCCGTCGGCTTCGGCGGCGGCGGTCGCGGCGACGTAGCGCGCGGCGAACACGTGATTGGGCTCGATCGTGAGCGGCCGGGCGTAGCCGTGGCGGAGGACCTCCTCGTTGACGAGCAGCCCGTCGGGGAGCCGGTAGACGTGGGCGAGCAACCGGCCGTAGTGGTCGCGACCGACGACGTCACGTTCGAGGCGGACCTCGGTGCCGGGCGGCAGCAGCGAGGCCGTGTGCTCGGCGGCCTCCGGCCCGAAACACTCGGGCGGACCGTCGACGACGTGGATCTCCGGCGTGTCGATCCCGAGCAGCCGCACCCGCTCGTCATGGCCGCCGATGGTGACGTCGATCGTGTCGCCGTCCACGACGCGTGTGACAACCGCTACACCAGCGGCCGGCGGCGGCGCTCGGGAGCAGGCTCCGACGGCAATGCACAACACCACGGTCAGCTTCACGCGATGGGTGTATCGGCGGCGCCCGGCCGCACTCGATATGGGTGGTGGAACGGGACCGAAGAGGTCGATTCCAAACGACAGAAATGGGGTTCATGTGGCTCACATGCGGTTCTCAGGCGGGCGCGGCCACGCTCGCACCGTGAGCCCCCGAGATCTCCCCGTCGACGAGCTGGTCGGCCGCGCCCTGGCGATGGACGCGGTCGAGCTCGCCGCCAACCTTCCGCTCCTCGATCCGGCCGACCCGCGGGGCCAGCGGGCCCTCGACCGGTGGTTCCGCTCGTGGTCGGAGCAGCTGCGCACGTACCTCGATGCCGTGTCGAGCATCCTCGTGCCGGTCGCGACCGGTCGGGGCGTCGTGGACGAGCAGTGGTGCGAGACGATCGCCGAAGATCTCGCCGCCATCGACGAGCTGGTGGGCAACCTCGGCGACGCGATCGGCATCGTGGCGATGGAGCTCGGCGACCGCGACCTCTGGCTCGGCCGAGCGTCAGTGCTGGCCGACCAGCTGGCGTCGTTCGTGCGTCACCAGGTGTCAGAGCATCAGCGCATCGCCGTCCTCACCCGCGCCCACCTCAGCGCCGAGGAGCGCCGGGCGATGACCGAGACGACCGTGCGCTGGCTCGGTACCTGGCAGGCTCGCCGGACCGTGCCGAGCCTGCTCGGCCGGCTCGAGTCGGACGAGCGCGACGCGGTCCTGGCCGTCGCCCCGGTCACCACGTCCTGGTGGTGGCGGGTCGGTCGGGGTCACCGGATGTCGACGAACCCCGCGCCGACCGCCAACTGACGGGCGGCGCATAGTACGAAGGGGAGATGCCCGGGTTCGAACCCCGTCACCGTGTCCCGGACGGGCTGACGGCCGCGAGCTTCGTCCACGTGGTCGACACGTCGGTGTGGGTCGCCCCCGCCGCAGCCGACGATGCTTGGCCGGTGCACGTCGTCGGCGTGCTCGACGGCACGTGCTGGTACGCGGTGGACGTGCCTGCCGGCACCGATCCCAGCGACGGCGCGGCCGTCGACCTGTACTCGTTTCACGGGCGGGCCGGTGAGGATGCCTGGCTGGCGGCGGGGCGGGCCGTGCAACTGGTCGAGTGGACGCGGACCCACCGCTACTGCGGCCGCTGCGGCACCCCGACCGAACTGGCGGACCACGAACGGGCGATGACCTGCCCGGCGTGTGGCCTCGCCGCCTTCCCCCGGCTGGCGCCGGCGATGATCACGCTCGTCACCCGCGGCGAGCCCGGTCCGGATGAGGAGTCGCTGCTCGCCCGGGGCGTGCGCTGGACGGCACCGATGTACTCGTGCCTCGCCGGCTTCGTCGAGCCGGGCGAGTCACTGGAAGGAGCCGTCGCGCGCGAGGTCGGCGAGGAGGTCGGCATCTCTGTCACCGACGTGCGCTACCGAGGGAGCCAGCCGTGGCCGTTCCCGCATAGCCTGATGATCGGGTTTCGCGCCCGCTACTGCGCCGGCGAGCTGACGGTGGATGACGACGAGATCGCCGACGCCGGATGGTTCCGGCGTGACGAGCTGCCGATGATCCCGCCGCCTATCTCGATCGCCCGCCGGCTCATCGACGAGTGGATCGCCGAGTTGTCGCCGTAGCTCCGGACCGCGGCTTGCGCCGGGGCGCCAGCCGATCGGTGAACCAGTCGAGAATGATCTCGGCGCGCATCCGCCGGTGGATCGGGGATCCGGAGCGGGACAGCTCGTGCCCCTCACCGGGGAACCGGTAGAACGTGACGTCCTTGCCGAGCAGCCGCATGGCCACGAACAGCTCCTCGGCTTGCACGATCGGGCAGCGCAGATCGTTCTCCGAGTGGAGGATCAGCATCGGGATCTCGATGTCGCGGACCCAGCGAATCGGCGACATCCGGGCGTACTCTTCCGGATCCTCGAGGTGGCTGGGGCCGTGCTCGGTCCGGAAGGCGGTGCCGATGTCGCTCGACCACTCCTCCGACAACATGTTGTTGACCGCCCGCTCGCTGCAGATGGCGCGGAACCGGTCACCGTGCGTTCCGGCCAGCCATGTGGCCATGTAGCCGCCGTAGCTGCCGCCGAGCATGCCGACCCGGTCGGGATCGAGGAACCGGTACCGCTCGAGCGCGGCGTCGAGGACGGTGAGGATGTCGTCGACGTCGACCGTGCCCCAGCCGGAGCCGGGCGCGACGGGGTGCTTCGGGCCGAGGATCGATTGGCCCCATGCGGTGTCGCGGCCGCTCCCGCCCCGCGGGTTGCACATCAGCACGACGAACCCGGCCGCCGCCTGCATCTGGGCCTCGTCGAAGAAGGCCTCCCCGTACTGGGTGAACGGTCCGCCGTGGACGTTCAGCAGCACCGGGTACCGGCGGCGGGCTTCGAAGCCCTCCGGGCGCATGATCCAGGCGTCGATCTCTTCGGTGCCGTCGGCGGTCGGGACGATGAACTTCTCCCACCCGAGGAAGCGGCGGGTGATGTTGGTGACGGGTCCGTCCAGCGTGACCAGCTCGGCGGGATGGTCGACCGCTGCCTGGGCCATCGCCACCCGCCCACCGCGGGCGTCGAACGACTGGATCGTGTGCGGGCCCCTGGTCAGCTGCTCCGGAGGCGCCGAGCCGTCGATGGTGATGCGGTAGAGATGCGATTCGCCGCGGTCCTCGGCGCTGGTGAGCAGAGTGCCGTCGTCGAGCCAGATCGGCGCTCGCTGGCCCGGGAACGGGGCGAAGTTGCGGTCGACGTCGGTGGAGACCCAGCGGTGCTGACCACCGGTCACGTCGATCACCCCGACCTTGACGTTCTGCGGATAGGTGTTCGGGTCGTCGACCCCGAGGAACGCGACGCGGGCGCCGTCAGGCGAGACGGACGGGTTGCCGTACATGCCGGTCTGCTTGGTCAACGACACGATGTCGCCGTCGAGGGGGACGAGGTAGAGGTCCTCGCAGAGGTCGCGGTCCCACGTGTCGTGCCGGCCGGCCGACGTGACGATGCCGCTCGAATCACCGAGCCAGGCCACGCCGCTGTGCTGGAACGGGCCCGGGGTGAGGTTGCGCGGCGGGCTCGTGCCGTCGGCGGCGGCGACGTACACGTGCATCGGCCGGTCGCAGATCCACCCCACGTCGTCGAGACGAGTGAAGAACGTCTCGATCTTGCGCGGGGCCTGCCACCGCTCGTCCTTGGCGTCGTACCGTGGGTCGCGGGTGCGGCTGGTGTAGCCGAGCCACTTGCCGTCCGGTGACCACCTGAGGTCGCTGATTCCGTCGGGCATCGTCGCGATGGTGCGGACCTCCCCGGGACCGTCCACCGGCAGGACATGGAGCGTGGACTGGTGCTCCTTGTCGCCGCGACGGGAGGAGAACGCGAGCCACCGGCCGTCGGGCGACCACGCCGGATTGGAGTCGTGCGGACCGTTCGTCACCGGCGCCGGTTCGCCCGCTGGGCCGGCGAGCCAGATCCTGCTGATCGTCGTGTTCTCGTCGAGATCGATCGTCGAGACGACGAAGGCGATGGTCTGCCCGTCCGGCGACACCGCCGGACCTCCCGCCCAGGTTCGACCGTCGAGCAGCCGGGCGGCGATCTCGGTGTGAGGGGAGCTGGAGGAGCTGGCTTCCGTTGCAGTCACGGGACCTGAACGTACCCGCGGGGACTCCTGCTCGTCAGCTGGTCATCGGTCATTCGTCGAGAACGCGCGCCTGCAGCTTGCGCATGCCGGCCAGCCAGCGCTCCGGGTTGTCCGCCTTGAGGACCATGTAGTCGTGGACCTCGGGGTGGGGGAGGATGAGGAACACCTCGTCGGCGATCGCCGCCGCCACCACGTCGGCGACCTGCTCGGGCTCGAGGACGTCTCCCGCCAGGCGCACCACGTTCGCTCCGCCGCCGAGACGGGTCGCCACGTCGGCGCCGCGCAGCATGTCGGTGTTGACGCCCTGCGGGCACAGGCAGCTCACCCGCAGCCCCCGGCGGCCGTAGGTGACCGACAGCCACTCGGCGAAGGCGACCGCGGCCCGCTTGGTGAGCGTGTAGGGCGCCGACCCGATCTGTATCAGGACCCCCGCCGCCGAGGCGGTCGAGCAGAAGTACCCCTCGCCGCGGGCCAGCCATCCCGGCAGGAGGTGCTTGGCGGCCCAGCGGTGGGCGTTGACGTTGACGTCGAAGGCGTGCCGCCACACCTCCTCTGATGTGTCGAGATCGGTGCCGACGCCCACGCCGGCGTTGGCGAAGAACAGGTCGATCGGTCCGTAGACCGACTCGGCGTGCTCGATGAGGGCGGCGTTGCCGGCCTCGGTAGAGATGTCGGCGATGATCCCGACCGCGTTCGGCAGTTCGTCGGCGACGTTGGCGACGCCGTCGAGGTCGGCGACGACGATGTTGGCGCCGTCGGCATGGAAGCGGCGAGCGAGCGCGGCCCCGATTCCCCGGGCCGCGCCGGTGACGACCACGTGACGTCCGGCGAGTTCCATCGACCCGATCGTAAGTCCAGCCGGTCTACCGATCCGTCTCCCAGGCTCTGTGTCACCGCATCCGTCGTCGAACGCGCTTGCGGTGACACAGATGAGGGGGCGACCGGTCAGGCGTCGTGGAGGTCGGTGAACGCCCGCTCGAGGAGCCTGCCGAGGCGGTCGGGCTCGGCCACCGCGGCCGTGTCGACGTTGATCCCCATGTCGAGGCTGCCGTCGTACGACAGCATCGTGACGTTGAACGCCACGCCGAGCAGCGGGCCGATCGGGTAGTTCTCGAGCAGTTGCGCCCCACCGATGAACACCGGTACCGGCGAGCCGTGGACGTTGGACGTGGCGAAGTCGACGGTCTGGGTCTGCTGCCGGGCCAGCCGGGTGATCAGCGTGGTCGGCAGGGCGGCGGCGATGGTGGCCAGGACCTCCAGCGACGCCGACGTCCCCTGCTTGCGGGCGGCGGTGGCGATCTCGTTGATCGCGGCAAACCGCTCGGCAATGGGCATCTCGCCGGTCGGGACCAGCATCCGGGCGAGCGAGAAGGCGTTGGCGCCGGACGTCTCGGTCCGGGTGCTGACCGCCATCGAGGCGCGCAGGTGCTCGACCGGTTCGCCGAGCTCGAGGTGGTAGCGCGACGCAGCCTCGGCGGCGGCGGTGATGAAGGCCGTGTTGAGGGAACCGCCGAGGCGCTTGGCCGCCTCCTTGGTGTCGGCGAACGACGCCCGGGCGACCTCGGCCCGGCGGCGGAGCGAGCGTTCCCGCCAGAGGGGGGACCGCGCCTGCTCGACGTCGGAGAGCTGGGTCACGATGGCGCGGATGGTGTCGACGGCCGCCGTCCCCGCGGTCGGGATCGACGCCGGATCGGCGAGCAGCTCCTTCACCTGCCGGACAACGCTCACGGGGAAGCGGAACCCGCCGACGATCAGGTCCCGCAGCGCCTCCGCCGTCGTCGGTGGGGGCGGCGGAGCGACCTTCGCGACCTCGGCGACGGGCTCGGCGGTGGCGGGCTCGGGATCCGGCGCGTCGCGAGCGAAGTCGAGGTACTGCAGGGCCATCTGCACGCCGCCCTCACCGTCGGTGATCGTGTGATGCAACTTCTGCACGAGCGCCGCGCGACCCCGGCTCAGCCCCTCGATCACGGTGAACTGCCACAGCGGCCGGGTGCGCTCGAACGGGTCGAGGGTGATGAGCGTCGCCAGGTCGAG
>JBKOUV010000022.1:0-3641 GCA_046723555.1 Actinomycetota bacterium | reverse complement strand
ATCCACGGTCCTGGATCGTCTGGATGATCGACGCCCACGTCGACGGCCGTCCGATGCCGAGCTCCTCGAGGCGTCGGACGAGCGACGCCTCGGTGTACCGCGGGGGAGGCGTCGTGGCGTGGCCCTGGGGCTCGAGGTCGTCGACGGGCACTGCGTCGCCGACGGACAGCGGCGGCAGGATCCCCTCACGGTCGGCCTCGGCGTCGCCCTCGTCGCGGGACTCGACGTAAACCTGGCGGTACCCGAGGAACTCGATCGTCGTGCCGGCGGCGGCGAACTCGGCGCCGGTTCCGTCGGTGGCGACGGCGCCGAGCCGGACGCTCACCGTGGTCCCGGTGGCGTCGGCCATCTGCGAGGCGAGGGTGCGCTGCCACACCATCCGGTACAGCGCCAGCTCCTGCGAGTTGAGCTCGCCCTGCACCCGGCTCGGCGATCGCAGCGGCGTGGCCGGCCGGATCGCCTCGTGCGCCTCCTGGGCGTTCTTCACCTTCGACGTGTACCGGCGCGGGGACGGCGACAGGAAGCGGTCGCCGTACTCGGCGGCGACGGTCGACCGGACCGCCGCCAGCGCTTCGTCCGACAACGCCACGTTGTCGGTGCGCATGTAGGTGATGAAGCCACGGTCGTACAGACCCTGGGCGAGGCGCATCACCTGCGAGGACGACAGGCGCAGCTTCCGCCCGCCCTCCTGTTGGAGGGTGCTTGTCATGAACGGCGGGCGCGGCGACGACTTGTACGGCTTCTCCTCGACGGATCGCACCGCGAAGTCAGCCGCGGCGAGACCGTCGGCGAGGGTGTGGGCGCGGTGCTCGTCGAGGACGACCACCGCGTCGGCCGCCCGGCCGGAGGAGTCGAAATCCTTGCCGGATGCGACCCGGGTGCCGTCAACGGCGACCAACGTCGCCTTGAACGACGGAGCCGTCGCCGTCGTCAGCTCGATGTCCCAGTAGCCGGCGGACACGAAGGCGATGCGCTCCCGCTCGCGGTCGACGATCAGCCGGATCGACGGGCTCTGCACCCGTCCGGCGGACAGCCCACGGTTGACCCGTCGCCACAGCACCGGCGACACCTCGTAGCCGTAGAGGCGGTCGAGGATGCGCCGGGTCTCGGCGGCATCGACGAGCCCGTAGTCGATCCCGCGCGGGTTGTCGACGGCGGCGTCGATCGCGGCCTGGGTGATCTCGTGGAACACCATCCGCTTCACCGGCACCTTCGGCTTGAGCTGCTCGACGAGGTGCCAGCTGATCGCTTCGCCCTCCCGGTCCTCGTCGGTGGCGAGGTAGAGCTCGCTGGCCTGCTTGAGGGCGGCGCGCAGGTCCTTGACGACCTGCTTGCCCCGGTCGGTCAGCTCGTAGGTCGGCTTGAACCCGTTGTCGACGTCGACGGCCAGGCCTTTCGACGGCAGGTCGGCGATGTGACCGATCGAGGCGCGCACGTCGAAGTTGCTGCCGAGGAACTTCGAGATCGTCTTTGCCTTCGCCGGGGACTCGACGACGACGAGGGGTTTCGCCATGGGCCTCTTTCGCTACGGGATTCGGGGCTCCCGTGTCAAGGCATCATGGCGAGTCCGGGGACAAATCCCTCCCTCAGCTCACTTGACGAGCTCGCCTTCGCGCGCTTCCTCCAGCTCATGCGCCGGAACCGGAGCGATGTGATGCTCGCCCTCGACCTTGATCGTGGGCAGGATCCGGTCGAGCCACTTGGGCAGCCACCAGTTGCGGTCGCCGAGCAGTTCCATCGTTGCCGGCACCAGCACCATGCGCACGATCGTGGCGTCGAGCAGCACCGCGATGCCGAGTCCCAAGCCGAACAGCTTGAGCTGACGGTCGTCGCCGAGGGCGAAGGCGCCGAACACACAGAACATGATCAGCGCGGCCGCGGTGATCACGCGGGCCGTGGACGCCAGCCCGTCGGCGACGGCGACGGCGTTGTTCTTCGTCCGGTCGTACTCCTCGCGGATCCGCGAGAGCAGGAACACCTCATAGTCCATCGACAGACCGAACACGATCGCGAACAGGAACATCGGGACCCACGCCTCGATCGGGCCGGCCCGGTCGACGCCGAGCACCCCCAGTCCCCAGCCCCACTGGAAGATCGCGACGAGGATCCCGTACGCCGCCCCGATCGAGAGCAGGTTCATCACGACGGCCTTCAACGGCACCAACACGCTGCGGAAGACCACCATCAGGAGCAGGAAACTGAGGAGCAGGACGACGCCGATCAACAGTGGCATCCGGTCGCCCATGTAGGAGGCGAAGTCGGTGGACGCCGCCGTCTGCCCACCCACCTTGGCGTCGAGGCCGGTCTGCGGGATCACGTCGTCGCGCAGCGTGTTGACGAGCGTCGTGGTCCCGGAGTCCTGCGGCGCGCTCTGGGGGTAGACGATGACGAGCGCCAGGCCGGGATTGATCTGTTGCGGGAAGGCCCCGGCGACGTCGTCGGTCTGGGCGATCGTGCCGGCGAACTGGTCGAGGGTGGCCTGGTCCGCCGCCGCGTCGCCGTCGACCGTGACCAGCAGGGGGCCGTTGCTGCCCGGTCCGAAGCCTTCGGCGAGCAGGTCGTACGCCCGGCGCACGGTCTGGTCCGTGGAGTAGTTGCCGTAGTCGCCGAAGCCGAGCCGAATCGCGAACAGGGGCAGGGCGAGCACGATCAGCAGCGACGCCGCGCCGAGCAGGCTCGGCCACGGGCGATGCTGGATGAAGCGGCTCCACCGGTACCAGAACCGTTGTTCTTTCACCGGCTCATGACGGTGTGGGATCTCCTTGCGCAGGGAGCGAACGAAGAAACTCGCCCCGAACAGGGCGACCGCGGCGAGCATGCCGAAGACGAAGATCCCCGCCTGCTTGGTGACGACGCCGAAGAACGCCCCGGCGACGGCGAGGGCGACGGCGATGAGGGCCGCCCGGGTGGTGTGGTCGATGCGCTTGCCGATCCACCCCAGCAGCGCCGGCAGCAGGGTCAGCGACGCGAGCATCATCATCAGCACGCCGAGGGACGAGGCGATCGCCATGCCCTGGACGAAGGCCAGGCCCATCAGGAACAGACCCATCAGCGAGATGATCACGGTCGTCCCGGCGAACAGGACGGCCCGCCCGCTGGTGTCCATCGCCTCGACGACGGAGTCCTCGACGCTCAGTCCGAGCTTCAGCCCCTCGCGGTAGCGGGTGACGATGAACAGGGCGTAGTCGATGCCGACGCCGAGACCGATCATCGCCACCATCGACGTGGTGAAGTCGGGAATGTCGATGAGATGGCTGAGGAGTGTCACCAAGGCGGTCGCGATGCCGAGGCCGAACAGCGCCGTTCCGATCGGCAGGCCCATCGCCAGCACCGATCCGAAGGCGAGGATCAGGATGACGACCGCGGCGATGACGCCGTAGATCTCCGATTCGGGCAGCTCGAACTCACTGAACGGGTCGCCGCCGTACTCGATCTGCATCCCCTGGACGGCGGGCAGCGAGTCGCCGAAGTCCTGGATCTCGGTGCCCAGATCGGTGAGCTCCTGGAAGCCGCGATCGCTGATGTCGAGCTGGGCGAACGCGATCGTCCCGTCGTCACTGATCTGTTGGGGCGCGTCGAACGGGCTGGTGACCGACACGCCTTCCTGGTCACCGGCGAAGTCGATGAGCTGGTTGAGCGTC
>JBKOUV010000102.1:0-12680 GCA_046723555.1 Actinomycetota bacterium | reverse complement strand
GCTCGGGGGCCGGTGCGGGGGCCGGACGGGTCTCGGCCGGCGCAGCCTCCGCCGCCGGACGTGGTGCCTCGACTTCGGCCGGGGCGGCCTCCGCCGCCGGCTGCTCGACCGGCGGGGACTCGACCGGCGCGGCGGGCTCAGCCGGTGCGGGCTCAGCGACCTCTGGAGCGGCGACCTCGGCGGCCGGAGCAGCGACCTCGGCCGCCTTCTTCGCCGGCGCCTTCTTCGCCGCGGCCGTCTTCTTCGCCGCCGTCTTCTTCTCCGGCTTCGGCTCTTCCGGCTGTTCGTCGCGGGTCAACCCGTCACGGTGGGCTCGCCGGCGCACCATGTCGGCGTAGGCCTCGTTCAACGACGAAGAATGGCTTTTCACGGGCACGCCGAGGACGCCGCAGAGATCCATCACCTCCGCGTTGGTCATCCCGAGCTCCTTGGCCAGCTCGTGAACTCGCATGTTCTTCGCCACGACCGTCATTCAACCTTTCTCGTTCAGCGATGGCTCACCAGGTGGGCCAACTCTTCCAGGACGGCGGGGCTGACCGGACGCCGCCACGCCCGCTCGAACGCCCGCCGGCGCACCGCCAACTGGAAGCAGTCGGCGCTTGGTTTGCACAGCCACGCGCCCCGCCCCGCCGCGGTGCGACTGACCGCCGGGTGGCCGTCGGGCGTGAGCACGCACCGGACGAGCTCCCGCTGCGGACGCCGCTGCCGGCAGCCCACGCACGTGCGAACCGGCTCCGCGTCACGTGGCATCGCTCTCGATCGGTGCCTCCGGGGCGCCGGCCGCCGGTGCCTCCTCCGCGGTTGCCTCCTCCGTGGGTGCCTCCTCCGTGGGTGCTTCCTCCGTGGGTGCTTCCTCCGCCGGCGCTTCCTCCGCCGGCGCTTCCTCCGCCGGTGCCGCCTCGGCCGCAGCAACATCTTCGGCCGCACCCTCGTCGGCCGCCTGCTGGGCGTTCCACTCGGCCTCGCTGATCACCGTGCCGTCGGCGGCGTGCCACTCCAGCGAGCCGGTCTCGGCGTTGGTGACCCACTGCCCCTCGGCGTACTCGACCGCTTCTTCCTCCTCCTCGCGGCGAGCCGGCACGCCCTCGGCGAGCTGGGTCTCCGATCGGATGTCGATCCGCACGCCGGTGAGCCGGGCGGCCAGGCGGGCGTTCTGCCCCTCCCGGCCGATCGCCAGGCTGAGCTGGTGATCGGGCACGATCACGTCGGCCTGGGTGGCGTCGTCGCTGATCAGCACCTGCGACACCTTCGCCGGGGAGAGCGCCTTGGCGACGAAGTCGGCGAGGTCGTCGCTGAACGGGACGATGTCGATCTTCTCGCCGCGGAGCTCGTTGACCACCATCCGCACGCGCCCACCCCGCGCGCCGACGCACGCGCCGACGGGGTCGACGTTGTGGTCGTTCGACCAGACGGCGATCTTCGTGCGGTGACCCGGCTCGCGCGCGCACGCCTTGATCTCGACGATGCCGTCGGCGATCTCCGGCACCTCCAGCTCGAAGAGCCGCTTGATCAGGCCGGGGTGGGTGCGGCTGACGACGATCTGCGGCCCCTTGGCGGTACGCCGCACCTCGACGATGTACGCCTTGCAACGGTCTCCGGGCTGCGGCCGCTCGAACGGCACCTGCTCGGCCTGCGGCAGCAGGGCCTCCACCCGGCCGAGGTCGAGCAGCGTGTAGCGGGTGTCGGTCTGCTGGATGATCCCGGTGACGATGTCGCCCTCGCGGTTGGCGTACTCCTCGAACTTGCGGTCCCGCTCGACCTCGCGGATCCGCTGGCTCATGACCTGGCGGAACGTCTGGGCGGCGATCCGGCCGAGCTCGTCGCGCTTGGGCGTGTCGTCGCGCTCGTTGACCCAGTTGCCGTCCTCGTCGAGGTCGTACGCGGTGAACGTGAACTCCATCGTCTGCGGGTCGACCTCGACCACGACCTCGTCGGCCGCGCCGGGGCGGCGCTTGTAGGCCGAGGCGAGGGCGTCGACGAGCACGTGCAGCAGCGAATCCTCCGAGAGACCCTTCTCCTGGGCGAGCAGGCGGATCGCTTCGCTCATGTCCAGGTTGCTCACGACTTCTCCTTCTTGCGCTTCGACTTCGCCGCCGGCCCCCATTCGAACATCGTGCGGGCCCGATCGATCTGCAGATATGGGACCGTCCGCTCGACCGGGCCGTCGGGGCCGTCGACGCGGATCGTGGCGGCGCGGTCATCGGCCGCGACCAGCGTGCCGGTGAACCGGCGGTCGTCGTGGCCCACGTCGGAAAGACGGATGGCGACGACCTTGCCGACCTCCCGACGGAAGTGCTCCGGCGTGCGCAGCGGCCGCTCGACGCCGGGACTGGTGACCTCGAGCGTGTAGCGCCCGGGCACCGGGTCGTGGTGGTCGAGCTCGCGGGAGACCAGCCGGCTGGCCAGTGCGAGCGTGTCGAGCGTGATGCCGGCGTCGCTGTGCGCAGGGGTGTCGAGCGCGACGCGCAGGACCCCGCCCCGCTGCTCGACGTCGTACACGTCGAGACCGAGGTCAGAGGCGATCGGCTCGACGAGCTGGCGAACGCGCGCGAGCACAGGGCTCTCGGCCCCGTTCTCGTTGACCACATCGACCTCCTTCCATGAAACGAGGCGTGGGGCGAACCCCACGCCTCTCGGTTGCGCCCGTCCGGCACCGGAACCAACAGAACGGCCATTCAGCATAGCGGGCCGGGGCCCCGTCTCGGGGCTGACCGGTATCCTCCCGCCGTGCTTCGGATGTCGACGTTGTTCCTGCGTACGTTGCGTGACGACCCGGCCGACGCCGAGGTTCCCAGCCACCGTCTGCTCGTGCGCGCGGGCTACATCCGGCGGGCCGCGCCGGGAGGGTTCACGTGGCTCCCGCTCGGGTGGATCGTGTACCGCAACGTCGAGCGGATCGTCCGCGAGGAGATGGACCGGGCCGGGTTCCAGGAGGTCCACTTCCCGGCCCTTCTCCCCCGCGAACCGTACGAGGCCAGCGGGCGGTGGACGGAGTACGGCGACCTCCTGTTCCGACTCAAGGACCGCCGCGGGAACGACTACCTGATCGCCCCGACCCACGAGGAGATGTTCACCCTGCTGGTGAAGGAGTTGTACTCGTCGTACAAGGACCTCCCGCTGGTGATCTACCAGATCCAGACGAAGTACCGGGACGAGCCCCGGCCGCGAGCCGGGTTGCTGCGGGGGCGGGAGTTCGTGATGAAGGACTCCTACAGCTTCGACCTCGACGACGCCGGGCTCGAGCGCTCCTACCAGCGCCACCGCGACGCCTACATCGCCACGTTCGACCGCCTGGGCCTCGACTACGTGATCGTGTCGGCGATGTCCGGGGCGATGGGCGGGTCGGCCAGCGAGGAGTTCCTCGCCCCGATCGACGTCGGCGAGGACACCTACGTGCGCTGCTCGGCGTGCGACTTCGCCGCCAACGTGGAGGCGGTGCGCTCGCCGGCGCCTCCTGCCGTCCCGTTCGACGGGGTCCCGGCCGCCCACGTGGAGGACACGCCCGACACGCCGACGATCCAGACCTTGGTCGATCACCTGAACGCCCGGGACGACCTGCGGCGCGGCGACCGGGACTGGACGGCCGCGGACATGTTGAAGAACGTCATCGTGATGCTCCGCCACCCCGATGGCGCCCGCGAGCCGCTCGCCATCGCCGTGCCGGGCGAGCGCGACGTCGACCTCAAGCGGCTCGAGGCCCAGGTGGGGCCGGCCGAGGTGGAACCGTTCACCGACGCCGACTTCGCCGCCCGGCCCGAGCTCGTCAAGGGCTACATCGGCCCCGGCGTGCTCGGCGAGGGCTCGGCCAGCGGGATCCGGTTCGTGGCCGACCCGCGGGTCGTCACCGGCACGCGTTGGGTCACCGGGGCCGACGCGCCGGGCCGGCACGTCCTCGATCTCGTCGCCGGGCGGGACTTCACGCCCGACGGGGTGCTCGACGTCGCCGAGGTCCGGGCGGGCGACGTCTGCCCGGCGTGCGGGTCACCGCTGGAGCTCGCCAGGGGGGTGGAGATGGGACACATCTTCCAGCTCGGCCGGCGGTACGCCGAAGCGCTGGGCCTGGAGGTGCTCGGGCCGGACGGCAAGCCGGTGACCGTGACGATGGGGTCCTACGGGATCGGCGTGACCCGGGCGGTGGCGGCGATCGCCGAGGTGACCCACGACGAGCTCGGGTTGTGCTGGCCGCGCCAGGTCGCGCCGGCGGACGTCCATCTCGTGATCGCCGCCAAGCCCGGCGGCGAGGAGTGGGCGACGGCGGAGAAGCTCGCCGCCGGGGCCGAGTCGCGTGGGGTTCGGGTCCTCCTCGACGACCGGGACTCGGTCTCGCCGGGCGTGAAGTTCAAGGACGCCGAGCTGCTCGGCGTCCCCACCATCGTCGTCGTCGGACGCGGCCTCGCCGACGGGGTCGTCGAGGTCCGCGACCGCCGCACGGGTGAGCGCACCGACGTCCCGGTCGCCGACGCCGTCAACCACGTCGCCGCCCTGTGCGGTGAGCGGTGAGCGCGCTCAAGGCGCTCATCTCTCATCGCGTCAGCCGTAGCGCAGGAGTCCCTGGTCGATGACCGCGCGGTCGCCGACCGAGGTCGTGAAGACGGCCTCGCCGTCGCCCGTCTCCCACGCCCGTACCGTGAGCTCCTCGCCCGGGTAGACGGGCGACGTGAACCGGCCCTCGATGTGGCCGAACCGGGCCGGGTCCGAGCCGCAGAGGGCGTGGAGCAGGGCCCGGCCGGTGAATCCGTAGGTGCAGAGCCCGTGCAGGATCGGGCGGTCGAAGCCGCCCATCTTGGCGAACTCGGGGTCCGAGTGGAGCGGGTTGCGGTCACCCGACAGCCGGTACACGAGGGCCTGGTCGGGCGACGTCTGGTACGTGACCTCGTGGTCGGGCGGGCGCTCCGGCGGGACGTTGCGCGGACCCGAGGGGCCGCGGTCGCCGCCCCAGCCCCCCTCGCCGCGGATGAACGCGGATGAGGAGGTGGTGTAGAGGGGATCGCCGTCGTGCGTGGCCTCGGCCTCGGTGACGACGACGCCCGCCTTGCCCTTGTCGTACATCGCGGCGATGCGGTTGACGATCGTCACCGTCCCGTCGACGGGGATCGGCCGGTGCAGCGTCACCGACTGCTGGCCGTGGACCAGCATCGCCGGGTTGAAGCTGCCCACCTTCGAGAACACGCCCTCCCGGCGGGACCCGCCGCTGACCCCGATGACCACCGGGAACGTCGGGAAGACCTGCTGCGGCACCCCGGCGGTGTTCTCGGTGGTGAACGCCAGCTCGTCGGTGCCGGCACCGATGCCGACCGCGTAGAGCAGCGCGTCCTTGCTCGTCCAGCTGGCCTCGAAGGGCTCGCTCCGGGTCCCCACGGCGTCAGGGTTCAGTGGCACCTCAGTCCCTCCTCCGCTCCGGTGCGGCCTGGTTCTGCGGCCACGTTCCCGGCCGGCCGTCGACACCGGAGTTCGGGCGGGCGTCGGCGAGCAGCTTGGCGACGACGTCACCGAGCTTGGTCGGGTCGTCGACGGGGTCGGTGCTCGGCCCCCGTTGCCATCCCTCGGCGACGGCGAGGAACTGCCCGGACGCCTCGAACACCCGGCCGGTCACGCTCGCCGACTCCTCCGAGGCCAGCCACGTGACGATCGGGGCGATCCAGTGCGGCGCCCGGGCCTCTCGCTCCTCGTCGGTCTCGGGTGCCGGACCGAGTCCCTCGGTCATCCGGGTCAGGGCGATCGGCGCGACCGCGTTGACGGTGACCCCGTAGCGGCCGACCTCCAGCGCGGCGATGTTGGTGAAGGCGGCGATCCCGGCCTTGGCGGCGCCGTAGTTGGTCTGCCCCGGGTTCCCGTAGATGCCGGAGACCGACGTGGTGTTGATGATCCGCCCGCTCACCGCGGCGCCGGCCTTGGCCTGCTCACGCCAGTGGGCGACGGCCCAGCGCGACGTGGCGAACGTGCCCTTGAGGTGGACGTTGATGACGGCGTCCCACTCCTCCTCGGTCATGTTGGCGAGCACCCGGTCGCGCAGGATCCCGGCGTTGTTGACGACCACGTGGAGGTCGCCGAACGTGTCGATGGCGGTCCGGATCAGCCGTTGGGCGCCCTCCCAGTCGCCGACGCTGTCGCCGTTGGCGACCGCCTCTCCCCCTCCGGCGACGATCTCCTCCACCACCTGCTGGGCCGGCGAGAGGTCGGCGCCCCCGCCGTGCATGTCCCCGCCCAAGTCGTTGACGACCACCGTGGCGCCGTGACGGGCGAGGCTCAGCGCATGCTCGCGCCCGATCCCCCGCCCGGCTCCGGTGACGATCGCGATCCGGCCTTCACACAATCTCGAACTGCTCGTCATTGGCCGGAGATTAGGCACCACCCGAGGGTTTGCCGCCATCCGAGGGTTTCGCGCCGACCCGTCCCGCACGAAACGCTCCGGTGCCGGTCCTAGCCTTCCGGGCGTGTCAGTGGCGGATGTCGTGGTCGTCGGGGGCGGCCCTGCCGGGGCCGCCGCGGCGATCGCCCTGGCCCACGCCGGTCGCGACGTCACGGTCATCGACAAGGCCGTGTTCCCGCGGGACAAGTGCTGTGGGGACGGCCTCACCACGCTGGCGCTGAGGGAGCTCGAGACCCTCGGCTTCGACCCGGCCGCGGTCACCGACTGGCAGCGGGTGGACGGGGCGGTGCTGCGGTCGCCGTCGGGCCGCGAGGTCACCCTCGCGCTCCCATCCGGACCGGGCATCTTCGCGGCCGTCGTCCCGCGCCTCCAGCTCGACGCCGCGCTCCTCGACGTGGCGGCGAAGGCCGGGGTCACGGTGCTCGAGGGTCACGGCTTCGACGGCGCGCTCGCCCACCACGCCGACCACGTCGAGCTCGGCGTCGACGGGCAGGCCCCGATCATCGCCCGCTACGTCGTCGCGGCCGACGGGATGTGGAGCCCGGTGCGCAAGGCCGCCGGTCTGACCGAGCCCGGCTATCTCGGCGAGTGGCACGCATTCCGCCAGTACGCCTCCGGGGTCACCGGGTCCGCCCGCGATCACCTGCACGTCTGGTTCGAGCCCGACTTCCTACCGGGCTACGCGTGGTCGTTCCCCCTGCCCGGCGGCCGCGCCAACCTCGGCTTCGGGGTGCTGCGCGACGGCAGCCATCGGGGCAAGGACATGAGGCGACTGTGGGCCGGCCTCGTCGAGCGTCCCCACATCCGCCGCGCCCTCGGCCCGGGGGCGATGCTCGAGGACCGGCACAGCGCCTGGCCGATCCCCGCCCGCATCGACCGCGCCCCGCTCGCCCACCGACGAGTGCTGCTGACGGGCGACGCGGCGATGGCGAGCGACGTGATGACCGGCGAGGGGATCGGTCAAGCCCTCCTCACCGGCCGCCTCGCCGCCGAGGCGATCCTCACCGCTCCCGACGAGCCCGACCTGGTCGCCGCGAGGTATCAGCGGTCGGTCCGCCACCACCTCGTGGCCGACCACCGCATGTCGGCGCGGCTCGGCCGGGTGCTCGCCCGTCAGCGGGGCGCCCGCGGGTCGATGGCCATCCTCGCCCACTCCGGCGACTGGGGCCGGCGCAACTTCGCCCGGTGGATGTTCGAGGACGAGCCCCGGGCCATCGCCCTCACCCCGTCGCGCTGGCACCGCCGGTTCCTCGCTCAACCCGGTGCGTTGAACCACTGAGAATTACGGTCGGCCCATGATCCGCACGCGACTCACCGAGCTGCTCGAGATCGAACACCCGGTCATGCTCGCCGGGATGGGCGGCGTCTCGTACCACCGTCTCGTCGCCGCCGTCAGCGAGGCCGGCGGGATCGGCACGCTCGGCGCGTCGACGATGCGCACCGAGGACTTGCCGGTCGAGATGGCCAAGGTCCGTGAGCTCACCGCCAAGCCGTTTGGCGTCGACCTGCTGACCGCCGTCCCCGGCCAGGTGGAGGCCGGGCTCGACGACGTGATCAAGGGGGGCGCGACCATCTTTGTCGCCGGACTCGGCGTGCCCCGCGACGTCGTCGACGCCCTCCACGACGCCAACGTCCTCGTCGGCTCGATGTGCGGCAAGGTCCGCCACGCCGTCTCGGCGGTCGCCGGTGGCTGCGACTTCGTCGTCGCCCAGGGCACCGAGGCCGGTGGCCACACCGGCACGGTGGCGACGATGGCGCTGGTGCCGCAAGTCGTCGACGCGGTCGGCGAGCAGGTGCCGGTCGTGGCCGCCGGTGGCCTGTTCGACGGCCGGGGCCTCGCCGCCTCGCTGGCCCTCGGCGCCGACGGCGTGTGGATGGGGACCCGGTTCATCGCCACCCCCGAAGCGCGCTCGGTCGACGGGTACAAGGAGGCGCTGCTCGGGACCGCCGAGGACGGCACGGTGATCACGCGGGCGTACACCGGCAAGACCTGCCGGGTCGTGCGCAACGACTGGACCCAGTACTACGACGAGCATCCCGACGAGGTGCAGCCGTTCCCCGCCCAGGCGATCGCCGCCGCCACTGCCGGCGCCAACCACCTCGGGTCGGCCGGCGGCAGCGACGTCGACCCCGCCCGTGAGTTCTTCCCCTGCGGCCAGGGGGTCGGCGCGATCGACGAGCTGGTGCCGGCCGGTGACCTCGTCCGCCGCATCGTCGAGGAGGCGGAGCGCGCCCTGGCCTCGAGCCACGACAGACTGGGCCGATGACGTTGCCAGCCCACATCGAGGAGTCCTGGGCGAAGGACGTCCTACCGACGCTCACCGACTACATCACGATCCCCAACGTCTCGATGGCCTACGACGACCAGTGGGAGGCCAACGGACACATGGAGGCGGCCGTCGCGTTGATCCGTGATTGGTGCGCGGCCCGGCCGATCGCCGGGCTGGCGGTCGACGTTCAGCGGATCCCCGGCCGCAGCCCGCTCATCGTCTGCGAGGTGCCGGCGACTGACCCGGCGCTCGCCGACCGCACCGTGCTCCTCTACGGCCACCTCGACAAGCAACCCGAGTTCACCGGATGGCGCGACGGTCTCGGCCCGTGGACGCCGGTGATCGAGGGCGACCGGCTCTACGGCCGGGGCAGCGCGGACGACGGGTACGCCGCGTTCGCCGCGCTGTTGGCGATCGAGGCGGCTCAGGTGGAGCAGCGACCGCACGCCCGTTGCGTCGTCCTGATCGAGGCCAGCGAGGAGAGCGGCAGCCCCGACCTGCCCGCCCACATCCAGGCCCTGGCCGGGCGGCTCGGTGAGCCGGAGTTGGTGATCTGCCTGGACTCGGGGTGCCTGGACACGGATCATCTCTGGGTCACGACCTCGCTGCGCGGACTGGTCAGCGGCACGCTGACGGTGGAGGTCCTCACCGAGGGCGTGCACAGCGGTAAGGCCAGCGGGGTCGTCCCGTCCAGCTTCCGGCTGCTGCGGCAGATCCTCGACCGGGTCGAGGACAGCACGACGGGTCGGGTCCTCCTCCCGGAGCTGCACGTCGACATCCCCGCTGATCGCATCGAGGCGGCGCGGCGCACCGCGGCCGATCTCGCCCATCCGATCGCCGACGACTACCCGTGGACCGGCGCGACCCGCCCGATGACCGACGATCCCGTCGAGCAGCAGCTCAACCGGACGTGGCGCCCGACCCTGAGCTACACCGGGGCCGACGGGTTCCCGTCGACGGGGCGGGCCGGCAACGTGCTGCGACCGTCGACCTCGCTCGCCCTCAGCTTCCGCCTGCCGCCGACGTGCGATCCCGCCGCGGCCCTGCTCGCCATCGAGCGGGCGCTCCTGTCTGACCCACCGTCCAGCGCGACCGTGCGCTTCGACGACGCGGTGTCCGCACCCGGATGGAGCGCCCCGGCGTTCGCGCCCTGGCTGTCGGCGGCGCTCGACGAGGTGTCGACCGAAGCGTTCGGACATCCGGCCCGATCGTTCGGGGAGGGCGGCAGCATCCCGTTCATGGGCATGCTCGGCGAGCTGTTCCCGGACGCCCAGTTCGTCGTCACGGGAGTACTCGTCCCCGGCGCCAACGCTCACGGGCCCAACGAGTTCCTCCACCTGCCGACGGCCCGTCGGGTCACCGAGTGCGTCGCCCGCCTGCTACCGGCTCACGCCGAGTCACCCTCGTCGCCTTCCTGATCGCGCTCGCCGCCTGCGGTGGTGACGAGCCGGCGTTGCCGGTGGTCGTGGAGGTGGCGGCCCGGCCCTGCGACACACCCAACCGCTCGTTCGGCTTCGGGGTGGTGGTCGCCGAGGACGTGGTGGCTACCGCTGCTCACACTGTCGAGGGGCCGCGACGGGAGGTGTCCGTCGATGGCCGCCCGGCCCGGGTCGCCGTGCTCGACGCCCGCACCGACCTCGCCCTGCTCGCCGTCGATCTGGATGCCGAGCAGGCCCAGATCGCCCACGACTCACCACGGCGGGCAACGGTTGACATCCCCCGAGACCCGATCGCCGTCGAGATCCTCCGGACCGGAACGCTGGTCGTGCGCGACACCACGGACCGTGCGCGCTATGGGCGCGAGGTGCACACGTTCACGCCCGGGGTCGCGCACGGCACCAGTGGCGCGCCGCTGGTCGACGACCGCGGGCGGGTGCTCGGGATCGTCGTGCTGGACAATCCCGGCCGGGGGGTCGGCTACGCGGTGTCCGGCAAGGAATTGACAAACCTTCTCCGGGGCAGCAACGAACTACTCTCCGTCGACAGCGGGCCCAGCCAAGGGGAGAGTTCATGCCACGTTCGCCCATCCGGTACCTGATCCCGCTGGCCGCGATCAGCCTGTTTGGGGCCGCCTGCAGCGATGACGATGACGCCGGCCCGGTGGGGTCACCGGAGCAGCCCACCGGCACGACGGTCGGCTCGGTGGTCACGGGGGGCACTCCCGCGGCCACCGGCGCGGCCACCACGACCCCTGGTACCGGTGGTGCCGCGACCACACCCGGCACCGGTGGTGCCACGACCACACCCGGCACTGGTGAAGAAGTGCAGACGGGCGAGTCGATCCTCGACACCGTGGAGGCCAACGACGTCGTCCGCTGCGGCGTGCGTGACGACCTCCCCGGCTTCAACAGCGTCAACCAGGCCGGCGAGCAGGTGGGCTTCGACGCCGACTTCTGCCGGGTGATCGCCGCCGCGGTGCTCGGGGATGCCACCAAGGTGAAGTTCGTGCCCGTGGAGACGGACGCGAGGTTCACCGCGCTGCAGGCCGGTGAGTTCGACGTGCTCGTGCGCAACACCACTTGGACGGCCAGCCGCGACGGTGCGGAAGGCGTGACGTTCCTCCACCCGACCTATTACGACGGGCAGAGCATGATGGTCGCCGCCGACGCGGGCTACAACAGCATCGACGACATGGACGGTGCCGTCGTGTGCGTCGCCGGCGGAACGACGAGCGAGGGCAACGTCGCCGCCGAGTTCGAGCGGCGCAACCTCCAGATCGAGGTGCAGTCGTTCGACGACGTCGACCTGCTCCAGGAGGCCTTCATCGCCGGTCGCTGCGACGGCTGGTCGAGCGACCTGAGCCAGCTCAAGGGCCTGCGTTCTTCGTACCCGCAGTCCGAGGGCGGTCCCGAGGCACTGGTGATCTTCGAGGACGAGATCTTCTCCAAGGAGCCCTTGGCCCCCGCCGTCGTGGACGGTGACAGCCGCTGGGCCCAGGCCGTGGATTGGGCGATCTTCGCCACCATCCAGGCCGAGGAGTTCGGCGTCACCAAAGCCAACGCCGAGCAGATGGCGTCCGGGGACGATGACCGCATCGTGCAGTTCCTCGGCGGGGCCGGCGCCGAGGGCGAACCCCTGGATCCCGGACTCGGGCTCAGCCCCGACTTCGCCCTCCAGGTCGTCTCGCAGGTCGGCAACTACGGAGAGATCTTCGAGCGCAACCTCTCCGACCTCGAGATCGAGCGGGGGCTGAACGCGCTGTGGACCGACGGCGGGCTGCAGTACTCCCCGCCGTACCGCTGACGCGCGGTTGCCAACCTGACGGATGGCGACGTCCAGCTCCAGGCCACCGTTGTGGCGTGACGTCCGCGTCCTCGCATGGGCGTTCCAACTGGCGGTGGTCGGGTTGGTCGTCGCCGTCGTGCTCTGGCTGCTCGACAACTTCCGCGCCAACAGCGATCGGCTGAACATCCCGACCGGCTACGACTACCTCGACCAGCCAGCGAACTTCCCGATCCCGAGCAACAGCGACTTCCACCAGAGCCAGCCGGTGCGCGACGCCCTGGTCGAGGGGCTGCAGAACACGCTACGGCTCGCCGTCACCGGCATCGTGCTGGCGACCGTGCTCGGTGTGCTCATCGGCGTCGCCCGACTCTCGCAGAACTTCATCCTGCGCAACGCGGCGAAGGTGTACGTCGAGTTCATCCGCAACGTCCCGCTGCTCGTGATCCTCGTGCTCTTCTACGGCGCGGTCGTCCTGAACGCCTTCCCCGTGCCGGACGAGTCGTGGGAGCTCGGACCGCTTGCCGTGCTCAACGTCCGGGGCGCGAGCGTGTTCTGGTTCGAGGGCGGGACCTGGAAGTTCCTGCTCGTCGTCGCGCTCACCCTGCTCGCCGGCTGGGCGCTCACCCGCTGGCGGCGCCGGGTCGCCGACCGCACCGGGCGGCCGGCCCGCACCGGCCTGTGGGCGCTTGGCGGCGCGGCGGTGGTGCTCGTGGTCGCCTGGCTGGTCGTCGGCCTCGGCGCCACGGCGCCCGAGCTCGACGGCCGGCGGGTGACTGGCGGGATCACGATGACGCCGGAGTACTTCGCCGCGTTGG
>JBKOUV010000083.1:0-5999 GCA_046723555.1 Actinomycetota bacterium | reverse complement strand
GATCGCCGGCTTGCCGTTCACTTTGACGTCGCCGGTGGTCGGCTCGGTGAGGTTGCCGATCAGGCGCAGCAGCGTGGACTTACCGCACCCCGATGGCCCGATCAGGCTGACGAACTCGCCGGGCGCGACCACGAGATCGATGTCGACGAGCGCGTCCACCTGACGGGACGTCCCGCGGTTGAACACCTTGCTCGCCCCGCGCACCTCGACCGCGTTCGTGATCACTGGGGCTCCTCGGCCGGCGCCCGGCCCCTCATCAGCACCGTCTCGAACACCGACACCAAGCCGAACATCGCCAGCCCGAGCAGGGCGGCGCCGAGCAGCGCGGTGTACATCTTCGGCGGGTCACCGGAGGCCTGGCGGGCGTACTCGATGATCAGCCGGCCGACGCCGCCGCGCAGGCCGGTCGAGATCTCGGCGACGACGACACCGATCACCGACGCCGTCGCGCCGAGCTTCAGCGCCGGCACCATGAACGGCACCGCCGCCGGGAAGCGCAACTTGCGCATCGTCTGGGAGCCCGAGGCGGCAAAGCTACGCATCAGTTCGAGTGAGGTGGTCGAGGCCGACTCCAGCCCGCGGAGCGTGCCGACGGCGACAGGGAAGAACGCCAGGAACGCGCCGAGCACCGCCACCGACAGCCAGCGCGGCCACTCCCACCCACCGATGTGCAGCCGCCCACCCCAGCTCACGACCAGCGGGGCGAGGGCGATCATCGGCACCGTCTGGGAGACCACGAGGTACGGCAACAGCCCGCGCTTGACGACGTGGAACCGCGCCATCACCGTTGCCAGGCCGACGCCCACCAGCGCGCCGATGAGGAACCCGGCGAACGCGACGCGGAACGAGTACCACGCCCCCGCCAGCACGACCCGCCAGATGGCGCGGTCGGACGTGCGGCTCTCGTCGTCGAAGAGGCGATCGCCCATCTCCCACACGTGGGGCATCGCGGTGTCGTTGGCCCGTGGGAGGATCCGCCAGCCGAGGACCCCACCGCCGTCCGCCGGACCGACCGCCTTGTACAGCTCCCACGCCCCGGCCACAACGGCCAGCGCGACCACGAACAGCACGATCTTCCGCAGCACGCCCCCCCGCTTGATCACGGGTCAGCTCTTCGCGAGCACGTGCTCGGCGAGCGCGGGGATGATCTGCTCGCCGTAAGCCTGCAGGGTGACGTCCTTTCCGTCGTGCTGGAGGTAGACGGCGAACTGGTCGACTCCGAGGTCGCGCAGCTCGGCCAGCCGGCGGAGGTGCTCGTCGACCGGCCCGAGGATGCAGAAGCGGTCGATGACCTCGTCGGGCACGAACGCGGTGTGGACGTTGCCCGCCTGCCCGTGCTCGTTGTAGTCGTAGCCCTCACGGCCCCTGATGTAGTCGGTGAGGGCGGCGGGGACCTCCGACGATTCGCCGTAGCGGCCGACGATGTCGGCGACGTGGTTGCCGACCATCCCGCCGAACCAACGACACTGCTCGCGGAGGTGCGCCAGGTCGGCGCCGACGTACGCCGGCGCGGCGACGCAGATCGTCACCGCTGACGGGTCGCGGCCGGCATCGACGGCGGCCTTGCGCACGGCGTCGATGGTCCACGCCGTGATCTGCGGGTCGGCGAGCTGGAGGATGAAGCCGTCGCCCACCTCGCCGGCAAGGGCGAGGGCGCGGGGGCCGTACCCGGCCACCCACACCTCGAGCCGGCTCTTCCCCGCCCACGGGAACGTGATCGTCGCGCCCTTGTAGTCGACACCGCGCCCGTTGGCCAGCTCGCGGATCACGTGGATCGACTCGCGCAACGTGTCGATCGTCGTCGGCTTCCCGTTGGTGACTCGGACGGCGGAGTCGCCCCGTCCGATCCCGCACACGGTGCGATTGCCGTACATCTCGTTGAGCGTGGCGAACGTGCTCGCCGTCACCGTCCAGTCCCGCGTCGCCGGATTGGTGACCATCGGTCCGACGACGAGGTTGCGGGTCGCGGCGAGGATCTGGCTGTAGATGACGTACGGCTCCTGCCACAGGATGTGGCTGTCGAAGGTCCACACGTGGCTGAAGCCGTAGCCCTCCGCCCGCCTGGCCAGGTCGACGACGCGCGCCGACGGCGGCGTGGTCTGCAACACCAACCCGATGTCCATCACTCAGCCGCCCCGTGTTTGTGTCACAGATTTCGCCGTCGACCGCGGTTTCGGTGACACAAACCGGGTAGACGTGGGATCGCGCACCGTGCTCACCGATTCTGTGGGAACCCCAGATCGACCTTCGACGTGTGCGGGTCGGGCCAGCGCTCGGTGATGACCTTGGCCCGGGTGTAGAAGTTGATGCCCTCCGGGCCGTACATGTGGGTGTCGCCGAACAGGCTCGCCTTCCAACCGCCGAAGCTGTAGTAGCTGACCGGGACCGGGATCGGGACGTTGATCCCGACCATCCCGACGTTGACCTCGGTCTGGAACTGGCGGGCGGCGCCGCCGTCGCGGGTGAACAGCGCCACGCCGTTGCCGTAGGGGTTGGCCTTGATCACGTCGAGGCCGTCGTCGTACGACGGGACGCGCACCACCGACAGCACGGGGCCGAAGATCTCGTCGTCGTAGGCCTTCGTCCCCGGACGCACGTGATCGAGCAGGCTCGGGTTGAGGAAGAAGCCGTCCGAGGGGGCTCCGTCGCGTCCATCGACGACGACGGTGGCCCCCTCCTCCTTGGCTCCCTCCACATATCCCCGCACGCGGTCGCGGTGCTCGGCGGTGATCAGCGGTCCCATCTCGGTGTCGGGTTCGGCGCCCGGGCCGACCTTCACCGACGGGATCCGCTCGGCGATCTTGCCGACCAGCTCGTCGGCGATCGAGTCGACGGCGACGACGACGCTGATCGCCATGCAGCGCTCGCCGGCCGAGCCGTACCCGGCGGACACCGCGGCGTCGGCCGCCATGTCGAGGTCGGCATCGGGCAGCACGAGCATGTGGTTCTTGGCCCCGCCGAGCGCCTGCACGCGCTTGCCGTTGGCGGTACCCGTCTCGTAGATGTAGCGGGCGATCGGGGTCGACCCGACGAAGCTGATCGCGGCGACATCGGGGTGCTCGAGCAAGCGGTCGACGGCGACCTTGTCGCCCTGGACGACGTTGAAGCAACCCGGTGGTAGCCCGGCCTGGGAGATCAGCTCGGCAAGCAGCAAGGACGCCGAGGGGTCCTTCTCGCTCGGCTTGAGCACGAACGTGTTGCCGCAGGCGAGCGCGTTGGCGAACATCCACATCGGCACCATCGCCGGGAAGTTGAACGGGGTGATGCCGGCGACGACCCCGAGCGGCTGACGGATCGAGTACACGTCGACGCCGGTGGCCGCCTGCTCGCTGTAGCCGCCCTTGAGCAGGTGCGGCACCCCGCACGCGAACTCGACGTTCTCGAGGCCGCGGGCGACCTCACCGAGGGCGTCGGACATCACCTTGCCGTGCTCGGCGGTGAGCAGCGAAGCGATCTCCTTGCGGTTGGCGTCGATCAGCTCGCGCAGGTGGAACATCACCTCGGCGCGGCGACCGAGGGCAGTGGCCCGCCAGCCGGGGAACGCCGCGTTGGCCGCGGCGACGGCGGCGTCGACTTCGGCGACGCTGGCGAAGTCGACACTCGCCGCTTGCTCCCCCGTTGCCGGGTTGAACACCGGGCCGGAACGGCCGGACGTGCCCTCGACGACCGTCCCGTCGATCCAGTGGGAGATCCTGTTCATTCGTTCGTTTCCTCTCAGACCAGGGATTGGGAGAGGCCGCGCTTCAGGTAGCGGCCGTGGCCCTTGGTGCCGGTGAACGTGTCGTTCTCCACCACGACCGTGCCCCGGCTGAGCACCGTGTCGACCTTGCCGTCGACCTCGAAGCCCTCGTACGCGGAGTGATCCATGTTCATGTGGTGCTTGTCGTTGATGCCGATCTTCGTCCGCCCGTTGGGGTCCCAGACCAGGATGTCGGCGTCGGCGCCGGGGACGATCGCGCCCTTCGTCGGGTACAGGCCGAACAGCCGGGCCGGCGTCGTGCAGCATGTCTCGACCCAGCGCTCGAGCGAGATCTCACCGTTCACGACGCCCTGGTAGAGCAGCTCCATCCGGTGCTCGACGCCGCCGATCCCGTTGGGGATCTTGGAGAAGTCGCCGAGGCCGAGCTCCTTCTGCTCCTTCATGCAGAACGGGCAGTGGTCGGTGGACACCACGGCGAGCTCGTCCATCCGCAGGCCCTTCCACAGGTCCCCCCGGTGGTGCTCGTGCTTCGATCGCAGCGGCGTCGAGCACACCCACTTGGCGCCTTCGAACCCCGGCTGGGCGAGCTGGTCCTCGATCGAGAGGTAGAGGTACTGCGGGCACGTCTCGCCGAACACGTTCTGCCCGCGGTGACGAGCCTCGGCGAGCTCCTCCAGGGCCTCGGACGCCGACATGTGCACGATGTAGAGAGGCACGTTGCCGGCGACCTTGGCGAGCCGGATCGCCCGGTTGGTCGCCTCGCCCTCGAGCTCAGCCGGACGGGTGAAGGCGTGGTATTTGGGGTCGGTCTCGCCGCGAGCGAGGGCCTGGGCGACCAGCACGTCGATGGCGATCCCGTTCTCGGCGTGCATCATCATCATCGCCCCGGACTCGCCGGCGTTCTGCATCGCCCGCAGGATCTGGCCGTCGTCGGAGTAGAACACGCCCGGGTAGGCCATGAACAGCTTGAAGCTGGTGATGCCCTCGTGGTCGACGAGGTAGGTCATCGCCTTCAGGGCGTCGTCGTCGACGCCGCCGATGATCATGTGGAAGCCGTAGTCGATCGCGCAGTTCCCATCGGCCTTGCTGTGCCAGTCGGCGAGCCCGTCCTGCACCCGCTCGCCGGTGCGTTGGACGGCGAAGTCGACGATCGTCGTCACCCCACCCCACGCCGCGGCGATCGTTCCGGTCTCGAACGTGTCGGAGGCGAACGTGCCGCCGAACGGCAGCTCCATGTGGGTGTGCACGTCGACCCCGCCGGGCAGCACGTACTTGCCGGCGGCGTCGATGGTCCGCACGGGGGCGATGCCGATCGCCTCGGCCTGGCCCGGGGCGAGCACGGCGGCGATGGTGTCGCCGTCGATGAGCACGTCACCGGCGGTGCGCCCAGTGGCGCTGAGGATCGTGCCGCCGAAAATCAGGGTGGTGGTCATCATCGGTCACCTCCGATGCGAGCGACCGAGCGCCAGCGAGGGAGCGGCCAGCAACGGCCTGCGTGGCCGGGGAACGCAATGACGGTCACTGCTCGACCAGCTCCCCGTAGGCGTCCGGCCGCCGGTCGCGGTAGAAGGCCCAGCGGTCGCGGACGAGCTTGATCTTGTCGAGGTCGAGATCCCGCACGATCAGGTCCGGCTTGTACGGGTCACCGGTGTCGCCGACGAACTGGCCTTCGGGGTCGACGAAGTAGCTCTGCCCGTAGAAGTCGTTGTCACCGATGTCGGCCTCGACGCCGACCCGGTTGATCGCGCCGACGTAGTACATGTTCGCCACCGCCGCCGCCGGCTGCTCGACCCGCCAGATGTACTCGCTGAGCCCCCGGTGGGTGGCCGACGGGTTGAACACGATCTCGGCCCCGTTGAGGCCGAGCGCCCGCCAGCCTTCCGGGAAGTGGCGGTCGTAGCAGATGTAGACGCCGACCTTGCCGGCGGCCGTTTGGAAGACCGGGTACCCGCCGTTGCCGGGGCGGAAGTAGAACTTCTCCCAGAACCCCTTGACCTGCGGGATGTGCTGCTTGCGGAACTTGCCGAGGTACGTCCCGTCGGCGTCGACGACGGCGGCGGTGTTGTAGTACAGGCCAGCCTGTTCGATCTCGTACATCGGCAGCACCGTCACGATGCCGAGCTCCTTGGCGAGCGCCTGGAACCGCTTCGTGGTCGGGCCGTCGGGGATCGGCTCGGTGTAGTCGTACCACTTGGTCTCCTGCACCTGGCAGAAGTACGGCCCGTAGAACAGCTCCTGGAAGCAGATGATCTGGGCACCGTCGGCGGCGGCCTCACGGGCGGCCTCCTCGTGCTTGTCG
>JBKOUV010000273.1:0-7835 GCA_046723555.1 Actinomycetota bacterium | reverse complement strand
GCTCGACGAGCTCACCGGCGGTGCCCTCGACGTCGACGCCGTCACCGCCACCGAGCTCTCCGGGTTCGGCCTGCGCCTCGACATGAGCGACACCCTCGCCGTGGCGATCAGCCAGAGCGGGACGACGACCGACACCAACCGTACCGTCGATCTGCTGCGGGCTCGGGGTGCCGCGGTGCTCGGCATCGTCAACCGGCGGTCGAGCGATCTCACCGACAAGGCCGACGGCGTGCTGTACACGTCCGACGGTCGCGACGTCGAGATGAGCGTGGCGTCGACCAAGGCGTTCTACTCCCAGGTCGCGGCCGGCGTGCTCCTCGCCTGCGCGATCACCGAAGCGGCCGGGACCGGCAGCGACCAGCGCCGCCACGAACTGCTCGACTCCTTGCGCTCGGTCCCCGATGCGATGCGGGTCGTGCTCACCCGGCGCGGCCCGATCGCCGACGCCGCCCGCCGCTTCGCCCCGGCCAAGCGCTACTGGGCCGTCGTCGGTAACGGCGCCAACAAGGTCGCCGCCGAAGAGGTGCGGATCAAGCTGAGCGAGCTCTGCTACAAGTCGATCGCCTGCGACGTCACGGAGGACAAGAAGCACATCGACCTCTCGTCCGAGCCGCTGATCGTCGTCTGCGCCGCCGGTCTCGCCGGGAGCACGGCCGACGACGTCGGCAAGGAGGTGGCGATCTTCCGGGCCCACAAGGCGACGCCGATCGTGATCGCCGACGACGGTGATGTCCGCTACCCCGCGGCCGCGATCATCTCGGTGCCCGCCGTCGACCCCGCGCTGGGGTTCGTGCTCTCGGCGATGGCCGGCCACCTCTTCGGCTACGAGGCTGCGCTCGCCATCGACGCGTCGGCGCTCCCGCTCCGCGAGGCCCGGGAGGTCATCGAGCGAGCGGTGGGCGAGGAGACCACCGCCGACTCGGTGTTGATGCGGGTTCGGGACGAGATCCGCCACCCCGCCGCCCAGTACGTCGACGGCCTGCGCAGCAATCGCTACGACGGCCACCTCGAGGCGAGCACCGCCGTGCACCTGGCCGGGCTGCTGCGCAGCGTCACGTCCGAGCGGCCGGTGGAGGAGTACCAGGCCGAGTCGGGCAAGGTCGGCTCGCCGGCGGCGCTGGTCGACGACCTCGTCGTGGCCCTGACCCGGGCCATCGAGGAGCTGACCCGACCCGTGGACGCGATCAAGCACCAGGCCAAGACGGTGACCGTGGGGATCTCCCGCAGCGACGAGGGGTTGCTCGACCGGCCGCTGGTCCAGGCGGTGCTGGCCGCGGGGGCGGGGCGCGACGTGTTGAGCTACCGCACGCTCAAGATCCTCGCCGACCTCGACCCAGCGGTCGCCGAAGTCACCGGGTTCACCCGGTACGGCATCGCCGGCTCGGCGGTCTCGGTGGTCGATCGGGGCGGGATCTCGCGCGAGCTCGAGAGCCGCGTCGACCGCGACCCGTCGCTGGTGGGTACCAAGCGCCGAGTCGCCAACGAGCGGGACGTGCTCGTCGCCCGTGGTCGCCGGGACGACCGCACAGTGATCCTCGTGCCGGAGGTGAAGGCCAACGTGACCACGGGGATCACGCTGCTCCACGTGCGCTTCCGCGAGCGGCTCGACCCCGCCACGATGCGGGCGGTCCTGATCGGCTACGACCAGCGCTACGACCGCCTCGTCGACTGGGTCACCGAGACCGAGGGCGTGTTCGACGATCGTCTGCTCGGCGAGCTGTCGGTCGAGGAGCTGCTGATCGAACCGATCTCCGACGCCGCGGAGCACTGGCGAAGTTGAGGGGTGACGTGGTGACAGGACTCGGATCGCGTCGTTTTGAGGTGAGGACCCGGTTCGGCACGCCGGCGCCTCCAGGCGCTTCGGCGGCCGCATCATGATCGGCGTGGGCATCGATGTCGTGGAGATCGAGCGGTTCCGGACCGTGCTGGCGCGCACACCGAACATCCGGGAGCGGCTGTTCACGGCCGGGGAGCTGGAGTACGCCTCCCGCAAGACCGATCCGGTGCCGTCGCTGGCGGCCCGGTTCGCCGCCCGCGAGGCGGTGATGAAGTCGCTCGGACTCGGACTGGGTGCGTTCGGCTTCCACGAGGCATGGGTCGAGGTGGTGGAGTCCGGCGCCCCCGTGCTGAAGGTGAAGGGCCGGGCGTGGGAGCTCGCCGTGGACCGCGGGGTCGTCCGCTGGCACCTCTCGTTGAGCCACGACAGCCCGGTCGCCGTCGCCATCGTCGTGGCCGAGTGACGTGATCCCGATCGTCACGCCGAAGGAGATGGCGGCGATCGACGCCGCGGCCACCGAGCCCGTCGACGTGCTCATCGGCCGGGCGGGGTGGGCGACGGCGCGAGCAGCCCGGAAGATGATGGGCGGGACGTACGGCCGGGTGGTCAACGTGATCGCCGGGCCCGGCAACAACGGAGCCGACGGTCGGGCCGCCGGCCGGATCCTCGGACGGCGGGGCGTGAAGGTGCGGGTGTTCGGCGCCTCTGAGTGCCCGCCGGTGCTCCCGCCGGCCGACCTCGTGATCGACGCGGCCTACGGCACCGGCTTCCACGGCGAGTGGCGGGCGCCGCGCGTCGGGCGCACGCCGGTGCTCGCGGTCGACATCCCGAGCGGGGTCGACGGGTCAACCGGTGAGGCCGGTCGCGGCGTGCTCACCGCCGACCGTACGGTGACGTTCGCCGCCCTGAAGCCCGGCCTGCTGTTCGGCGCCGGCCGCAACCTGGCCGGTGAGGTCGAGGTCGCCGACATCGGCCTCGAGGTGTCGTCCGCGGACGCCTACGCCGTCGAGGCTGCCGACGTCGCCCGGTGGTGGCGGCCGCGGCCACCGACGGCGCACAAGTGGTCGCGTGCGGTGCGCGTGGTCGCCGGTGGGCCCGGGATGACCGGCGCCGCCCACCTCGCCTGCGGCGCCGCCCACCGGGCCGGGGCGGGGATGGTGGCCCTCTCGTCCCCGGGTGTCGACCCGGTCGCGCCGGTGGAGGTCGTGCGCCACCGGCTCCCGGCGTTCGACTGGTCGGGCGCCGTGCTTGCCGACCTGGACCGCTATCACTCGCTGGTCATCGGCCCCGGTCTCGGCCGCGAGGACTACACCGTTCAGTCGGTGCGGGCGACGGTCGTCGACGCCCAGATCCCCGTGGTCGTCGACGGCGACGGGTTGTTCGCGATGTCGTGGAACCCGGACGGCGCGATGCCGTTGTTGCGCAGGCGGCGTGACGCCACCGTGCTCACGCCGCACGACGGCGAGTACGGCCTGCTCACCGGCAATCGTCCACCGGCGGACCGCATCGCCGCTGCCCGCGACCTGGCGATGGACGCCCGGGCGGTGGTGCTGCTGAAGGGGCCGACCACGGTGGTCGCCGCTCCCGCCGGCGACGTCCGGGTGATCACCACCGCCGACGCCCGGCTCGCCACCGCGGGCACCGGCGACGTCCTCGCCGGGATCCTCGGCGCGCTGCTGGCGAGCGGGATGGCCGCGCTCGAAGCGGCGGCGTCGGCAGCGTGGATCCACGCCGAGGCGGCGCGCCACGGCCCCGCCGTCGGCCTGGTCGCCGGCGACCTGCTGACGAACCTGCCCGACGTGGTCGCGCGTCTGGGTTGAGGGGGATGGGCGCCGGCACCCGTTGGGCGTGGGCCGAGGTCGACCTCGACGCCATCGCCCACAACGTCGGCGTGCTCCGGCGGGCGGCCGCGCCCGCCGCGGTGTGGGCCGTCGTCAAGGCCGACGGGTACGGACATGGGGCGGTTCCGGTCGCCCGGGCGGCGCTCGGCGCCGGCTGTGAGGGGTTGTGCATCGCCCTGACCTCCGAAGGAGTCGCTCTGCGGCAGGCTGGCATCGACGCGCCGATCCTGCTGCTCAGCGAGCAGCCGCCGGGCGACGCCGCCGTGCTCGTCGAGCACCGGTTGACGCCGACGGTTTCGACCGCCGAAGGCATCGACGCGCTCGCGGCCGAGCACGTGCGTGACCTCGACGTCCATCTCAAGATCGATACCGGCATGCATCGGGTCGGCGCGACGCCGGCCGATGCCGCACCGCTCGTCGCGCGGATCGAGTCCCACCGCCCGTGGCTGCGGCTCGCCGGCGTGTTCACCCACCTCGCCATCGCCGACGAGCCATCCGACCCATACACCGATCAGCAGCTGGACCGGTTCGACGAGGTGCTCGGCGCGATCCCGGCGGTCCCCGTCACGCACGCCGCCAACTCCGCCGCGGCGCTGTCGCACGTGCGGGCCCGGCGGTCGTTCGTGCGCGCCGGGATCGCGGTGTACGGGATCTCGCCCGGGCCCGGCGTCGACCACCTGTGCGCCGACCTGCGTCCGGCGATGGCGTTGAAGGCGCGGGTGTCGTTCGTCAAGCGGGTGGCCGCGGGCGCACGGATCTCGTACGGGCTGCGCCACACGTTCCCCGCCGAGACGACGGTGGCGACCGTACCGATCGGTTACGCCGATGGCGTGCGCCGCGGGCTCTCCAACAAGGGATTCGTGCTCATCCGCGGCCGGCGGCGTCCGATCGTCGGGGTCGTGACGATGGACCAGTTGATGGTCGACTGCGGCGACGACCCGGTGCGGGCCGGCGACGAGGCGGTGCTCATCGGCGCCCAGGGCGACGAGCGGATCACCGCCGAGGAGTGGGGTGACGCGCTCGGCACGATCGGCTACGAGGTCGTGTGCGGGATCGGTGCTCGGGTTCCCCGCCGGTACCTGGGGCGAACAGACGTAACATCGGAGCCTGCATGTCCCCCCTGCTGAAGCTGCGCGTCTCGTCGCTCGAGGGCACGCGGGCCGTCGCGGCCGCGCTCGCCGGGCTCGCCCGGGAAGGGGATGTCATCCTCCTCGCCGGCGACCTCGGCAGCGGCAAGACCAGCTTCGCCCAGGGATTCGGGTGGGCGTTGGGTGTCACCGAGCCGATCACGTCGCCGACGTTCACGCTCGTGCACAGCTACGACACCGGCGGGGCCACGTTGCACCACGCTGACCTGTACCGCCTCGACCAGCTGTCCGAGGTCACCGATCTGGCCCTCGGCGAGCTCGCCGAGTACCACGGGATCGTGCTCGTCGAGTGGGGCGACGTCGCCGAGTCGACGTTCGGCGACCACCTCGTCGTCCGCCTCGACGCGGTCGAGGGTGACCCCGACTCCCGGGTCATCGAGCTCACTCCGGTCGGACGCTCCTGGTCCTGGCGCTGGGACGCCCTCCAGACCGCGGTCGCGGACTGGTTGAAGGAATGAGCGACCGCGGCTCCAACCATGCGAGTGTTTCGCGCCGGGACGTGGTGGCGCGAAACACTCGGGTGGCCGCAAACACTCGGGTGCGGAGGCGCGGCCCGTGCTGACGCTCGGGATCGAGACAGCGACCGAGCAGGTCAGCGTCGCGCTCGGCGGTCACGAAGGGGTGATCTCGCTGTTCGAGGTGGCGCGGGGCCGGCGGCACGCCGAGATCCTGACCCCCGCCATCGACTTCGTGTGTGACCAGGCCGACATCGGGCTCGACGAGCTCGGCCTGGTCGCCGTCGACGTCGGACCGGGCCTGTTCACCGGCATGCGGGTCGGGCTCGCCGCTGGCAAGGCGCTCGCCCTCGCCCTGCGACTCCCGATGATCGGCATCTCGTCGCTCGACCTGCTCGCCTTCCCGCACCGCCGGTCCGACCGGGTGGTCGTGCCGGTCGTCGACGCCCGCAAGGACGAGGTGTTCTACGCGATGTACCGCCCGGTTCCCGGCGGGGTGCAGCAGGTCGCCCCGCCCCGGGTCGGCCCGGTCGACGATCTGGTGGCCGACCTCCTCGCCCGCAGCCAGGAAGCCCTGTGTGTCGGCAACGGGGCGCTGCGCTACCGCAGCGCGATCCTCGACGGGTTCCACTGCGAGATCGCCGAGGAGTGCCACCCGTCGGCGGGTCCGTTGGTGCAGCTGGCGCACGCGCGCGCGCTGCGGGAGGACTGGGTCAACCCCGCCGAGATCCAGCCCGTCTATCTGCGCCAACCGGACGCCGAGATCAACTGGGCGACGAGGGCGCACCGATGAGCGAGCGAAGCGAGCGAATCAATATTGCGGCGCGAAGCGCTCACTGGTGCACCGCCGCGACTGCGAGCGATCTCGTCCACGGTGGGTTGGTGCACCAGTGAGTGTGCTCGCCCGACTCCTCGACCGCCCGGGCGCCGGCGAGCCGAGCATCGAGCCGATGCGCCGCCGTCACGTCGGCCAGATCCTCGCCATCGAGAACGCGTCGTATCCGCGGCCGTGGAATGCCCAGGTGTTCCACGACGAGCTCGACCAGGCCCGCGCCGGGCAGCGCTACTACCTCGTCGCCCGGCGCGGCCGCACCGTGGTCGGCTACGGCGGGTTGATGTTCGCCGTCGACGAGGCCCACGTCACCAACCTCGCCGTGCACCCCGACCATCGTCGAGAAGGCGTGGCGACGCGGTTGCTCCTCGCCTTGGCGCGGGAGGCGATCGACCAAGGCTGTCCGGCGTGGACGCTCGAGGTGCGGGCGAGCAACGCCGCCGCCCAGGAGCTGTACCGCCGGTTCGGGTTCGCCCCGGCGGGGGTCAGGGCCCACTACTACGAGGGCGTCGAGGACGCGATCGTGATGTGGTGCCACGACATCCAGTCGACGGAGTACGCCCGCCGGCTGGAGGGGTTGGGCGGGTGAGCGAGCCCGCAGGGCGCGCGGTCGAGGTCGGCCCGGACACGCTGGTCCTCGGCATCGAGACCAGTTGCGACGAGACGGCGGCGGCGCTCGTCATGGGCGGGAGCGACGTCGTGTCGAGCGTCGTCAGCTCGCAGATCGAGTTGCACGCCAGCTTCGGCGGCGTGGTCCCCGAGATCGCCAGCCGGGCCCACCTCGATCTGCTCAACCCGGTGGTCGCCCGGGCGATCGTCGAGGCGGGCGTCGACGACCGGCGGATCGACGCCGTTGCCTGCACCATCGGGCCCGGGCTGATCGGGGCCCTGCTCGTCGGGGTGTCGGCGGCCAAGGCGCTGGCGTTGGCGTGGGACGTCCCGTTCGTCGGCGTCAACCACCTCGAGGCCCACCTCTATGCAGCCCTGCTCGACGACCCGACGATCGAGCTGCCGGTCGTCGTGCTGCTCGTGTCGGGTGGGCACACGCTGCTCGTCGAGATGGAGGAGCTGGGGCACTATCGCCTGCTCGGGCAGACGATCGACGACGCCGCCGGCGAAGCGTTCGACAAGGTGGCTCGCTTCCTCGGGCTCGGCTACCCCGGTGGCCCGGCGATCGAACGAGCGGCGGCGGACGGCGATCCGGCATCGATCGCGTTCCCCCGGGCGATGCTCGACGAGGGCAAGCGCAACAACCGCGACCTCGACTTCAGCTTCTCCGGGCTCAAGACCGCGGTGATCAACCACGTGCGGGCCAATCCGGACGTGGCGACCGAGCACGTGGCGGCGTCGTTCCAGGCCGCGGTGGTCGACGTGCTCGTCGCCAAGGCCCGGCGGGCCGCGGCCGACGTCGGAGCCAAGGGGATCGCCCTCGGCGGCGGCGTCGCGGCGAACTCCAAGCTGCGCGAGGACGTGCTGGACGCGTGCGCCGAGGACGGGCTGCAGGCGTACCTGCCCACGCCGGCGATGTGCACCGACAACGCGGCGATGATCGCCGCCGCCGGGTGGCACCGGCTCCGCCTCGACGGTCCGACGTCGCTCGACACGGGCGCCTACCCGAACCTTCGCTTGTAGCGTCGAACGGCGTGCAGCTCGCGCTGGGGTCGTTCGTGCCGCGGGCGCCGGTCGTGCTGGCGCCGATGGCTGGGGTCACCAACGCCCCGTTCCGCGCCCTCTGCCGCCGGTTTGGACCGGGTCTCGTCTACGTCAACGAGATGGTGATGG
>JBKOUV010000194.1:0-9712 GCA_046723555.1 Actinomycetota bacterium | reverse complement strand
GGTCCTTGACGATGCAGGCGGCCGACGGCAGCCGCGACCGATCGAGCCAGGAGTCCGACGACCACAACTGGGCACGGCGGAGTGCCTTGGCACAGTGGATGTACGCCTCGGCGACCGTCACGACGACCACCACGCGGGCGGGCTTGCCGTCGATCGCGAAGCGCGCGCAGAGCTCAGCGTCAGTGACGAGCGCGGCGCGGCCGTTCACCCGCAACGTCTCGTCGAGCCCGGGGATCAGGAACAGCAGGGCGACGTGGTCGTTCGTGACCAGGTTCTGGAACGAGTCCAGCCGGTTGTTGCCGGCGAAGTCGGCCCACGCCAGTCGCTGCTCGTCGAGCACCTGGACGAACCCTGGCGGGCCACCCTTCGGGGAGCCGTCGCAGACGCCGCCCGCGTCGGCGCTCGAGAGGACGAAGAATGGGGACTTGGCGAGGAACTCGGCACAGTGGGCGTCGAGACGGTGGATCACCTTGTCGATCGGCCCACGCGACGGGGGGCGATAGATGGTGCGCAGATCGTCGACGGACTCCAGTCGCATCCGCACAGTCTCGCCGGAGCGGCTCCGATCACCGCGGTCAAATTGACGGACCCGATTCAGGCCGGCGCAACGTGGGCGCTGTCGACACCGAGCGCGCTGACCACGCGTCTTGCCCGGTCGGCCAGCTCATCGGCCGGCCGTGCCGGGGCCGCGAGCAGCGCTTCGGTCAACGATGCGAGCGCCGCCACCGTCGGCGCGTCGATGAATTGGCCCTCGCTGTCGGACTTGGTACGCGGCGCGGCGATGCCGAGCTCGGCCACGACGTACGCCCCCTGCCAGGTCAACGTCTGCGCCATCGCCTTCCGGGCGTGGAGGCCACCGGAGGTGCCCGCACTGATCAACCCAACCGGCTTGCGGTAGATGCTGCCCGCGCTCACCAACCAGTCGAACGCGTTCTTCACCGCACCGGCGATGCCGCCGGCGTACTCGGGCGCGGCCACGAGCACCACATCGGCCGCGGTGACCCGCTGCCGCCAATCGTCGACGACGTCGAGGGGCTCGTCGGCGCGGTCGGGGTCGAACGCCGGGATCTCGGCCAACCGGTCGTAGTCGTCGACGGTCGCACCCGCGGTGACCGCGACCGACGTAACAACCGCCAGCGCAGCCCGGTTGGAGGACCGTCGTTGAAGGCTCCCGCACAGCGTCATCAGGCGAGTCACAGGGGACACAACCATCTGAGCCCAGGCGGTGTTCCAGGCGATGTCACGGTCGTGTCACGCCGTTGCGGGCATGACCTCAGCGACACCCTGGGTTGGCACCAAGCGCGTGGCGTTCGTGCCCTTGTTCCGGACGGTGGCCACACCGCCGGACCAGATCCCACCCAACTGGGAGCAGACGATCCTCGCCCGCGTCCTCTACAACCCCCGCCGGGAAGCCAACGGCACCGATCGCTCGCTGCGGGCCTGGCTGCGCGCGGCGTCCTCGGGGCGGGCCGACATCGACCCGGTGGTGCTGCCGATGCAGACGATCGACCGCCAGGACGTTGACCCCGACGCCCTCGAGGGTCAACTCGGCAGCCAGCTGCGCGACCAGGGAATGGACGCCGCGGTCCTCGTGATGCTCGGCGGCCGGGGGGCCGCCACCAACTGGGGTTTCTGGTCGCGGGTGGTGATGCTGGAGAGCAACGGCGACTGGTTGATGGAGCTCATCCACGGCCTCACCGGTTTCAAGGACCTCTACCACTTCAACAACGACACCGACCCCCTGTCGAACTCGATCGACAGCTTCGACGAGATGGCGGCGTCGAGCCAGACCCACCCCACGGCGTTCACCAAGAACGAGCTGGGCTGGCTCGATGACGGCTCGATCGTGCGCCACGACGAGGCCGGGACCGAGTACGAGCTGCAGGACATCGGTTTCGCCCAGCCGCCGGTCGCCGGCCGGGTCTCGGCAGTGCGCATCGGCGAGTCCGTGCCCTATGTCCTGGTCGAGTCGCGGTCGATGAACGACCAGTTCGAGGCCGGAATGCCGTCGTTGCCGAGGGACTTCCACGAGTACGGCATCGCGGGAAACGGCGTGATCGCCTATCGCGTGCAGACCAAGGACCCCACGGTCCAGGAGCGGCCGGGCGGCAAGAAGCCGCTGTTCCTGATGACCCCGATCCCGCTGCAGCCGGGCGCCTCGATGTTCCTCGACGACGGCGTGATGCTGACCGTCACGGCGGCTCTGCCCGGCGGTGCCGGCATCCGACTCGACGAGCCCGCGCAGCACCTCACCTCGACGATCTACTGGCATCACGACCAGACGGGTGAGACCCAGATCTGGTTGATGAACGAACACCAGCTCGTCCGCCGGGCCACCGTCGTGGGCGAAGACGGCCAACCCGCCCTCATCGGACCCCCCTTCCGCATCGTCGGCGTCGCCGACATGAACGCCGACGGACGAGCCGACATCATCTGGCACCACGACGACACCGGCGAAACCCAGATCTGGTTGATGAACGAACACCAACTGCTCAGCCGGGCCACCGTCGTGGGCGAAGACGGCCAACCCGCCTTCATCGGACCCCCCTTCCGCATCGTCGGCGTCGCCGACATGAACGCCGACGGACGAGCCGACATCATCTGGCACCACGACCAGACGGGTGAGACCCAGATCTGGTCGATGAACAAACACCAACTGCTGAGCCGGGCCACCGTCGTCGGCGAAGACGGCCAACCCGCCCTCATCGGACCCCCCTTCCGAATCGTCGGCGTCGCCGACATGAACGCCGACGGACGAGCCGACATCATCTGGCACCACGACGACACCGGCGAGACCCAGATCTGGTTGATGAACGAACACCAACTGCTGAGCCGGGCCACCGTCGTCGGTGAAGACGGCCAACCCGCCCTCATCGGACCCCCCTTCCGCATCGTCGGCGTCGCGGCCCTACCCCGCTGAAGGACGGGCACGTGAGCGCGGCGAATCGTGCGCCCATGTTGAGCCACTGACGGGCGGCCGGGCCGCCCGGCGCCTGGACGCTCGGGGTGTACCATCCGCATCGCAACGAGCCGCCGAGACGGAGCGATGGACGAGCGAGCCGCACGCGAGCGCGTGGCCCACGAGCCAGCGCAGGTCACGTCACCAGCGCGTCGGACCGTGACGCGCCGCGTGGTGCCGCCGGCTTCGGCGACATCGGGTTCGGGGGCCGGCAGGTGCTTGGCCGTGAACACGCGCGTCTTCAACGCCTCGACGAGGTCCTTGAGGTCCCACTCCGGCTTGGGTTGCTGGCGAGCAGAGCGACGGGTGTCGATCTCGTTCTGCTTGGCCTTGTTCACCAGCATGTGCTCGACGTTGGTCGACTGGTAGTGCGCCGGCTGAGCCTTGCGCTTGTTGATCGAACGGGGCTGATCGACCTGCGCATCTAGGTCGCTCGCGGTTCGCGCCAACCGATGGCAGGATTCCCTACGGTGGAGCTGAGGGGAATCGAACCCCTGGCCTCAACAGTGCGATTGTTGCGCTCTACCAACTGAGCTACAGCCCCAAGGCCGTCGCGAGTGTACCGAGCGGACGCGGCGTCAGACGGCGTGGCGGTAGGCCGTGTCCGCCTGGCTGCGGACGGGTGCCCGGATGATCTGGGCCGACGGCTGTTCCCGCTGGCGCAGCTGGCCGAGCAGGTACACGTAGCCGCACAGGCCCATGAACGCGAGCACGAAGGTGTACAGCATCGCCTCGGCCTTGGTCGTCGCAGCGAGGAAGAGGGAACAGCCGGACACCAGGACGAGCACGAACAGCGTGTTCGCCCGCCGCCGTTTCATCGCCTCCCGGGCGGTGAGGGGCCGGCGCCCTTCGCCGGGGCCGACCGGCCGGTGAGTGCGGGTGCGCTGGCGGTCGCCGTGGCCGCGGCTGCGCAACGACGCGTCGTACATCCGCGGCGAAGCGGTCTCGGCGCGACTCGACCGGCTGGGCTGATGCACCGGCTGACGGGCCGGGCCGTGGGTCCGGACGCCGGAGCGCAACACCGGACGACCGGGCGCGGCCGGACGGCTGAGCGGAGACGGAGCCAGAGGCCGGGCCATCGTCCGCATCCCGCCCCGGGACGGCATCGCCCGCTGCAAGCTGGAGAGCTGGTTGCGGAAGTCGGTGACGGAGGAGTTCGGACGGTTCTCGAGCCTGGATCGAAGGAGCGGAGGAATGAGCACGGCTGCCCACGCGGCTGCTACGACGAGCAGGACCAATTGACCCATGTGTGTGATTTGCCTCGGTAGATGTCAGATACGCGTCCGCCCACCCCTGTGCGGAGGACGTTCTTTACGATTCTACGACATTCTCCGGAGGCGAGGCAACGACCGGCGTGTCGGCGGTCACGAGACCGTCGCCGCCGAGGGGCATCCCGCCCGTGCGGCGGTAGGTGCCGGAGCGTCCGCCGGTCTTCTCCCACAGCGCCAGCTCGCCGATCACCATGCCCCGATCGGCCGACTTGCACATGTCGTAGATCGTCAGCGCGGCGGTGGCGCACGCGTGCAGCGCCTCCATCTCCACGCCCGTGCGGTCGACGGTGTCGACGTGGACCTCCACGGCGACGAAGTCGTCGCCGATCTCGAAGTTCACCGAGACCGCCCCGACGAGCAAGGGGTGGCACAGCGGGATCATGTCGGCCGTGCGCTTGGCCGCCTGGATACCGGCGACCCGGGCGACCGACAGCACGTCGCCCTTCTTGATCTCCCGGTTGGCGATCGCCGCGGTCGTCTCCGGCCGCATGAACACCCGGCAGCGCGCGACCGCCCGCCGGTGGGTCGGCTCCTTCGGCGTCACATCGACCATGCGGGCCCGACCCAGCGGATCGAGGTGGGTGAACGACAGATCACTCATAGCCATAGAACCCCTCACCCACCGATCTGGCTCATCGAGCGCTTGGGACGGACGAAGTCGACCTGGTTGATGTGGTGGCCGGCCCATTTGGTGCCGACCGCCCGCTCGATCCGGTCGGCGAGTTGGTCATCGGTCTCGCCCGTGCGCATCGCCCGGCGGAGATCGAACTCGTCGGTGGCGAAGAGGCACGTGCGGAACTGACCGTCGGCGGTCAGGCGCACCCGGTCGCAGTCACCGCAGAATGGCTTGGTGACGCTGGGGATCACCCCGACCGTGCCCTGCCCGTCGCGGTAGCGCCAGCGGTCGGCCGGCGCCGCGCCGCGGGCGGGCACCGGCTCCAGGGGGTACACCGCGTCGATGGTGGCGACGATCTCGTCCTGACCGACCACGGACTGGTTGGTCCAGCCGCCGGACGCGTCGAGAGGCATGAACTCGATGAACCGCACCTCGACACCCCGCTCGCGGCCGAACGTGGCGAGGTCGACGATCTCGTCGTCGTTGACACCGCGCTGGACGACGGTGTTGATCTTGACCGGAGCGAACCCGGCCTCCTTCGCCGCCTCGATGCCGTCGAGCACGCGGTGGAGCTCGTCCCGCCGGGTCATCTCGATGAACCGCTCACGGTTGAGGGTGTCGAGGCTGATGTTGATCCGGTCGAGCCCGGCGGAGCGCAGCTCGGCGGCGATGAGCCGCAACGTCGCCCCGTTGGTCGTCAGCGCCAGGTCGACCCGATGGCGCCGGGTGCTCAGCGCGGCGACCTTGGCGACGAGGACCGGGAGGCGGGCCCGCACGGTCGGCTCGCCGCCGGTGAGCCGGATCGAGTCGACGCCGTAACGCTCGACCATCAGCCGGGCGACCCGCTCGATCTCCTCGAAGGTGAGTACCTCTTCCCGCGGGAGCCACGTCATGCCTTCCTCGGGCATGCAGTACGTGCAGCGGAAGTTGCAGCGGTCGGTGACCGAAATCCGCAGGTCACGCACGACCCGCCCGAAGGGGTCGACGAGATCCACGGCACCCATGACCCTCCACGATACGGGATACTCGGCCTTAGCCGGTCAAGAAGACGACAGCGACGTCGCTGCCGGCCGGTACGCCGGTGCCATCGGGCACGACGGCGAGGGCGTCGGCGAGGGCCGTGGCGGCCAGCTGGTGGCTTCCCTGGGCCGAAACGGGGCGCACGTGATAGCGGCCATCGTCGCCGAACGCGCCGGTGACCCGCAGGAAGTGGACCTTGCCGTCGGGGCGCCGGGTGAGGTCGGCGTCGGCCACGGCGACCAGGCTCGGACGGGCCAGCCGGCGATGACCCATCATCCGCCGCAACGCCGGGCGGGCCAGCAGTTCGAAGCTGATGAGTGAGCTCACCGGGTTGCCGGGCAGACCGAAGATCGGCTTGCCGGCGAGCGTGCCGAAGGCGAACGGCTTGGCCGGCTTGATCGCGATCTGCATCCACGACATCTCGGCGATGCGGCCGAGCACGGCCTTCACGACGTCGTACTCGCCCATGCTGACGCCGCCACTCGTCACGATCGCGTCGCAGGTCGCGGCGGCGTCGCGCAAGGTGGCCTCGAGAACGGCCTCGTCGTCGCGCACGGTGCCCCGGTGATCGACGACGCAGCCGGCCTCGGCGAGCAGCGGCACGAGCATCACCGCGTTGCTCTCCCGGATCTGGCCCGGCCGCAGCGGGGACCCGTCGGTGACGAGCTCGTCGCCCGTGGAGAGCACCGCTACGCGCGGGGCCGGGTGAACTGTGAGCTGACGGGCGTTGATGCTGGCGAGCACCCCGGCGACGGCAGGTGTGACGACGGTGCCCGCGGTGACGACGGTGTCGCCGGCCCGGACGTCGTCACCCGCGTTCCGGACGGACGCGCCCGTCTGGAGCTTGCGGGTGAGACGGACCCGCCCGCCGTCGAGGGGCTCGCTGTCCTCCACCATTGCCACGGCGTCGGCGCCATCCGGTAGCGGGGCGCCGGTCATGATCCGGACGGTCTCGCCCGCGGCGACCGGTCGCGGGAACGGCTCGGCCCCGGCGGCCACCTCGCCGACGACGACCAGCTCCGCCGGCCCGTCGCGGACGTCGGCGGCGTGGACGGCATAGCCGTCGACGGCCGAGTTGGCGAACGGAGGAACGTCCTCACCGGCGACGACGTCGGCGGCGAGGACCCGGCCGAGGGCGTCGGCCGCGGCAACGCTGACGGGCGCCAGCGGCGGGCACGCCTCGAGAACGAGGCGTTGAGCGTCCTCCAGGTCGATCACGGCGCGCCCGACCTTCAGACCTTCAGCTCACCGAGGAAGCCGCGCAACTCGTCACCCATGTCCGGGTGGCGCAGGGTGAGCTCGATCGCCGCGGTGAGCAAGCCGAGCGGGTTGCCGGTGTCGTAGCGAGCGATCTCACTGACCACCCCGTGGAACGGCGCTCGCGCCGCCTGCGCCCGCAGGGCGTCGGTGAGCTGGATCTCCCCGCCTCGCCCGGGCGGGAGGCCGGCGATCTCATCGAAGACGTCGGGCGTGAGGACGTACCGACCGATGATGATCAGGTTGCTCGGGGCATCATCGACGGCGGGTTTCTCGACCATGTCGAGGATGGCGACGACGCCGTCCGGATCGACCGGGCTCGCCGGGTCGATCACGCCGTACGAGCTGACCTCGTCCTCGGGAACCTCCTTCAGCCCCACCACGCTGCCGCCGGTGGACACACAGATCCCGTTCATGTGGGCGAGCAGCGACGAGTCCCCCATCAGCTCGTCCGGCAGCAACACCGCGAACGGTTGGTCGCCGACGGCCTCGCGGGCGCACCCGACGGCGTGGCCGAGCCCCTTGGGATTGTCCTGGTAGACGACGGTGACCTGCCAGTCGGCGCCGATCCCCCGGATGCGGTCGGCGAGCTCCTTGCGCCCGCTGGCCTCGAGGATGTCGATGACCTCGGGAGACGGCTCGAAGTAGGCCTCGATGGCCGGCTTGGACTTGCTGCTGACCACGACGATGTGGTCGATCCCGGCCCCGAGCGCCTCGTCGATGACGATCTGGAGGGCGGGGGTGTCACCGATCGGCATGAGCTCCTTCGGCACCGCCTTGGACGCCGGGAGGAACCGGGTGCCCATGCCGGCGGCCGGGATCACGGCACTGCGGACCTGCATGGGCCGCGACGGTATCGTCCGGGTCCGCTCGGCGTGCACGTCACTGCGCGCCGGTAGCGTTTGAGCCGCCATGCCCACGTACGTCTACAAATTCGTCGACACCGGTGAGACGATCGAGGTCCAGCAGACCTTCGACGAGCTTCCCCTGACCGAGGCGACCCATCCGACCACCGGTGAGGTGATGCCGGTGCGGAAGGTCTTCACGCCGGTCGGCGTCACGTTCAAGGGAGGCGGGTTCTACAAGACCGACAGCCGGGGCAAGTCGGGCAAGCACAAGTCGATGGACGAGAAGTCCTCGACGTCCACGGATTCCAGCAGCTCGAGCTCGAGCGACTCGTCGAGCTCATCGTCGTCGTCGAAATCCAAGGACAAGTCCTCGGCGACCTCGGGTTCGCGCGACTGAGGCGTCGTGCTGATCCCGATCGGCGACCACCTCGCCGATGTCGGGGTGTTCGGAGGATCCGGCTTCTACGAGTTCGAGGCGACCGACGCCGATCAGCTCCACGAGGTAGAGGTCGACACCCCGTACGGAGAACCGGCGGCGCCGCTCACGGTTGCCACGGTCGCCGGCCGGCGGGTGGCGTTCCTGCCCCGTCACGGACGAGGCCACCGCTTCGCCGCCCATCGCGTGCCGTTTCGCGCCAACGTGTGGGCGCTCGCCTCGCTGGGTGTCCGCTCGATCATCGCCCCATGCTCAGCGGGCGCGCTGCAGCCGGAACTCGAGCCGGGGGACTTCGTTGTCGTCGACCAGCTCGTCGACCGCACGTGGGGCCGGCGGGACACGTTCCACGACGTCGGTGGTGACGAGCACCAGGGCGCGGGCGTGCACCACCAGTCGTTCGCCGATCCATACGACCCCGGCCTGCGGGCGGCGCTCGTCGAGGCCGGCAAGACGGTCGGCGTCCGGATCCACGACGGCGGCACGATGGTCGTGATCAACGGTCCCCGGTTCTCCACCCGGGCGGAGAGCCGGTGGTTCCGTGCGATGGGCTGGCACGTGGTGAACATGACCGGCTATCCCGAGGCCGTGCTCGCCGCCGAGGCCGGAATCCCGTACGCCACGATCGCCCTGGTCACCGACCGCGATGCCGGGGTCGACGGTGGCGAGCCGGTGACGATGGAGGCGGTGTTCGCAACGATGCAGCGCAACGTGGCCAACGTGCGCGAACTGCTCGTCGCCGCCCTGCCCCACCTGCCCTGACGTCGGGCGCCGGTAGGTTGGGCCGGCCGACGTCCCCCGAGATCGCCTGTCGATCCGGAGGAACCCGATGAACCTCGTGGCCCGTGTCCGCCACGTCCTTGCCCGTCGCCCCTGGCTGTACTGGCTGGGGGTGCTGTTGCTGGCGGCGACCGCCGGACTGGTCGTCGCCGACGCCGCGGCCCGCGTCGACGCCGCTCGCCGGTCGTGGGGTGTCACCCGGCCGGTCGTTGTCGCGGTCGCCGACGTCTCCCCGGGCGAGGAGCTCGCCGACGTCACGGACGTGCGCGAACTACCCGAGCCGATGGTGCCCGCTGCGGCGGTGTCGGACCTACCCGGCCCGGCGACCGCCCGTCAGCGCATCGCCGCCGGCGAGATCGTGACGGCCCACGATGTCGCCGCGACGGCCGGCCCGCAGGCGTTGATCCCCGACGGCTGGCGGGCCGTGCCGGTCGCCGAGCCGGTCCCGTCCGGCGTCGTCGTGGGCGACGAGGTGGCGGTGGCGAGCGGCGGGATCGTCGTCGCCGGCGAGGGCGTCGTCGTCGGCAC
>JBKOUV010000075.1:0-16907 GCA_046723555.1 Actinomycetota bacterium | reverse complement strand
GCCGGGCGGATGAACCCCCAGATCCGCTTCGGCGAGGACCTGATGAGCCGGGTGTCGTACGTGATGATGAACCCCGGCGGCGACAAGGAGCTGACCGCCGCGGTGCGCCGGGCGATCGACGAGCTCGTCGGCGAGCTGCTCGGGGGCGCCGGAGCCGACCGCGCCCACGTGCTCGAGGTCGTGCTCGTCGGCAACCCGATCATGCACCACATCGCCCTCGGCATCGACCCCACGCCGCTGGGATCGGCACCGTTCGTGCTCGCCACCGACGAAGCGGTGACTGGCCCGGCCACCAGCCTCGACCTCGACCTGCCGTTCGCCCGGTTCTACGCCGGCCCGTGCATCGCCGGTCACGTCGGCGCCGACACGGCGGCGGCCATCCTCGCCGAGGGACCGCACCTCGCGACGACAACCCGGCTCCTCGTCGACATCGGCACGAACGCCGAGATCGTGCTGGGCGATCGCCACCGCCTGTATGCCGCGTCGAGCCCGACCGGTCCGGCGTTCGAAGGGGCTCAGATCAGCTGCGGCCAGCGAGCGACGAACGGGGCGATCGAGCGGGTGCGCATCGATCCGGAGACACTCGAACCGGAGCTCGGGATCATCGGCGGCGGCTCGCGGGTCACCGGCGTCTGCGGGTCCGGGATCATCGACGCGATCGCGGAGATGTCGCTCACCGGGATCGTCGACGCCGCCGGCACGATCCGGGGCGAGCTCGCCGACCGCACGACGCGCATCGTGCCCGACGGGCGCACGTTCGCTTATGTCGTGTACGAGCACGACGGCGTCCGCCTCACGATCACCCAGAACGACGTCCGGGCGATCCAGCTGGCCAAGGCCGCGCTGCGCGCGGGCATCGAGCTGCTGCTCGAGCACGCCGGGCGACCCGAGATCACCGACATCCGCCTCGCCGGTGCGTTCGGCGCCCACATCGACCCGTACCACGCGATCGTGCTCGGGCTGGTGCCCGACATCCCGGTCGAGCGGGTGCACTCCGTCGGCAATTCGGCGGGCGCCGGCGCGGTCTACGCGCTGTTGTCACGGGCACGCCGGGCCGAGATGGAGGACGCCGTGCGCGACGTGGTCAAGATCGAGACCGCGACCGAGCCCCGCTTCCAGGAGCTGTTCGTCGCGGCGATGGCCTTTCCGTACGGCGCTCCGGCTGAGTCGACGCCCCGCCGCAGGCGGGCCCGATGACCGACACCACCCGCACCAGCCGGCGGGGCGGTGGCCGGGAGGCGCGCCGGGCGGCCCGCGTCCACGCCGTGGTCGAGCGGCAGCCGTTCCTGACCCGCACCTTGAAGCCGGTGGAGCTGGTGTCGGACGAAGGGCTCGAGATCCTCGAGCACAACGCCGACACGATCCTCGAGGAGGTCGGCGTCGAGGTCCGCGACTACCCCAGCGCGCTCGAGCGCTTCGCCGCTGCCGGCGCCGACGTCGACGGCAACCGGGTGCGGTTGCCACGCGGGCTGTGCCGGTCGATCGTCCAGGCGACCGCGCCGGCGCAGTACGTCCAGCACGCCCGAAATCCGGCCAACTCCGTGCAGGTCGGTGGGGACGCCACCGTGTTCGCGCCCAACTACGGCTCCCCGTTCGCCCACGACCTCGACAACGGCCGCCGCTACGCGACGATCGGTGACTTCGAGAACTTCGTCAAGCTCGCCTACCTCCATCCGCACCTCCACCACTCCGGCGGAACCGTGTGCGAGCCGGTCGACATCCCGGTGAGCAAGCGCCACCTGGCGATGGTGTACGCCCACCTCCGATACAGCGACAAGCCGTTCATGGGCTCGGTCACCGCCGGGGAGCGGGCGGCCGACAGCGTCGAGCTCGCTCGCATCGGCTTCGGCGGCGACCTCGGCGATCGCACGGTGATGACGAGTCTGATCAACGCCACGTCGCCCCTCGTGTGGGACGCCACGATGCTCGCCGCCGCCGAGGTCTACGCGGCGGCCAACCAGGCGACGATCATGACCCCGTTCATCCTCGCCGGGGCGATGGCACCGGCGACATCCGCGGGGGTGGCCGCCCAGACCCTCGCCGAGGCACTCGCCGGGATGGCGTTCATCCAGCTCGTCCGGCCGGGCGCGCCGGTGGTGTTCGGCTCGTTCGCCAGCTCGATGTCGATGCAGACGGGCGCACCGACCTTCGGCACGCCCGAGCCGGCACTCGTGCTCTACACCGTCGCCGCGCTTGCCCGCCGGCTCGGTGTCCCGTTTCGCTCCGGCGGCTCGCTCACCGCGTCGAAACTGCCCGACGCCCAGGCCGCGTACGAGAGCGCGGCGACCCTGATCCCGACGTTGATGGCCGGCACCAACTTCGTCCTCCACGCCGCCGGCTGGCTCGAAGGTGGGCTGGCGATCGGGTACGAGAAGTTCGTCCTCGATGCCGACCAGCTGGGGATGATGGCGACGTTCGCCAAGGGGCTCGACCTCAGCGAGAATGGGCAGGCCCTCGACGCGATTCGCGCCAACCCGCCGGGCCAGCACTTCCTCGGCAGTCCCCACACCCTCGCCAACTTCGAGACCGCGTTCCACCGCTCCGAAACGGCCGACAACTCGAGCTTCGAACAGTGGAGCGAGGAAGGCGGGCGCGATGCCGCCCAGCGGGCCAACCAGCTGTGGAAGGAGCGCCTCGCCGCCTACGAGCCGCCGCCCATCGACGACACCATCGACGAGGAGCTTCGTGACTACATCACCCGCCGCAACGCCGAGCTCCCGGACGCGTTCTCATGACCCCGCGTGACGAGCTGCTGGCCGCGCTGCTCTTCGAGCTGGTCCCGATGAAGGGGGTCGAGGCGGCGATTGCCGATCTCGCCCCGGCATCGATCGTGTCGGTGACGTGCTCGCCGACGAAGGGTCTCGGCGCGACCCAGGACGTCGTCGGTCGGTTGCTCGATCTGGGTCACGACGCCGTGCCGCATCTGGCGGCGCGGCAGGTGGAGGATCGCGATCACGTCGCCCGCCTGGCGGCGTGGATCCGTCGGGTCGGGCTGCGGGAGGTGTTCGTGATCGCCGGCGACGCCCCGCGCCCGGCCGGCCCGTACGTCGACTCGATCTCGTTCCTGCGTGACCTCTTCGAGCACGACACGGGTCTCGAACGGGTCGGTGTCGGTGCCTATCCCGACGGTCATCCGCTGATCGACCGGGCCGGCCTCCACGAGGCACTCCACGCCAAGCAGGCGCTCCTCGCCGAGGTCGGGGTGCGCGGCTCGGCGACGACGCAGATGTGCTTCGAGGCCAAGCGCATCCGCAGCTGGTTGTCGGTCGAACGGTGCGACGGGTTGACGATGCCGGTCGCCGTCGGCATCCCCGGCGTCGTCGACCGGGGCCGGCTGGTGAAGGTCGGCATGCGCATCGGCGTCGGCGCGTCCCTGCGCTACCTCCGCAAGAACCGGGCCGCGATGAGCGCCCTGCTCGCGCCGGGTGGCTACGACCCGACCGACCTCGTCACGGCCATCGCCGCTGACGCCGCCGAGCTCGGCGTCACCGCCCTGCACTCGTACACGTTCAACTGCGTCGCCGAGACGCGGGCCTGGCAGCAGTCGCTCCTGTCGCCTCGTTCTGTCGTCTAGCGGTGGGCGCGGCGGCAATCTGGGCGCGATCCTTCTCACCGCCCGATCTGGGCGCGATCGTTCTCACCTGCTGAGAATTTCTGCGCCCAGATTTCCGACCGAGGCGATCCGGCGCGCCCGCTCGAGGATGCGGATGCGCGACTCCAGTTCGTCCCGCTCGCTGTAGCAGCCGCGTAGCCAGCGGCTGCCGCCGCTCGCCGCGTAGGCGTCGCGGCCGTGGAGGATGCGCCGGTTGTCGAACGCCATGAGATCCCCCGCGGCGAACGAGACGCGGACGGCCAGGTCGTCGCGGTACGTCAACTCGAAGAGGCGCCGGTACGCCACGTACGCCGCCTCGACGTCGGCGAACTCGGCGGCGAGCGGGGCGCGCAGCCAGTTGCCCACCCGGACCTCGACCACCGTGCCGGACCGGTCGAGCACGATCGGTGTCGACGACCAGCGGTAGTCGCTGACCTTCGAGCGATTGGCCCACCGCCACGGCACGGTGGTCAGCACGCGGAAGTCGTCGGGGTGTTCGTCGCGCAGGATCTCGGCGACCCGGAACCCGTCGAGGTAGACGCCTTCGCCGCCGGTCGCCGAGTTGTCGATGCAGTGGAGGAACTGCAGCCCGGGCTGGTACTCGCGCGTCGCCAGGTCGACATGGGGCGGCAGGGAGAGTGGCGTGTTGGCGTTGGTGATCGGCTCCGGTTCCGACCGCACGTCCCAGAGCAACCCGAAGTTCGTCTCGCGGACGATGCCGATTCGCGAAGCCACCTCGCCGACCACGTCCGGCCGGGTCGGCACGCCGCGCAGCCTCGACACCCCGAAGGCGCGCAACGCGACGAGCCACTCGAGCAGCGCATCGTCGTCGGTCAGCACGGCCGGGCCGTCGAACGTCGGCGGCACGCCGGGCGTCGATCCGTCCCACACGACCCGTCGATCGTCCTCGCCGTCCGGCCCGACGCCGTCGTAGCGGTGGGCGCGCAGCCACCCCTGGTGGTAGCGGCTGCGGTGACCGTCGCTCGCCCAGACCACCTCCAGCGCGCCGTCATCGGTGACGGCCGCGGCGCGGGCCGGGTTGACGGCCGGCGCCGCGACCAGTTCGAACGTCTGCTCCTTGGTGATCGGGTGCACGCAGTCGTCGCACGCGCAGTTGTCGCGCAGCCAGACGTGATGGAAGCGGGCGGATGCGCCGTCGGCCCACGACACCTCGACCCACCGGGCGGCGTTGGTCGCGTCCGTGACACTCGGTTCGGTCGGGTAGACGTCGAAATCGGGTGTCGCGGTCACTGGAGCAGCCTCGCGGCCATGCGAGCGAGCGAGCGCCAGCGAGCGAGCGGCCAGCTACGGCCTGCGTGGCCGGGGAACGCAATTACGGTCACGGCACGGCCAGCTCACCGGCGTCGGGCACCTCGATCTGCGGCGTGTCGGCCAGCAGACGCCTGGTGTACTCCTGCTCGGGCGTGGTCAGCACGGTCTGGGTATCACCGACCTCGACGATGCGCCCGTCGGCCATCACGGCCACCCGGTGGGCCACCGACCGCACGAGCGGCAGGTTGTGGGTGACGAACAGCATCGACAGCCCGAGGTCGCGCTGCAGGTCGGCGAGCAACTCGACGATCGCCGCCTGCACGAGCACGTCGAGCGCGGACGTGACCTCGTCGCAGACGAGCACGTCGGGCCGGCTCACCAACGCCCGCGCGATCGCGACCCGCTGGCGTTCGCCGCCAGACAGCTGATCCGGGTACCGCTCCGCATAGCCCGCGGTCAGGGAGACCCGCTCGAGCATCTCGGCGACCGCTCGACGGGCTTCGGCGGGCGTGGCCTTGGCGATCACCAGCGGTCGGGCGATGGAGTCGCCGACCGGTCGCCGCGGGTTCAGCGAGCTGTAGGGGTTCTGGAAGACGTACTGGATCTTCAGACGCTCGGCGACCGCCCGCCGGCGCGCCGAGCGGGCGAGCGGATGCTCAGCGAGGAGGATCTCCCCGGTCCACTCGTGGTGCAGCCCGCCAATGGCTCGGGACACCGTCGTCTTGCCCGAACCGGACTCGCCGACGAGGGCGAGGCACTCGCCTCGGTTGATCTGGAGGTCGACGTCGTGGACGACTGTGTGCCCGCTGTACGACGCGGACACCGCGCGGACGGTGAGCGCCGGCTCGGCGCCGGCCGCGTGCCGGGAGCCGGCTCCCGCGCCCTGATCGAGTGGGCCACCCTTGGATTGCGGGTGGAAGCACCGCACGACGTGGCCGGCACCGACCGAGTCGACGGGTGGAAACTGCTCGCGGCACACGTCGGTGGCCGCCTCGCACCGGTCGGCGAAGGCACAACCGATCGGGCGATGACCCGGCGACGGCGCCCGGCCGGGGAGCCCCACGATCTCCCGCCCACCCGCCATGTCGGGCACCGCGGCGATGAGGTGCCGCGTGTACGGATGGGTGGGGGCGCGGAAGAGGGCTCTCGCCGGACCCTCCTCGACGATCCGGCCGGCGTACATCACCGCCACCCGGTCGGCGAGGTTGGCCACGACGGCGAGGTCGTGGGTGACGTAGAGGGCCGCCACGCCATGGCTGTGGCAGAGATCGCGGACGGTGGCGAGCACGTGGGCCTGGGTGGACACGTCCAGCCCGGTCGTCGGCTCGTCGAGGACGATCACGCTCGGCCGGCAGGCGAACGCCATGGCCAGCCCGACCCGCTGCTGCTGTCCGCCGGAGAGCTGGTGGGGGTAGCGCCGCAGGAACTCCGGCGTCGAGGGCAGCAGGACCTCGTTCATCACTTGCTGGAGGCGGGCCCGCCGTGACGCCGAGGAGCCCCCGAAGTCGTGGGTCTCGAGCACTTCGAGGATCTGGCGCTCGATGCGCAGCGCCGGGTTGAGCGCCGTGCCCGGATCCTGAGGGACGTAGGTGACCAACTCGCCGCGGGCCCGCCGGAGCTGCGGACCGCCCAGTCCGAGCATCGGGACGCCGCCGATCTCGACGCGGCCGGCGGCGATGTGAGCTCCCTTCCGGGCGTGACCGAGCACGGCGAGGCCGACCGTCGTCTTCCCCGATCCGGACTCGCCGACCAGCCCGAGTACTTCGCCGGGCGCGATCGTGAGCGAGACCTCGTCGACGATGTCGTTCCCGCTCGTGGCGACGTCGATGCGCAGAGCGTCGATAGAGACGGCGATCGTGTCGTCTCCGAGGGTGCTGTTCATTCGGGCCTCCCCCGGTCGATGCCGGCGACGGCGCGCCCGAGCCCGTCGGCGATCAGCCCGGTGCCGATGGTCAGCATCGCGATGGCGAGGACCGGCAGTAAGACGCCCCACGGCTGCGTGCTCAGGGCAGGGCGGCCCTCGTTGATCATCTGCGCCCAGTCGGCCTGGTTGAGGGCGACGCCGAGGCCCAGGAAGCCGAGGGTGCTGATGAGGATGATCGTGTAGGTGAGCCGCAGGTTGGCCTCGACGAGGAGGGGTCCGGCGACGTTGGGCAGCACCTCGGCACCGAGGATGTGGGTGCGCGACTCGCCGAGAGCCTCGGCGGCGCCGATGAAGTCCCGCTCGACCACACCGAGCGCGGCGCCTCGCGTGACGCGGGCGACGCGCGGGATCACCGTGAACGAGGCGAGCAGGATGATGACCCAGGAGTGCCGGCCGAGCGTGGTGATCGACACCAGCAGCAACAACAGCGCGGGAAAGGCGAGCACGACGTCGACGGACCTCATGAGCACGTTGTCGAGGCGACCGCGGTTGTACGCCGCGACGAGGCCGATGATCGTTCCGACGACGAGTCCGATCGCCGTGGATGCGAACGCCAGCAACAGGATGGTGCGGCCGCCGTAGAGGAATCGCGACCAGACATCCTGACCCAGGGGGTCGGTGCCGAACAGGAGCCCTTCGACGTTGCGGGTGTTCGGCGTGCCGACGAACTCGGTCGGACCGTGGGGCGCGACCCATGGTCCGATGATCGCGAACCCGACCACGATGGAAACGAGAACGAGACCAGCCCGGGTCCGCCACGAGCGCAGCGCGGTGCGGAAGACCCCTCGCTGCCTGACGGTGGGCGCGGCAGGGACGAGCACTTCCTCCGGCATCACGACGGTACTCATCGCAGCGTGGTCCTCAGCCGCGGGGTGAAGAGGATCGTTCCTAGGTCGGCGAGCAGGTTGACGACGACCCAGATCGCCGAGATGAACATGGCGATGAACAGCACCACGGGCACGTTGACCTCCGGTACGGCGTCGCGGAGCGCAACTCCGAGGCCGGGATAGTTGAAGATGTTCTCGACGATGATCACGCCACCGGCGAGGTAGGCGACGTTGAATGCGGCCACCTGGAGCGTGGGCCCGATGGCGTTGGGTACGGCGTGGCGCCACAGCACGGTGCGCTCGGACAGTCCCTTGAGGCGGGCCATCTCGATGTAGTCGCTCTCCAGCACCTCGATCATCGACGCCCGCATCACGCGTGACACGTAGGGCACGACGACCAGGACAAGCGTCAGGACCGGGAGCACGAGCCCCTTGGGGTCCGACCACGGAGGCTCACCGGGCCGGATGCGCGCCACTCCTGGAAGCAGGTGCCAGACGTTGGTGGCGAACAGCACGACGAGCACGAGCCCGACCACGAACTCCGGGAGCGATGCGAGGACGAGGCTGCCGCCCGACGTTGCGGAGTCGAACGCCTTGTCCCGCCGGGCCGCGGAGTAGGCGCCAACCGCGATCGAGATCGGGATCGACAGCGCCGCGGCCACGGCCATGAGGAACAACGAGTTCCAGATGCGGTCCCCGACGACGTCCATCACCGGCTGACCGTTGGTGAACGACACCCCAGGGTCTCCCGTGAGCAGGCCGCTCAACCAGTCCCAGTACTGCGTAATCAGCGGCTTGTCGAGACCGAGCTCCTGCTGTTTCGCCAGTAGCGAGTCCGGCGTCGCCTGACGTCCGAGGATGGCCCGCGCCGGATCCTCCAGCGCCTGGGCGAGGACGAAGATGACGACCGACACGACGAACAGCGTGAACAGCCCGAAGAGCAGCCGGCGGACGACGAACTTGACGATGCCCATCGACGATCCCCGAGGACGGGACCGCGTCGTGATGCCCGCCGCGGGATCCACCTCAGCCCGAGAATGAGATGTTCTTGAAGCCGCGTCCGAAGTGGTCGAGGTTGAGCACGTTCGGCCGGGCTACAAAGCCCTGGACGTTCGCCGCGTAGGCGTCGAGGAGGTTGTTGAAGATCGGGATGATGAACCCGCCCTCGTCGTACTCCTCCTGCTGCATCTGGTGGATGATCTCACAGCGGGCGTCGTCGTCGGTCTCGGCGAGCGCCTGCCGGTAGAGCTGGGCGAAGTCGCTGCCCTCCGGTGGCCAGTGGGTCTCGGGGTACGTGGCCGTCTTCAGGCTTCCGGCCGCCACCTGGTTGAGATACGGCCGCGTGCCCCAGAAGCTCGTGGCGAACGTGCGCTTGGTGTACTCGTCGCCCCAGTACGTGCCGCCGTCCAGCACCTGGGCGTTGACCTTGACCCCTGCCGCGTTCGCCTGATCGGCGAACACCGCGATCAGTTCCGGCAGGCCGGCCGTGTCGTCCGGGGCGAACAGGTCGATCTGGAGGTTCGCCTGGTTGGCGTCGGCGAGCAGGGACTTGGCCTGCTCGATGTCCTGCTTGCGCTGCGGCAAGTCCGCGGCGTAGCACGGGTCGAACGGGGCGTACAGGTCGTTGCCGACCCGGCCGTGACCTGACAGCACGCGTTGCACCATCTCGTCGCGGTTGCAGATGAGGCGCATGGCCTGGCGGACGCGGACGTCGTCGAACGGCGGCTGATCGATCGCCATCGTGATCGTCAGCCAGCTGCCGGCCTGGGACTCCAGCATCCGCAGGTTGGAGTTTCCTTCGACGGTCTTGACCTGGGCGTACGGGATCTCGGCGGCGGCGTCGACCTGCCCCGAGTTGAGCGCGTTGACGAGGGCGTTGGAGTCGGTGAAGTCGATGATCTGCACCTCGTCGAGGTACGGCAGGCCCTCACCCCAATAGTTGGGGTTCTTCACGTGGACACTCTCGGCGCCGGGGGTGAAGCTCTGCAGCATGAACGGCCCGGTGCCGATCTGGGTGCTGGCGTCGCCGTCGAAGCGGGCGTAGTCGACCGGTACGACCGTGGCGGTGTACTCGGCGAGACCGTTGATGAACGTGACCGCCTTCTGCTTCAGCTGCACCTCCACGGTGCGGTCGTCGATCTTCTTCAGCCCGCTGGGGTCGAGCAGCTCGACGAGCGCAGGGGCGATGCCGAGATCGGGGTCGAGTCGGCGCTGGAACGAGTAGATCACGTCGTCGGCCGTGACGGGCTTGCCGTTGTGGAACTCGAGGCCCTGCTTGAGCCGGATGACGTAGAGGTCGGCGGCCTTGGTCTCGACCTCCTCGGCCAGCCCGTGCTCGTAGGAGATGTTGAAGTCGGCGTCGTAGTTGACGAGCGTTTCCCACCCCGCGACCAGCCGCGCCTGGTCGGTCTTGGTGACGATGTACTGGCCGTCGATCAGGTCGTTCGTGGAGCCGACCAGCCCCACGCGGAGGGTTCCACCGGGCTTACCGGCCGGCGCCGCTGTGGTGGCGGGACTGGTGCCGGCGGCGGTGGTGCCTGGCGCACCGGTCGTGCCTGGCGCACCGGTCGTGCCCGGCGCACCGGTCGTGCCCGGCGCACCGGTGGTGCCCGGCGGCTGGGTTCCGCTCGTTGCCCCTCCACTGACGTTGTCGTCGTCATCGCCGCACGCGGCGAGCAACCACGCCGCGCCAGCGCCGACGATGAGCTGGCGCCGGCTCACGCGCGGCAACCAGATCGGGTTCCTCTCCACCCATTCCATCCGTCGGACCTCCCCCACGAACCGCTGTCGTGCTCTCTTCAACGCGGGTACGTTGATCCCCGGCGCACATTACCCAAGCCGGGAAGGCAGGAGGACCACCGTGAACTGGGAAGTCTTCATCACCTGTGCCCTCACCGGGGCGGGAGACACCACGGCAAAGAGCCCGCACGTCCCCGTCGCGCCGCAGCAGATCGCCGAGTCCGCGCTCGGCGCGGCGGAGGCCGGCGCGGCGGTCGTCCATGTGCACGTGCGAGATCCCGAGACGGGTGCTGGCGCCCGCGCCACTGAGCTGTACGCCGAGGTCGTCGAACGCATCCGCGACTCGGGAACCGACGTCGTGCTCAACCTCACCGCGGGGATGGGCGGCGACCTGGTGCTCGGTGGCGACGAGCATCCGTTGCCCCCGTCAGAAGCAGGCACCGACATGGCCGGGGCGACCGAGCGGCTCGACCATGTGCGCACCCTGCTCCCCGAGATCTGCACGCTCGACTGCGGCACGATGAACTTCGCCTCCGGTGGCGATTACATCATGGTCAACACGCCCGGCGTCCTGCGGGCGATGGCCAAGCAGGTTCGGGAGCTCGGCGTCCGGCCCGAGCTGGAGGTGTTCGACACCGGCCAGTTGGTGATGGTCAAGGAGCTCATCGCCGAGGGGCTCGTCGACGACCCGGTGATGATCCAGCTCTGCATGGGAATCGCCTACGGGGCGCCGGATGACCCGACCACGTTGCTGTCGATGGTGAACCTGCTGCCCGAAGGGGCGGTGTTCTCGGCCTTCTCGATCGGCCGGATGCAGATCCCCTACGTGGCGATGGCGGCGCTGGCCGGCGGCAACGTCCGCGTCGGGCTCGAGGACAACCTCTACGTCGGACCCAAACAGCTGGCCACCAACGCCGAGCTTGTCGCCCGGGCGAGGTCGATCCTCGAGGGAATGAACGTCCGGGTGATGGGACCTGAGGAGGTTCGCGATCGCCTGAAGCTGACCAAGCGTTCATGAGTGCGATAAGCGGACTGCGCACGGTCGGCCTGCTCGGCGGCGGTGTCATCGGCGGTGGCTGGGCCGCGCGGTTCCTCCTCAACGGCGTCGACGTGAAGGTCTTCGATCCCGACCCCGAAGCGCCGCGCAAGGTGGACGAGATGGTCGCCAACGCCGGCCGGGCGACACGGGCTCTGGTGTCCGGGCCGCTGCCCGACGTGGGCCGGCTGACGTTCGTGCCGACGATCGCCGACGCGGTCGGCGGCGTCGACTTCGTCCAGGAGAGTGGGCCGGAGCGCGTCGACCTGAAGCAGGAGTTGTTCGCCGCAGCAGACGCCGTGGCCGATCGCCGGGTCGTGTTCGGCTCGTCGACGTCGGGCCTGCTCCCGACCAAGCTGCAGGCCACGATGCGGCATCCGGAGCGGCTGGTCGTGGGTCACCCGTTCAACCCGGTGTACCTGCTTCCGCTCGTCGAGGTGTGCGGCGGCGAAAGCACGGCGCCGGCTGCGGTCGCCCGCGCCATCGACGTCTACCGCGCGGTCGGCATGCGGCCGCTGCCGCTGGACGCCGAGATCGACGGATTCGTCGCCGACCGGCTGCTGGAAGCGTTGTGGCGAGAGGCGCTCTGGCTCGTCCGCGACGGGTTCGCCACGGTGAGCCAGGTCGACGACGCCATCCGCTTCGGCGCCGGCCTCCGCTGGAGCGCGATGGGCACGTTCCTCGTCTACCGCATCGCCGGTGGAGAGGAGGGCATGCGCCATTTCATGGCCCAGTTCGGCCCGGCCTTGGAGTGGCCGTGGTCGCGGCTGACCGACGTTCCGGACCTCACCGACGGGCTCCTCGACCGTCTGGTCGCCCAGTCCGACGAGCAGGCCGAGGGACGCTCGATCCGCGAGCTCGAAGCGCTTCGCGACGACTGTCTGGTGGCGGTGATGCGGGGACTTCGGGAGGTCGGGTTCGGTGCCGGCGAGGTCGTTGCCGACTACGAGCACCGGCTCGCCGAGCGCGCCGCCGGGCGCCACGTCAGCGTGGAGTGGAACGACGGCCAGCGCTCGGAGCTCCCCGCGTTCTGGCTCCGCGACAACTGCCCGTGTGGAGAGTGCGTCCATCCGCAGACCTGGGAGCGCGTGCTGGACACGTTCTCCCTCGACCCGGACATCGAACCGGTGGCGGTCAAGACGAGCGACGACAACCTCTCGATCGACTGGAGCGACGGACATCACAGCGAGTATCGGATGGCATGGCTCCGCGGCCAGCGCCCGGACCAGCGCGCCCCCGACTCCGAGCTTCCTGCCCCACGCTTCTGGAACGCGGAGCTCGCGACGACGTCGTCGTACCTTCCCGAGTTCGAGTACGACGAGGTGGCGTCGGGCGACGACAGGCTGCTGCGGTTCGCCGAGACCGTGTGGACGGCCGGCATCACCTTCGTGCGCAACGCGCCGACCACGGAGGCGACGCTGCGCGACCTGGCCCACCGGGTCGGTCCCATCCGCCCGACCAACTTCGGAGCGGAGTTCCATGTCGAGCCCAAGCCCGATCCGAACAACGTCGCTTACACCGCGGGCGAGCTCCGCCCCCACACCGACGTCCCGAACCAGGAGAATCCCCCAGGCATCCAGTTCCTCCATTGCTTCGCGGCCGACGCCCCGGGCGGGGAGAGCACCTTCGTCGACGGGTTCTGGGTCGCCGAGCGGATCCGTCGCGATGACCCGGCCGCGTTCCAGCTGCTGTGCGAGGTCGCGATCCCCTATCGCTTCCACGACGCCCGCGACGATCTGCGGTTCGCCGCACCCGTGATCAGCCGCAACCCCGATGGCACGTATCGCGAGGTCCGCTTCCACAACGCGCTGATGGCGCCCCTCGACGGCGCGGGCGGCCGGACCGAGGCGACGTACGGCGCCCTGCGCATCTTCGACCGGGTCGCCCGCAGTGACGAAGCCCAGCTCGTCGTGCGACTGCAGCCCGGTGACGTGGCCGTGTTCCGTAATCGCCGCGTGCTTCACGGGCGGCGGGCGTTCCTCCCCGGGGAGGGAGCTCGACGCCTCTTCGGGCTGTACGTCGACGAAGACGCGTGGAAATCGAGGATTCGCGTCTTGCGCGCCGCCGCCCGCAGCTAGTGCCTCGACCGCCAAGGTTCTGAGCCTCCGGAACCGCGCTCAGCGCGAACAATGCTCCGGAGAACTGGGATCGGGCGGCCGGCGGGCAGTCGTCCCGAGACGAACAGGCCGAGCCCGGCGACGGCGGCTGGAATCGTCAGTGCGGCGCTGACGGCGCGCCCAGCTGACCAGCCGAGGTCGTCGCCGAGCGTCACGATGACGCCGACCGCGCCCGTACCCAGGGCGACGCCCAGATTGTCCAACAACTGCAGGGACGCCGTTGCCGCTCCGTACTCGTTGACCGACGCCGACCGCAGCGTCAGTTGGGCGTGGGCGGCGTAGCCCAACCCGATACCCAGCCCACCGACGGCCCAGCCGATGTGGATCATCCAGAACGGTCCGACCTCGGGGAGCGCGGCGATGGCCACGATGATGATCGCCGGCAGCAGCACGACGTAGGCGAGGCGGATGAAGTACGGCTCGCCGGTCCGCGTGATCCAGCGGTCTTGGCACCACGCGCCGGCTGTCCACGCCAGCGTCGCGAGCGTGACGGCGATGCTCCCTGCGAACACAGTCGCGCCGCGTCCGCTCGTCAGCGCATAGGGAACGAACGTGTCGGTGCCAAAGAAGGCGAACGTCAGCAGGCCCCGCGACAGGATGACCGACGGCAGTCCGGGCCGGCCGCGCAGCGTCCCGGGTGGGGTGAGCCGGGTGAGCGGGGCGAGCCCGACCACCAGCCCACCGACAATGCCTGGAACGACCAGCCAGCGCGGCGCCGTCAGGCTGGCCACGACGAGCGCTGCGCCCGCCGCGACCCGGACCGCTTCGACCATCCGGCGCCGCAGCATGGTCACCGGCGCGGGCCGGGAATCCTCCAGCGGACCGAGCCGCATCATCGCCGGTACGACCAGCGATCCGGTTACGGCGACGAGCGGCACGAGCCCGAGGAACACCCAGCGCCATCCCACGGAGTCGGAGACGCGCTCGGCCAGCACCGGCCCGACGACGCCGGGCACGACCCAGGCCGTCGACAGCACGGCGAACATGCGCGGCCTGTCTTCTACAGAGAATGATCGACCGATGGCCACGTATCCGATTGCGGGCACGACGCCAGCTCCGAAGCCCTGAACAAATCGGCCGGTGACCAGTATCGGCATCGTCGGCGCCAGGCCGCCCAGCAGCAGCCCGACGCCGAACAGGACGAGACCCAGGACGTACGGGCGACCGGCACCGTGACGATCGGCCTGGTCGCCGGCGAAGACGATGCCGATCATGGTGCCGAGGAAGAAGGCCGTCGTCACCCACCCGTACCAAGCGATGCCGCCGAGATCAGCCTCGATGTTGGGGAGGATCGTGATCACCGCCAGCGACTCGAACGCGACCAGTGTCACCACCGAGACGAGGCCGACCTTCAGCGCCCGGCGCCCGTCGTCGGAGCCGGCACCCGGTGTCTCGCCCATCGCGACCGAGACCCTACGACTTCAAGTCAGATTGAGGTCAAGATCACCACCCGAGTGTTTCGCGCCGATACGTACCCGCACGAAACACTCGGGTGACGGATCTAGTTGCGTTCAACGACCAGGGTGGCGAACACGCGGCAGACCACGGGCGTCGACGTGCCGCGACTCAGCCCGCCATCGGACGGGGCGGTGGGCGGCTGAGGTGGGATTGCGGTGGGTCGGTGGTGAAGGCCGGCTCGGCGTCCCGGTTTTCGATCAGCGTGAGCGCCGCGGCGACGGCAGTCCGGGTCCCTTCGGCATCGCGGCGGACGTCGAACGGGGTCGCGTCCTCGCCGCCACGCACGGCCTCCGATGTCTGCGGCGGGACGCTGCGATCGATGGTGGACCCTTGGAAATGGAGGGTGCCGTCGGGGCGGTGGAGGGTGATCGTGCGGTCTGGTTGCAGGGTCAGACTCCAGCCGCCTTCGTGCACGAGGTGATGGTGAACCGAGCACAGCGGGAGCAGATTTTCGAGCGCGGTCGGGCCGTGACGTTCCCACCAGTGGACGTGGTGGATGCGGCAGGCGTCGAATCCCACCTGACACCCGGGGTAGGCGCAGGTGCGGTACATCGCTCGTAGCGCCCGCCGCTGGGCTCGGGTGGCGAGTCGTTGCTCCCGACCCACGTCCAACACTTCGCTGTGGCCGCCGAGGACGATCGGGATGATGTCGGCGTCGCAGCCGAGCCGGCGCACGGTCTCTGGCGGCAGCGGGTTGCCGTCGGCGGTCTCACACACCGAGTGGTCGTGCAACCGTGACTGCAACGTGTCGAGGTCGATCAGCACCGACACTTCCGGCACCCGCCGATCGAGGGTGCGGGCGCCAGTGATCAGCCCGACCAAGGCGTCGGCCTGGAGCTGGTCCCACGTGAGGTCGGCGCATTGGGGTTTCGCCTGTTCGGCGGCTAACGCCGCCGACAATGCGGCTGACACCTCGCCATCGGACTCCGGATCCAGTTCCAGGTGGGTGTGGCACATCCCGGTCGCCCGGTCGATCCAGCGCTTCAGCCGGCGCTGCTTCTTCTGCTGGGCGAGTCGGGACGCTCCCTCGTCACGGGACAGGATCCGGTCCAGGGCGCGGCACTCGCGGGCGAAGTCCTCCACCGTCGACTGCTTGGCCGAGTCCACCAACGTCGGCTCGAGCGACTTGAGCTCTGAGCGGGCGGCGTCGTCGAGCCCGGCCGACAGGCGGGCGAGGGCATCGACGTGGCCCGCCGACACGTCGCCGCTGGACAAGGCGTCGTGGAAGCTCGGCATCTGTTCACAGGCCGTGGCGCGGGCGGCGGCCGCTTGGGCTTCTTTGGTGCCGCGCCGGCCGTCGCCGGTGAGCAGTGACCCGGGGGCTTCGCACGCCCCATGGTCGGCGAGGCGGCGGCTGCGCAGGGCGATGCGGGCGTCGAGGGCGTCCAACCAGCTGCGCACCCGCTGGGTCTTGGCGACGAGGTCGGCGAGACCGTCGCGGTCGCAGCAGAACGGGTCGGTGGCGGCCAGCTGGGCCATCAGCTCGACGACACCGTTCCCGTACATGTGTACGAGACTACCAACACGTGTTCGGTAGGGTCAACACCCTAGCGAGAAAATTGTGCGATCGTTCTCGTCACCCGACCTCGATGACAACGTCGAAGCGGATCATCGGCTGCTCGACGGGTACCGCGGTCGTGAGGACCCGTCCGCCGACCGCCTCGCTGGCCTTGATGTGCACGACGGGCTCCTCCCCGTCCACACCACCGGGCACGATGGTCTCGATCGCGTATCGCCCGGCTTCGTCGCTGCGCAGCACTCCACGAAGTCGCCAGCCGGTGTCGTCGTAGCGGCCGTCGGCGTCGGCCTGCCACACGTCCACCACCGCGCCGGGCACCGGGCGGCAGTCGGGGAACAGCACGTACCCCGAGATCACCAGCCGGGCGCCGCTCACGCCGGGCTCGAGCAGGGTTTCCTTCGCCGGAGCGCCCGAGCGGTAGTG
>JBKOUV010000318.1:0-4481 GCA_046723555.1 Actinomycetota bacterium | reverse complement strand
GTAGGGCGGCCACCGGACAGCGCCACGCGGCGATGCTCGCCACCGTCATGACCGGGCCCCAGGACCGCCGGCTGCTCGATCGCCTCGACGAACTGCTCACTCCGGTGTCCGCGCGGGCGAGTTCGCGCTCGGGGCCCACGATCCACGGCGACCTGTACGAAGCCCAGATCGTGACCCGCCGAGGCGAGGACGGCAGCCCGGTGATCAGCGGCCTGCTCGATCTGGACGAGGCCGGGCCCGGCGATCCGTTCGACGACCGGGCCAGCGTGATCGCCCACCTGCTCTGCCGGGCACTCGACAGCACCGGGCCGGAGCAGCACCGCCTCGAGGGTTACGCCGGGGCGCTGCGTAGCGCCTTCGCCCGGCGCGTCGACCTCGCCGAGCTCGATCGGGTCACCGCCGGGGCGATGATCGGGCTGGCGACCGGGCCGTTCCGGGCCCAGCAGCGGCGGTGGCGGCCGGCGGTCAGGCGCCGGCTGAGCCTCGCCGAGCGGCTCGGCCAGCGGGCGGGTGAGAGAACTCTCAGGATCGCCTCATGACGCTCCCATCCCCGCACGCGACAACAGAAGCATCCCGGAAGCAACCCGATTCACGCGAGCGAGCGCCAGCGAGCGAGCGGCCGACAACGGCCGGCGTGGCCGGGTAACGCAATGAAAGGACGAAACCCATGGCCATTCTGATCTGGAAGGCAGCAGTTGCCGGCGGGGCCCTCGCCGGTCTCGGCGTCGGTGGCTTCGTCGCCGCCGACCGCATCGACCGGCCGGTGCCGTCCCCCGACGAGGTCAAGCTCAGCGACACCAACCGGAGCGTGCCGCGCAACTCGGCGCCGGTGCTGGTCCCGAGCCAGGAGTCGACGAGCACCACCACCACCGAGGAGGAGAGCACGACGACGTCGAGCAGTTCGACGTCGACGACGGTGGCGGCAACCTCGACCACGCAGGCGTCGACCACGTCGACTACGGCGGCCCCACCGCCGTCGACGACCGCGGACGACACCGCCGACGCCACCAACACCCCCAACTCCCCGAACACGATCGACTCACCGAACACCGTCGATTCGCCAGTCACGCCACCGGCGCCGTCGACCACGGTCGACAGCCCGAACACACCCGACGACCAGGGCGACGACAACGACGACCAGGGTGACGACAACGACGACCAGGGTGACGACAACGACGACCAAGGCGAGGAAGTCGACAACTCCGGGCCCAGCGACAACTCCGGCTCGGGCAGTGAGGACGACAACTCCGGCGGCGCAGACGACTCCGGCTCTGAGCAGGGCGATGACGACGGCGGCAACTCGGGGTCTGGCGGCGGGGACGGCTGACCCGTCAGTGGGAAGCCACCGCGAAGCCCGCCGGGCGGCCCGGACGCCCGGCGGGCGGCGGGTTTACTTCAGCTCGACGGACGCGCCGGCGTCTTCGAGCTTGGTCTTGGCCGCTTCGGCGCTCTCCTTGTTGGCCTTCTCCAAGACCGCCTGAGGCGCGCCGTCGACGAGGTCCTTGGCCTCCTTCAGGCCCAGGCTGGTCAGCTCCCGCACGGCCTTGATGACCTGGATCTTCTGGGCGCCGGCACCGGTGAGGACGACGTCGAACTCGTCCTTCTCCTCGACGACCGGTTCCGCCGCCCCGCCACCGGCGGGCGCGCCGGCGGCGGCGACCGCGACCGGAGCGGCGGCGGTCACCTCGAACCGCTCCTCGAACGCGTCGAGGAGCTCCTTCAACTCGAGCACGGTCATGCTGCTGATCGAGTCGAGAATCTCTTCCTTCGTAGCCATTTGAACTTCCTTTGATTGCGTTCCCCGGCCACGCAGGCCGTTGATGGCCGCTCGCTCGCTGGCGCTCGCTCGCTCGCATCGGTCGGGGTAGTTCTGGGTTGTTGGGGGGTGAGGCTCAGGCGGCGGCTTCCGTCGGGCCTTCGAGCTTGTCGATGAGTGCCGAGAGGCCGTAGGCGAACTTGCTCGGCAGAGCCGCGAGCAGGCCGGCGGTCTTGGTCAGCGGCGCTTGCAGCGCGCCGGCGAACTGCGCCAGCAGCTGTTCGCGGGACGGCAGATCGGCCAGCGCGGTCAGGTCGGCCGGACCGAGCACGTTCGGGCCGAGGGTGCCGCCCTTGAGCACCAGCAGCGGGTTCGTACGGGCGACATCACGCAGCGCTTTGGCCGCGGCGACGGAATCGTCGCCGGTGAACGTCAGCGCAGTCGGTCCGACCAGCAGTTCCTGCAGTCCATCGAGCCCAGCCTTGGCGGCGGCGAACCGAGCCAAGGTGTTCTTGTAGATCTTGTGCTCGGCGCCGGTGTCGCGCAGCGCGCCCCGCAACGTGGCGAGGGCTCCGACGCTGAGACCGCGGTACTCGGTGACGAACACCGCCTTGGCGGCGCTCAGCTTCGTCGCGATCTCGTCGACGATGGCGACCTTCTCGGGACGGGGGTTGTCCATTCGGTGCACACCTCCTTTCACTCACTCGTGGCTGACTCGCTAACGGAGCGAGCACCACGAACCGGAGCTCATGGGGCGTGCACCTCGGCTGGCGGGACGAATTCTCGACCCATTACCCGCCCGATCGGGCGGACCAGCGGTCTACGGCGAGCAAACCTGTGGACTTGTCGACCCGAGAGCCTACCGGCCGGCCGGCCCGTTCAGATTCTGACGAGTCCTGGGATCGCTCAGCGATCCAGGGTTTCGTCAGAACCGACGGCATCAGTCCGGGAGGTCGTGGCCGAGTTCGAGGGCGGCCGCCCGGCGGACGTGGTTGCGCATCTGGGCGCGGGTCATCGTCCCCTGGTGGAGGACCACCTGGAGGCCGAGGCCGTCGAGGAGCGCGGACAGCCGCCACGCCGTCTCGACCGGATCCGGGCAGTCGAAGACGCCCTGTTCGACGCCGTCGGTGATCACCTCGCCGAGCACCTCGACCCACGCCGCATCCAGATCCTCGGAGATGCGCCGGATGTTGGCGTCGCGCAGCGCCTCCCCCCAGACGTCGACCCACAACAGCCACGACGGGTCCCGTCGGAGCGAAGGCAGGTACTCGTCGATCAGCCGGGTCAGCCGGGCCTGGGGCGTGTCGAGGCTCGACAGCGCCTTGCGGAGGGCGGCGACCTCGGCCGCCGCCGTCTCCCGCAACATCGCCTCGAGAAGCTCCTCCCGGGTGTCGAAGTGGTAGTGGATCAGCCCGGTGCTGACGCCCAACTCGGTGGCGACGTCGGCGATCCGCACGTCCCGCAGCCCTCGCTCGATCGTCACCCGGTGGGTCGCATCGAGGATCTGCTGCCGGCGCTGCTCGACGTCGATGCGCGTGCGCGTCGACCCCGCCATCAGCCGGCGACCGCGAGTGCGGCGAGCAGCAACTGATGGATGTGGGCGACGCCCGATTCGTGTTCGGTCGAGAGCACCCCGTCGGCCGACAACCCGGCGTCGTACGTCCCCTGCAGCGCCGTGCAGATGGCGAGATCCTGTTCGACGACCGCCCGCGTGGCGGCGAAGTCGGCCGCCCGCCGCGCGGGTGGCACCGAGGGGTGCCAGAGGTACTCGCGCTCGACGACGGTCGTCGACGGACCCGTTGGGATCAGCCGGAACGTGGCGGCGAACCCGGCGAAGCACGACACCGCGGTGTTCGGGAACAGCGCCAGGTACGACCCGTTGTTGAACGACTCGGCGGCGGCCACGTCGGCGACGGCCGCCCAGCCTGGAGTCCCCGGACGATGATCGTGCAACGCCTGCTCGGCACCGTCGCGAGGTTCGAGCGGCCGATCCCAGGCGAACACGACGTTGCCGGCGCACTCGATCGGGTACTCGTAGCCGGCAACCGGTAACTGCGAGTGGATGAAGGGCGTGTGGTAGTTCTCGCAGTAGTTCTCCAGCAGCACCTTCCAGTTGAAGTGGCACTCGTAGCGGGTGCGCTCACCGAGCTCGAGCTCGTCGAGCCGGTACGGCGCGAGCCCGGCGCCGAGCGGTCCGGGATCGAACGGCGCCGCCGACGGGTCGACGTTGACGAGGATCGAGCGGGCGAACGTGGTGACCCGGATCTCGCGCAGGCTGAAGTCGGTCCGGTCGAAGCCCACCGGCTCGCCCACGCCTCCCGCCCGCGACAAGGATCCGTCGAGCCGGTAGAGCCAGGCGTGGTAGGGGCACGACAACACGCGGGTGTGGCCGCAGCCGCTGGCGAGCGGGGTGCCGCGGTGGCGGCAGACGTTCAGGAACGCCCGCAGCGTGCCCGCGTCGTCGCGGACCACCAGCACTGGGAGCCGTCCGGTCGTCGCGGCGAGGTACGAGCCGGGCCCGGCGACGTCATCCGCGCTGCCGACGTTCACCCACTCGCGTCCGAACACAAGGTCGAGCTCGGTCTCGTGGTGAGCCGCATCGCTGTACCACGGCCCGGGTAGGGTGCGCGCCCGGTCGAGCGGGACGCCGATGAGATCGTGGGGCAGGTCAGCGATCACGGTCCCTCCTTACTGACGCACGCGTCAGTTCACTGTAGCGTCACGG
>JBKOUV010000135.1:0-5758 GCA_046723555.1 Actinomycetota bacterium | reverse complement strand
GCGGTGGATCGCGTTCGCCGGGATGACCCTCGTCATCGCCGGCCTCACGGTGGCAGTGAAGCGGTCGTTCTGCACCGTCGCCGCCGCGCTGATCGCCGTGCCCACGATGCTCACGACGGACGTCGTGATCGGCAGCCAGTCGGTGTCGTCGGCGATCGGGACCGGCAGCGCGTGGCTCGGCGGCTGGTTGGCTTTTCTCATCGTGTCGCGCCAGCCCGAGTGGCGGGTCGCCGCACTCATCGCGGCCATCGCCGGCGCCATCTCCGCCTACTTCGACCTGCTGACGACCATTCCCGGATCGTTCGCGCTGACGGTGATCGGGGCCACCCTCGGCGCGGCAGCCGCGGGCGTCGACCAGGCGCGTCCACGGGCGTGGCGGCTGACCGGCGCGGCCGCGATCGGCTGGCTCGCCGGCCTCGTCTGGATGTGGGGGTCGAAGTGGATCCTCGCCTCCGTCGTCCTCGGTCTCGACGAGGTCGTGGATTCGGTGACCTCGCAGATCGGATTCCGAGTCTCATCGGGGACGTACGGCGTGACCGACTCACGCGTTCGCGGATTGACGATCAACCTCGCCGAGTGGTGGGGGCAGCCGCTCACGCCATGGGTGGTGTTCGGAACGCTGGCCACCCTCGTCATGGCGACCCTCCGCGGGCGACGCAGCCCCGCCGCCCTGGCTCGCATCGCGCTGTGTTGCGGGATCGTCGTCCTCCCGGTGCTGGGCTGGTACACGGTGCTCAACAACCACAGTCAGATTCACCCCCTGCTGGTCTACCGCTCGCTCCCGATCGCGTTCGGTGCGGTCGCCGCCCTCTGGTACGTGGCGTCGAGGAATGCGAGCGGCCGATCACCCGAGCCCCTGGGCGATCGGTTCGACGACGTGGATCGAATCGCCGACGATGCCGCATCCACGGCAGCCCGAACGACGCGACTGGAAAGGACATCCGATGCCCGCTGATCGCCCTCGTCTGCTCCTGTTCATCCTGACCTACGGCGCGGTCGGCCACATCAGGGAAGTCGTCGACCGCATCCCGCGCAATCTCGGTGACGAATTCGACGTCGAGGTCCTCCTCATCGACGACGGTTCAACCGATGGAACACCTGCTGCCGCGCGGACCTCGCTGCGCGAAGCAACGTTGCCGTACCCGTGGACCCTGCTGGCGAACCCGGTGAACCAGGGTTACGGAGGCAACCAGAAGCTCGGGTACCAGTATGCGATCGACCAAGACTTCGACGTGGTCGTGATGCTGCACGGCGACGGGCAGTACCCAGCCGACCAGGTCGGCCCGCTCGCGCGGCTGGCCCTCGCGAGCGGCGCGGCGTTCGGGAGCCGGCTCGCCTCGCCCGGCGGTGCCCGCGCCGGCGGGATGCCCCGCTACAAGTACGTCGGCAATCGGCTCTTGACGCGCTTTCAGAACGGAATGCTCGGCACGCGTCTCAGCGAGTTCCACTCCGGCTTCCGGGCGTACCGAACCGATCTCCTGGCGCGAATCCCGTTCGCCTTGAACGCCGACGACTTCCACTTCGACACCGAGATCTTCATTCAATGCATCCGCGCCGGCGTCCGCATCGCCGAGATGCCGATCGCGACTCACTATGGCGACGAGAAGTGCCGTGTGCACGGTCTGGAGTACGCCGCCAACGTCGTCGCCCAGACCACCCGGGCCGCGCTCCAGGACCGCGGCTTGTTCTACGAGCGCAAGTACGACACCGCCCATCGCAGCGGTCCGTACGAGAACAAGCTCGGGTTCGCGAGCCCTGCTCGCTCGGCCTATGAGCACATTCCCGATGGGTCGACCGTGCTCGACGTCGGCAGCTCGGACGGGTTCCTCGCCTCGGCGCTGCGCGACAAGGGCTGCACGGTCATCGGCATCGATCTCGACGAGCCCGAGCACCCCGACAACTTCGACGAGTTCATCAAGTGGGACCTCGACCACGGGCTCCCACCCGTCCAGGGCGACGTCGACGTCGTCGTGCTTGCCGACGTGGTCGAACACCTCCGTTCACCGGAGGACTTCGCCGACCTCCTGGCCCACTTCTGCCTCGAGCACCAGGTTCGGACGGTTCTCGTATCGACCGGCAACGTCGCGTTCATCGTTCAGCGGCTCATGCTCCTGCTCGGCCAGTTCAACTACGGACCACGCGGCATCCTGGACATGACCCACACGAGACTGTTCACCGGTCGCACGATCCGGCGTCTGTTTCGCCAGGCCGGGTTCGAGATCCGCGAGTCATCCGGTCTCCCCGCCCCCTATCCCCTCGCGTTCGGCTATCGACGCATCAGCCGGCTGTTGCTGCTGGCGAATCAGGCTGCGATCCGGGTGTCGGCGTCGCTGTTCAGCTACCAGATCTTCCTCGCCCTCGCACCACCACGCGACCTTGCTCGAGTGATCGCCCGGTCGGCGCAGAATCCCGAGAGCGCGACCGGCCCGACCGGCGCCACATGACGGGCCGTCGACGTGCAACGATGCGCGGTGAGCGAGGCGAGGGAGAGGTGACGTTGTGACCGATGCGAGTCGCCACCCGATGGTCGGCGGCAAGGCGCCGATCACCGTGTACACCTCCGACGAGGTGGCGTCGATCAGCCCGACGGCGTCGCTGCTCGACGCGGTCAAGGAGCTGGTCGCCGGCGGGGTGGGACTGCTCGTCGTCGGTACACCCGAATCGGTCCAAGGCGTGCTCTCCGAACGCGATGTCGTGCGGGCGATCGCCGCTGGTCGTGATCCCGCCGCGACCCCGGTGGCCGACGTCGCGCGGTCGGGACTCGTGTGGTGCGAACCCACCGCCACCGTCGCCGAGGTCGCCACGCTGATGATGACCGAGTACGTCCGCCATGTCCTGGTCGGCGCCGGCGACCAGCTCGTCGGCGTCGTCTCGGCCCGCGACCTGCTCGGCGCCTACGCCAGCGCCTCGACCTGACCCCGAGTCAGCTGACCGTGAAGGAAGCTCGAAGGTCAACGCCTCGAAGTCGCCGTAGCGGGGTCGCCCGCATCTGACCCGAGCGGCCGGTTTTGCCACCAGCTGGCGTGTTGTGTCGCGCGCAGTTCAGATGCAAGAACGAGGGGGAGTTGTCGCGGCGACCTGCTTCTGCTCGGCCCGCCGCCGGTGCAGGATCGGCTCGGTGTACCCGGACGGCTGCGTCGTCCCCTGGAGCACCAGGTCGACGGCGGCGCGGAACGCGTATCCGTGGAAGCCCGGGGCCATCGGCGCGTACGCGGGGTCGTCCGCGTTCTGCTGGTCCACCATCGCGGCCATCCGCCGGAACGAGTCGTGCACCTGGTCCTCGGTGACGACGCCGTGGAGCAGCCAGTTCGCCACGTGCTGGGAGGAGATGCGACACGTCGCCCGGTCCTCCATCAGCGCGACGCCGTTGATGTCCGGGACCTTCGAGCAGCCGATGCCCTGGTCGATCCAGCGCACCACGTAGCCGAGGATGCCCTGCACGTTGTTGTCGACCTCGGCCCGCCGCTCGTCGTCGGTCCACTCCGCCTTGGAGTCGAGCGGGATGGCCAGGAGGTCGTCGAGCGAGGCGCGTTCGCGGCCGGCGAGCTCGAGCTGTCGCTCGCCGACGTCGACGCGGTGGTAGTGGGTGGCATGGAGGGTGGCCGCCGTCGGCGAGGGGACCCACGCGCAGTTGGCGCCGGCAAGGGGGTGCCCGATCTTCTGCTCGAGCAGATCGGCCATCCGGTCCGGCGCCGCCCACATGCCCTTACCGATCTGGGCCCGGCCACGCAGACCGCACGCCAATCCGGTGTCGACGTTCCAGTCCTCGTACGCCAGGATCCAGCGCGCGGTGCGCATGTCCGGCTTGCGGATCATCGGCCCGGCGAGCATCGACGTGTGGATCTCGTCGCCGGTACGGTCGAGGAACCCGGTGTTGATGAACACGAGCCGCGACTTGACGGCGCGGATGCACTCGTGGAGGTTCACCGTCGTGCGGCGCTCCTCGTCCATCACGCCGACCTTCACCGTGTTGGCCGGCAGCCCGAGCTTCCGTTCGACGGCGGCGAAGAGCTCGTCGGTGAGCGCGACCTCCGCCGGCCCGTGCATCTTCGGCTTGACCACGTAGACGGACCGGGCCGGTGAGTTGCGCTCGGCGGCCGGGCGGGCGAAGTCGTGCATCGCCGCCGCGACGGAGACCATCGCGTCGAGCATCCCCTCGGACACGGGTTGACCGTCGCCGTCGAGCACCGCCGGCGTGGTCATCAGGTGACCGACGTTGCGGACGAGCAGCAGCGCCCGCCCCCGCCTGGTGACGGTCGCGCCGTCGGGTCCGGTGTACACACGGTCGTCGTCGAGCCGTCGGGTGAACGTCCGGCCACCCTTGGTCACCTCCGCGGTGAGGTCACCGTTCATCAGGCCTAGCCAGTTGCGGTAGGCGTGCACCTTGTCGCCGCCGTCGACGGTGGCCACCGAATCCTCGAGGTCGATGATCGTCGTGACCGCCGATTCAAGGACCACGTCGGCGACCCCGGCGAGGTCTTCGCCACCGACGGGATGGGCGCGATCGACCATGATCTCGATTCCCAAACCGTTGTTCTCCAACAGCAATGCCGACGGATCGGCGGGCGAGCCGCGGTACCCGACCAACGCCTCGGCGCGCCGCAAACCGGGGGTCGACCCATCGCCCTGCTCGGCCACCAACATCCCGGTGGTCTCGTCGACGCGGTAGCGCACGACGTCGCGGTGCGAACCCTGCTCGAGCGGGACCACATCGTCGAGGAAGCCGCGCACCCACGCGATCACCCGGGCCCCGCGGGCCGGATCGTAGGGACCGGGATCGGGCAAGTCGCCCATCGCGTCCGTGCCGTAGAGCGCGTCGTACAGCGAGCCCCACCGGGCGTTGGCGGCGTTCAGCGCGTACCGGGCGTTCGTCGACGGGACGACCAGCTGGGGTCCGGCGATCTCGGCGATCTCGGGATCGACGTTCGCGGTGTCGATCTCGAACGGCTCGCCGGCCGGCTCGATATAGCCGATCGTCTCGAGGAACGTGCGGTAGGCGGCGGGGTCGTGGAGCGTGCCCTGCCGCTCCCGGTGCCAGTCGTCGATCGAGCGCTGCACGCGGTCGCGGACCGCGAGCAGCTCGCGGTTGCGCGGTCCCAGTGTCGCGACGATGTCGCCGAGGCCCTCCCAGAACTGGTCAGGGCTCACGCCCGTGCCGGGCAGCGCTTCCTCGTTGACGAAGTCGTAGAGGACGCGCTCGACACGGAGTCCGCACGCGTCGACGTAGTCCTGGCCTTCCGGCTCGGTCATTGGGTCTCTCTCGGCAGATGCGAGCGAGTGAGCGCCAGCGAGCGAGCGGCCACAACCGGCCTGCGTGGCCGGGGAACGCAGTGAACGGTCATCGAGCCTCCTTGCTCAATCGGGAATCGAGCAGCGAAACGAGCGAGTAAACGGCCGCCGTCGCCGGCATCGGAGTCTCGGTCAGCCGCCCGAGCTCGACGAACGCTCCGATCAGCGGGGCGATCTCGAGGCGGCGACCGGCTTCGACATCCTGCAGCATGGACGTTTTGTGGGCGCCCACCTGTTCGGCGCCGTCGAGACGCTGTTCGATCGAGATCCGCACCCGTATGCCCAGCTTCTCGGCGATCACGAGGGCCTCCCCCATCATCGTCGCGGCGAGCTCGCGGGTGGGTGGCCACCGGCAGATCTCGACGAGCGTCCCACCGGTGAGCGCGCTGATCGGGTTCAGCGCCAGGTTGCCCAGCGCCTTGACCCAGACGTGCGACCGGATATCAGTCAGCACTCGCGAGGTGAAGCC
>JBKOUV010000131.1:0-3593 GCA_046723555.1 Actinomycetota bacterium | reverse complement strand
CTGCTCACTCGAGTGTTTCGGGCCACCCGAGTGTTTCCCGCGAAGACGTATCCGCACGAAACACTCGGTCAGCGGGTAACACTCCGGCGTTGGCAGACCGGGCACCAGTAGGTCGAGCGACCGTTCACCGACGCCCGGCGGATCACACCCCGGCCGCAGGTCGAGCACCGCTGCCCGGCTCGTCCGTAGACCCGATGGTCGTCCTGGTACGACCCCCCGTTGCCCATCAGGTCGACGTACTGCCAGTCGCCCAGCGTCGAGCCGCCGGCCCCGACGGCGGCGGCGAGCACGTCGTGCATCGAGTCGTGCAGCCGCCCGATCTCGGGGCGCCGCAGCGTGCTCGCCACCCGATCGGGATGGAGCCGGGCGGCGTGGAGGATCTCGTCGGCGTAGATGTTGCCGATGCCGGCGATCACGTGCTGGTCGAGGAGCAGCGGCTTGAGCCGGCTGCGCCGGGTCCCGAACAGCGAGCGCAGGTCGTCGGTCGTGAGCCCGTCGGCCAGCGGGTCGACGCCGAGCTTGGCCAGCTCGGGGACCTCGACGTCGGCGTGGTCGGGATCGAACACCACCATCTCGCCGAACGTGCGCGGGTCGACGAACCACAGCTCTTCGGCTGGCTCGCCGGATAGGGAGATCCGCACGTGGGTGTGGGGAAAGACCGGCGCGCCGTGGGATACGAGGAGGAGCTTGCCGCTCATCCTGAGGTGGACCAGCAGGGTGTCGCCGGTGTCGAGGCGACAGAGGAGGTACTTCCCCCGCCGGCCGGCGGCGAGCATCGTCGCCCCGGTCAACCCGTCGATCAACTGCCGGGCCGACGTGCGCCGGACCGTCCGCTCCCGGCCGACCTCGACGGCGAGCATCTGCCGGCCGACCACCCGCCGCTCCAACCCGCGGCGGACGGTCTCGACCTCTGGGAGTTCGGGCACTACCCGCCTCGGGCGGACTCGAGGTCTTCGCCGGCGGCCTCGGCCGCCGCCTGCTCGGCCGCCTTCTTCGAGCGTCCGGTGCCCTCGCCGGCGATGCGGCCGTCGATGACGACGCTGGCGAAGAACCGCTTGGCGTGATCCGGGCCCTCGGCCCTGGTGTGGTACTCCGGGACGCCGGCGCCGTGCCGGACGGCAAGCTCCTGCAGCCGCGACTTGTAGTCGAGGAAATCCAGTCGCGCCGCGGTGTCCGCGAGCCGGGGGCCGATCAGCCGGTCGATGACCTCCTGGGCGGCCGCCGGCCCGCCGTCGACGTACACCGCGCCGAACAGCGCCTCCAACGCGTCGGAAAGGATCGATGGCTTCTCCCGCCCGCCCGCGGCGTCCTCGCCCCGCCCCAGCAGCAGGTGGTCGCCGAGGCCGAGGACGGCGGCGACCTCCGCCAGTGCAAGCGCGTTGACGACGCCCTTGCGCACGCCGGTCAGGGCGCCCTCGGGCAGCTCGGCGAAGCGGGCGTAGGCGAGGTCGGCGACGACCCAGCCGAGCACGGCGTCGCCGAGGAACTCGAGCCGTTCGTTGCTCTGCGTCCCCGGATGCTCCGCGCACCAGGAGCGGTGCGCCATCGCGCGCGTGACCAATGACGGGTCGGTGAAGTGGTACCCGATCCGAGCAGACAGGTCGTCGGGGCTCAGCCGCCCTCCCCGCAACGTTCGTGGACGTAGTCGACGGCGTCGCGGACGGTCTTCAGGTCGGCGAGGTCCTCGTCGTCGATGCGGAAGCCCACGGTGCGCTCGCTGAGCTCCTCCTCGAGCGCCTCGACGAGCTCGATCAACGCCAGCGAATCGGCGTCGAGATCGTCGACGAACGACTGGCCCTCGCTGATCGTCGACGGATCGATCTCAAGGATGTCGGCCAGCCGGTCGCGCACGATCTCGAAGATCTCGTCGCGCCCGAGCGGCCCGTGTTCGACGTGGGTCTCCGCAGGCATTGCGACGAAATGCTACTCAGGCAAGTACGTCCCTGATCTCGTCGACGATCCGGTGCTCGACCATCTCCTTGGCCACCCGGATGCCGTTCGCCATCGCCTTGGCCTTGGCCGAGCCGTGGGAGATCGTGCAGACCCCGTCGACGCCGAGCAGGATCGCTCCGCCGTAGGTGTCAGGGTCGAGCGTCTCGTACAGGGGCAGCAGCGCCGGGAGCAGCGCATCGGCGTGCGCCTGGTACGCGGGCTCGGAGCCGAACGCCGCGAGCAGCGCCTTGATCAACGCCTTCACGCCCCCTTCGAGCGTCTTCAGCACGACGTTGCCGGTGAACCCGTCGGTGACGACGACGTCGACGCGATCGCTCATCACATCCCGGCCCTCGACGTTGCCGATGAAGTCGATACCGGTAGCGGTGGACAGCAGCCCGAACGCCTGCTTGCGCAGCAGGTCGCCCTTGCCGGGTTCCTCGCCGATCGAGAGCAGGCCGACGCGCGGACCGTCGAGGGCGAAGCGATGGCGGGCGAAGACCGCGCCCATCTGGGCGAACTGCACGAGCCACTCCGGCTGGACCTCGGCGTTGGCGCCGGCGTCGAGGAGGATCGTCGGGGTCGATCCGGGCACCGGGATCGGCGTGGCGATCGCCGGGCGGCTGACCCCCTTGATCCTCCCCATGCGCAGCAGCGCCGCGGCCATCGTGGCGCCGGTGTTGCCGGCCGAGATCATCGCCGACGCTTTGCCGTCGCGAACGGCCTCGGCCGCCCGCACGAGGGACGAGTCCTTTTTGCGGCGGATGGCCTGGGCGGGATCCTCATCCATCGCCACGACCTCTTCGGCCGGGATCAGCGGTAGCTCGCCCCGGCCGTCGAGAGCCGACGGACCGACCAGCACGACCGGGATCCCTTCGGCGGCGGCGAGGGCGGCTCCGGTGACGATCTCCCCTGGCGCCTCGTCGCCGCCCATCGCGTCGACGGCGATCGGCAGCATCGACTGCGGAACCTAGGCGATGAACATCGTTTTGGTCCGAATTGCGGCCGAGCGTGCGACCAACATCCGGACCGAAGCGGGGATCACGCGACGTCGACGGCGGTGCGGTTCTTGTACCAGCCGCACGTCGGGCACACCGTGTGCGGGAGCTTGGCATTGCCGCAACGCGGGCACACGCTCCGAGCGGGGGCGTTGAGCTTCCACGCGCCGGCGCGCCGGCTGCGCGACTTCGACTTCGACTTCTTCTTCTTCGGGACAGCCATCGTGGTCTCGATCTCTGCGGGCGGAAACTCGGCTGGTGCAGGCTAGCGGGCGGCGGCGGCGACGGCTACGGCTGCACGTCGTCGCGGAGCTGGTCGAGGACGGCCCACCGCTCGTCGCGGGTCGTCGTGTCGCAGCCGCACGGACCCTCCTGCAGGTCGGCGCCGCAGATCGGGCACAGCCCGGGGCAGTCGGGCCGGCAGAGCGGGCCGTCGGGGATCGCGAGCAGGATCTCCTCCCGGACCATCGGCGCCAAATCGATCTGACCACCCGTGATCGGGAAGGCGTCGTCGACGGCGTCGGGGTGCACGGCGTAGCGCTCCTCGATGTCGACGTCGAGGTCGCCGGAGAGCGGGCGCAGGCAGCGCCGGCACTCGTCGCTCCACGCCACGCTCAGCTGACCACTCACCACGATGTCGTCGAGGCTGGACTCGAGGTCCAC
>JBKOUV010000043.1:0-12212 GCA_046723555.1 Actinomycetota bacterium | reverse complement strand
CGGGACGACCGTCGACCGGCGGGACTGGCGGGTGCTGATGGCCTGGCACATCGCCGAGTCGCGGGAGCAGGCGCGCGCCGAGGCGGTGCACGGCCTGCACCGCTGGCACAACGAGTACAACGTGTGGACGCTCGGCCGGCCGGGTGCGGTCCACGTCGACGACCCGTGGGTGCTGCTCGACCGCACGACGAAGGGCGGCGCGGAAGGAGCGGGCTTCGCCGTCGTCGGGACGCCCGACGACCTGGTGGCGGCGATCCGGGACCTGCAGGAGGTCAGCGGCGGGTTCGGCGTGGTGCTCGGGTTCGCCCACGACTGGGCGAACCGGGAGGCGACGCTGCGGTCGTGGGACCTCGTCGCCCGCTACGTGATCCCCGAGATCAACGGCCTCACCTCCGGCCTGCGCGAGTCGCAGCGCTACCTGCACGAGAACCAGGCCGACCTGATCGGCGGCGCCAGCCGCGCCGTGATGAGCAAGATCATGGCCCACGACGGCGCCGCCCAGGCCCTGGCCACGACGATGGAGCAGATGGCCCAGCGCGAGAGTCGCGACGAGACCGCCCCGACCTGACCCCATCTGGGCGGGATTCGTCCCATCTCGCCTTCTGGGCGGGATTCGTCTCAGGTGTCGCGACGATTCCCGCCCAGATCCCGGGTGATGAGGACCTCGGAGCCGACGGGCACGAAGCCGCAGGCGAGGAAGGCGCGCAGCGACGCGGCGTTGCCGGGCGCCACCTGCGCCCAACAGCGGGCGCCGGGCTCGAGCTGGGCGAGTCCGGCCCGGATCAGCCGGCGGCCGTGGCCCCGTCCCGCGGCGGCGGGGTCGAGCAACTCGACCGACAGCTCGCGCCGGCCGGCGAGTCCGGTGCCGACGACGACGAGCCCGACCTCGTCCGCGTAGACGTCGACGTCGGTGCGATGGGCCGCCGCCCGGCGGACCCGTGGATGGTCGGCGAGGTCGGTTCGCCGCGGCAGCGTCGGCCCCGGTCGACCCTCGGAGACGAGCACGACGTCGACGCTGCCGACCCGACCGTCGGGTCCGGCGAGCCGGAGCAACACGCCGGGTCGTGACGCGCCGCCGTAGCCGTCGGCCCCGAGCCCGACCAGCTCGGCGCGGTCGACGTCGGCGAGAACGTAGGCGTGGCCGGTGAACGCGACGACCGCACGGAAGCCCGACTCGTCCGGTGGCAACACCTCGAACCCACCGTCGACGGGAGGGAACCGACCCTCGGCCGCGTCGTCGAGGATCGTCATCAGCGGGTGGGCATTCACCCGAGGACCCGATCGAGATAGGGGTTGGCGAACGTCCGGTCCGGATCGAGGCGGTCGCGAACGACGGCGAAGTCGTTCCACTGCGGATAGCGGGGGGCGAGCGTGGCGGCCCGTTGGCCGTGCAGCTTCCCCCAGTGCGGTCGGCCGACGTAGTCGTCCATGATCCGCTCGACGCCGGCGAAGTACTCCTCGTACGGCATCCCCCGGTACTGGTGCACGGCGATCCATCCGGAGGGGCGCCCGAACCCGGTCGACAGGGCGATGTCGTCGGCGGCCGAGACCCGGACCTCGATCGGGAACAGCACCGGCGTCGGCAGCGTCTCGATCAGGCTCCGTACCCGCCGCACCGCCTCCGGGAGGTGCTCGACGGGGATGCCGTATTCCATCTCGACGAAGTGCACTCGCCGCGGGCTGCAGAACACCCGGTCGCTGCGGTCGATGAGGTCGCGCTCGGAGATCCCCGCTGCGACCAGTCGGGCGATCCGCGGCGTGAGGCTCGGCACGCGGCGGCCGACCCGGCAGACGACGCCGAAGCCGACGTTCTCCCCCAGCCACTTGTCCCGCACGTAGGCCCATCGGGGTTGTGGAGCCGGCGGTTCGTCCGTCCGCGAGTTGCGCTTGACCTGGCATCGTCGCGTGCCGGGCATCCAGTACAGCTCGAAGTGGTCCACGGCGGCGGCGTGGCCGGCGAACCCGTCGAGCACCTCGTCGAGGACCTCGACCGTCTCGCGGGCATGGAGGTTGAACGCCGGCACGCACTGCAGCGTCACCTCGGTGACGACGCCGAGCGCTCCGATGCTGACCCGGGCGACCCGGAGGAGATCCGGCTCGACGTCGGCGTCGCAGCGGACGATCTCGCCGGTCCCCGTGACGAGCTCGAGCCCGACGACGGTGGTCGCCAGGTTGCCGAAGGCGAGCCCGGTGCCGTGGGTGGCGGTGGCGGTCGCACCGGCGAGCGACTGCTGGTCGATGTCGCCGAGGTTGGGCATCGCCAGGCCGGCGCCGGCGAGGGCGGCGTTGAGGCGGTGGAGGCGGATCCCGGCGCCGACCGTCACCCGACCGGTCGTGTGGTCGACGTCGACGACCTGGTCGAGGCGATCCAGATTCAGCTGCACGCCGTCGGTGGACGCGGCGGCGGTGAACGAGTGGCCGGCTCCGATCACCTTGACGTGCTGCCCGGCTCGATGGGCGGCGGCCACGATCTTGGCGACCTCCCGCGCCGACCCCGGCGTCCGGCGCTCGGCCGGCATCCACCGCTGGTTGCCGGCCCAGTTCCGCGATGCCGAAATCACGCCGCGGACTGTACGGGCGCATCGACGTAGCGTGGGCTCATGGCCAACGCCCAGGTGATCCACGGCACCTGCCACCACGACTGCCCGGACTCGTGCGGCTGGGAGGTCACGGTCACCGACGGGCGCGCGGTGAAGCTCCGCGGTCGGGCCGACCACCCGTTCAGCCAGGGCGAGCTGTGCCCGAAGGTCAACCGCTTCCTCGACCGCGTGTACAGCCCCGACCGAGTGCTCCATCCGCTGCGCCGAGTCGGGCCCAAGGGCAGCGGCGCGTTCGAGCAGGTCTCATGGGACGATGCGCTGGCCGACATCGCCACCCGCCTGCACGCCGTGATCGACGAGCACGGACCCGAGGCGATCCTCCCGTTCAGCGACGCCGGCAACCAGAGCCTGCTGTCGGTCATGGGTCTCGACGGCCGCTTCTTCCACCACCTCGGCGCCAGCCGCCTGATCCGGGCGATCTGCGGTCCGACCGTCGGTCACGGCGTGCGGATGACCAACGGCAGCAGCCTCGGGCTCGACCCGATGGAGCTGCGCCACAGCCGGCTGATCCTGATCTGGGGCACCAACACCCGCCTGACCAACCGCCACCTGTGGCCGACCATCGAAGCCGCCCGCAACGACGGCGCCAAAGTGGTCGTGATCGATCCGGTCCGCACGATCACCGCCGACGCGGCCGACGCGTTCATCCAGCCCCTGCCGGGCACCGACATCGCCCTGATGCTGGCGTTGATGCACGTGCTCGTCCGCGACGAGCTGATCGATGCGCCGTGGGTGGCCGCCCACACGGTCGGCTTCGACGAGCTCCGGGCCCACGTCGCCGCGTGGACGCCCGAGCGGGCCGCCGCGATCTGCGGCCTCGAGCCCGGCGTGATCGAGCGGCTCGGCCGCGACTACGGCACGCTCCGGCCGGCCGCGATCCGCACCCTGATCGGCGCCGAGCACCACGAGAACGGGGCGATGTTCTACCGCACGCTCGCTGTGCTCCCGGCGCTCGTCGGGGCGTGGGCCGACCGCGGTGGCGGGCTGGCCCGCAGCGTCGGCTCCTACCACGACGCCCTGATCGACGAGGCCGCGATCAGCCGCCCCGACCTGCTCGCCGGACGCGTGCCGCGAATCATCAACATGAGCCGCTTGGGCGAGGCGTTGACCGATCCCGAGCTCGACCCGCCGGTCGCGGCGATGATCGTGTGGAACTCGAACCCGCTCGTGATCGTGCCCAACGCCGAGCTGACCCGGCGCGGACTCGCCCGCGACGACCTGTTCACGGTGGTCCACGAGCAGTTCCTCACCGACACTGCCCGCTACGCCGATGTCGTCCTGCCGGCGACGACCCAGATCGAGTCGACGGACGTGGTGCCGGCGTGGGGGCACCTCTGGATGGGATGGAACGAAGCAGCGATCGCACCACTCGGCGAGTCGTGCAACAACACCGAGCTGTTCCGGCGCCTCGCCGCGGCGATGGAGCTCACCGAGCCGGCGCTCTTCGACGACGACGAGACGCTGCTCGCCCAAGCCCTCGGCGCCAAGGTCGATCTCGACGAGCTCCGGCGCGTCGGGTGGCTCCGGGCGCCGTACGCCGACGACGGTCGTGCGTGGGGGGCCGGTGTGTTCCCGACCGCGTCGGGCAAGGTCGAGCTGGTGAGCGAGACCCTGGCGGCGATGGGTCAGCCGGCGCTGCCGACGTTCGTCCCGCCGCGCGAGGGTCCGCACGGCGACGCCGACCTCGTCGCGCGGTATCCGCTGCAGCTGCTGACGCCGAAGCACCACACCCGATTCCTCAACTCGAGCTACTCGGCGCTGCCGAAGCACGGTCCGGCCGAGGGGACACCGTTCGTCGAGCTCGACGCGGCCGATGCCGCGCGCCGTGGCCTCGGCGACGGGGACCGCGCCCGGGTGTGGAACGACCGGGCCAGCGTCGAGCTCCCGGTGCGGGTGAGCGACCGGCTGCGACCGGGCGTCGCCGCGATCCCGTTCGGCTGGTGGGGCACTCAGCACTCCGACGGCCGCACGGCCAACGCGCTCACCAACGACACGCTCACCGAGTGGGGCGGCGGCGTCGCCTACAGCGACACCCTCGTCGAGGTCGCCGCCGCCGACTGACCACCACCCGAGGGTTTCGCGCCACCCGAGGGTTTCCTGCGGGACGTCTCCGCGCCAAACCCTCGGGTGACAGCAAACCCTCGGGTGAGGTGTGCCCGGCGTAGCCTGAAGGTCATGGCAGGCGACCTGATCTACGCGTTCCGCGTGATGCGTCTGCCGCTGCTCGACGCCGGGGGCGCCACGATCGGACGGATCCACGACATCGTCGCCGTGCCCGGCCGCCCCGGCGAGGCCCCCCGCATCGTCGGGTTCGTGGCCGAGAGCCAACGCCGGCGGATCTTCGTCAACGCCAACCGGGTCGCTGATCTGGGCAGCGACGGCGCCCGGCTGCGCAGCTGGGACGTCGATCTCAGCCCGTTCAACCCGCGCCCGAGCGAGGTCCTGATCGGTGCCGACGTGATCGATCGCAAGGTCGGCGACGAGTCGATCTCCGACGTCGGCCTGCGCGGCGTCGACGACGGCCGCAGCCGCCGGTGGGAGATCGTCAAGGTGCGGCTCGGACGGCGCAGCCCGCTCCGCCGCCGGCCGAGCTACCGGCTGGTCGACGTCGACGAGGTCCCCGGATTGTTCGCGCCGGTCAGCGCGATGGCCGCCGAAGCGGCCCGGCTGCGTGACATGCACCCGTCCGAGGTCGCCGCGGTCGTGCGTGCCCTGCCGCTCACCCAGCGCCGGCAGCTCGCCGAGGCGATGGACGACGAGCGGCTCGCCGACCTGCTCGAGGAGCTGCCCGAGTCCGAGCAGATCCAGGTCGTCGAGGGACTCGACCTCGACCGTCTGATCGGCGTGCTCGACGAGATGGAGTTCGACGACCTCGCCGACCTGCTCGGCGAGATGTCCGGTGAGCAGCAGTCGCGCATCCTCGCCGCGATGGACCGCGACGACGCCGACGTGGTCCGCCGGCTGCTGTCCTACGAGAAGGCCACGGCCGGCGGGATGATGACGCCCGAGGTGGTCATCCTCGGACCGACGGCACCGGTGGCCGACGCCCTCGCCCAGATCCGCCAGCCGGACCTGGTCGTCAGCATCGCCGCCCAGGTCTTCGTCTGCCAGGCGCCCTACAAGCCCCCGACGGGCCGGTTCCTCGGCACGGCCCACTTCCAGCGACTGTTGCGCGAGGCGCCGAGCCTCGAGCTCCGGCACTGCGTCAGCGAGGATCCGGTCGTCACGCCGGACGTCACCGACCGGGCCGTCGCCGAGCTGCTCGCCAGCTACGACATGCTTGCCGTCGCCGTGTGCGACGAGGCCGGGCACTTCCTCGGAGCGGTCACCGTCGACGACGTGCTCGACCGGCTCCTCGGAGTGGGCTGGCGCCAACGGGAGGTGACCAACCGAGCGAGAACGGCATGACGCCATGGTGAAGCGTCGTGAGGATCTGACCGAGCCCCGGGGCACCCGGCGGATCGGTGTGCAGTACGAGCCGGAGGCCTTCGGCCGGTTCGCCGAGACGATCGCCCGCTTCCTCGGCACCGCCCGCTTCCTCGTCATCCAGACGGTCATCGTCGTCGTCTGGATCATCATCAACGTGGCGGCGATCTCGCTGCGCTGGGACCCCTACCCGTTCATCCTCCTCAACCTCGCCTTCTCGACCCAGGCGGCGTACGCCGCGCCGCTGATCCTGCTGGCCCAGAACCGCCAGGAGGCGCGGGACCGGACGCAGGCGGAGCTGGACCGGAACGTCGCCGAGCGCACTCAGGCCGACGCCGAGTTCCTCGCCCGCGAGATCGCCGGGGTGCGCGTGATGCTCGCCGACGTGGTGACGGGCGAGGAGCTCCGCGACCAGCTCGACAACGTCGTCACTGCCCTCGATCTGGTGACGAAACGGCTCGACGAGATCGCCGGTCGTCAGGCGGCGTCCGGCGAAGGGGAAACGTCCTCCGCCGACCTCGATTGACTCGATCGCAGCACCGCGTCGACGAGCTCGACGGTGAGGGCAGCGAAGCGGGCCGGCTCGGCCACTGGCGCGAAGTGGTCCGCCGGTAGCTCCCGGACGGTGGCCCGCAGCGCCGACGCCAGAGCGCGTTGCTTCGCCGGGCCGACCAGCCGGTCGCGTGTCGTGATCAGGCTCGCCGCGGGGACACCGAGGGTCGAAGCCCAGGGCCGGGCGTCGTAGTCCGCCAGGGCGCGGCCCGCGTCGACCATCGCGAACGCGTCGTTGCGGGACATCTCACTCAACAGCCACGGTACGTACGGCTCGACGGGGTGGCCGGCTCCGATGAGCTTCGGCACCGATCGGTTCAGGTACCAGCGGTACCCCTTGCTCCGCAGCCAGGACCCGAAGATGGGCAGCACCCGCCAGAGCGTGCGCTCCCCCAGCGTTGTCGTCCATTCGAGGGCGGTCGCCTGCACGACGAGGCCGTGGACGAGATCAGGATGGCGCCGGGCGAGGTGCAGGCTGATCGGGCCGCCCATCGAGTAGCCCACCGCGACGACCGGCCCGGTCGCCACCTCACGGATCACTGCCGCCGCGTCGTCGGCCGCATCCTCCAGCCGGAACGCAGTCGGTGTACGCAGCCCGCGCCCGTGGCCGCGGTGGTCGATGCCGATGAACGAGAAGCGGGCGGCGAGCGCCTCGTAGGCGGTGAAGAACTGCAGGTCGCTCGACGCCGTCCACCCGTGGAGGAGCATCACGGTCGGCGCGGCGGCGTCGGCATGACGGTGATGGCGGACGAAGAGCTCGCCGCGGCCTTCGACCCGCACCAACCGGCCCGCGGGCAGCCAGGGCAGCACCAGCTCGCTCATCAATTGCAGCGTACGGCCGGTCAGCCGGTGTGGGGGATGCCCGTGAACGACTGCAACCGGACACCGCCTCGGGCGACGGCGCTGAGCAGCGACGCCGTCGGGAGGTCGGCGTCGGACGTGGTGACCACGCCGGGTGCGGCTGCGCCGGCGGCGACGTGGTCGACGAACGCCGCGGCCACCGCGGCCGCCGCCGTCCCGATGAGCTCGGCGATCCCGACGATGTGCGTCACCCGGGCGCCATCGGAATCCCAGCCCCGGGCCTCGACTCGCAGCGCCCCGATCCCGCCCTCCCGGTGGGGTGGGCTGAGCATCGGCAGGCGGGCGGTGAACCGGTCGCGCCGCGTCGCCGACACGCGGGCACTGATGCGCTCCACCTGCGGAAAGCTGCGATGCAGGAGCAGCGGGTCGGACAGCTCGCCGCGGTAGCAGTCACGGGCGCCCACCGGCTCGGGGAACCAGCACAGCTCACGGCCGCTTCCCGCCGGTCGCTCGATCCAGGCGCCGTCGCGCCAGCCCATCGCCCAGCCGCGCAGCGCGCGGTGATGCTCGCGGGCACAGGCTGGACCGGCCGTGCCATGACGCGAGATGTGGAGCTCGTCGCACCCCGCCAACCGGCCGACGAGCTCCCGGGCGAGCAGTCCGCTGAGGCCGGGCGACACCGCCGCACCGACGACCAGCGTCGAGCCGGTGCCGCGCGCGGTGTCGTCGAGGTCGAGCAGGTCGCGCACGTCCTCCACGGAGCCGCTGGTCGACACGACGTGGGCCCCGGCGCGCACCAGGTCGGCGGCGGTCTGGGCATGCGGTCCCGCCATCGCCAGCACCACCACGCCGGCGCCGATGTCGCCGCCGACGAGCTGGTGGCGGTTCGCCGTCACCCGCCGCAAACGCTCGGCGACCACACCGCCGCCGACGACGGAGACGGCACTCGCCGCGGTGACGCTCATTGGTCAGGCGGGAACTCGACCGGCTGCCACCCGCCGTGCTGCGGCGGCGTCCCCCCGCGGCCGCGCAAGCGGAGCGCGGCAGCAATCGCGCCGGCGAGGGCGAGGGCGGCGAGCGCCCGGCGGAGCAGTCTCACGAGGACACCTCGCTCCGGACTCTAACCGGGAGACCTTTGCCTCGGGCCGGGCTCAGGGGACCGAGTTCGCCGACGTGATGGCGTCGATGGAAGGGGTGCCGGCATGAGCGGCGCCGCGACCACGGTCATCGACCTCGCCGACTACTGGCGCAAGGAACTGGCGAGCTGGCGCGCGTTCCAAACAGGCCTGGAGGGCGCGTGCTATCGCGATTGGCAGCCGACGAAGTGGCAATCACTCCGCCGGCTCCTCGACACCGTCCTCGCCCACTGCGCGGCGGAGGGGGCCGCCCCGCACCGCACTCGAGCTCGGATGTGGGTCGGCGACGCTCTCGATCACGCTCGCCGGGCGGGGCGTGAGGGCCATCGGTGTCGACCGGGTTCCGGATGCGCTCGATCTCGCCCGCGCCTGCTGCGACGGTCTGGCGCTGCCGAACGACCCGCGGTTCGTCCTCGGTGACTTCCTGGACGAGTACTTGCCGCGCACCGTTGGCCGCGCCGACCTCGTGCTCAGCGGTGGCGTGATCGAGCACTGGGAGGCCGACGGACAGCAGCGGGCACTGCAGGCCCACCTCGACCTGTCGGCGCGCTGGGTTCTCGTCACCGTGCCGAACCTCGACTCACCAGTGTTCCGAGCCTTCGTCGCCTGGGCCGAGGCGACGGACCGGCTCTATGAGGACGAGCACTTCGACATCTCGGTGCCCATGCTGGCTCGGAACGCTGGCTGCGAGGTCGCGCTGGTCGACGGCTGCCGGCTCTTCCTTCCTCGTGCGGAGCACTACGCGGCGAGTGACTCCGAGCTGGACGAGTACAACGCCGACCTCCGTTCCCGCCTCGTTGCGGCAGGAGGGCGGCGCTACGCCTCGTTCCCTGACTTGGACTTCACCGCCGCCGACGAGGACGTGTTGTACGCGGTGGAGGAGGCGGCGACGGTCGAGGAACGGATGCGCTTCGGCTTCCTGCACTACTACCTGCTCGACACCCGGGCGATCGGCACGGCACCCGAGTCCACGTTGCGGTGAACGCGGGTGCCGGCCTTCGACCGCTACTGGGCGTCGGCGTAGATGTGCCACTGTCCCGAGTTGAAGTTGCGATCCCCGAAGCGGAAGTCGTGGAGCGTGACGCGAGCGAACAGGTCGTCCTTGTTGTCGAACCAGCTGTCGTCCTCGTCGAGCTTCGACGCTGGCACGAGGGTGTCGAACTCTGCCGAGATGCCACCGTCCCACGACGCTTCCCACGTCAGGGTCAGCGGGGCATCCAACCAGTCGTCGTAGGACGGATCGGCGCCCCACATCCGTGCCGAGAAGGCGTCGCCCCATTGAGCGAGGATGTTGTCGGCGTCCTGCCTGCTCATGTAGACGTCGATGCCGACGTGAATCTGGATCATGTGGTTGCCGGGCGTGTAGCCCGACAGGCAGATGGCGTACCCCGGCCCGCTGGTGCAGACCGTCGGCAGGCTCACCGCCGACGCCTGCGAAGAGGTGACGGCGAGGGTCGCGCCCGCCGTCCCCAGCACGGCGCCCGCCGCGATCAGGGTCCGACGCGCCGTGCGCCAGCGCCGCCGAGTGTTCGTGATCATGAAAATCTCCTTCCTGGATCCCACACCACTCGTGTGGCGTGTGCCGCGAAGGCGTGACATCACCGTTCCACGGCGCGTCACGACCACCTTCGGGTACCAGGACTCCAGTCGCTAGGACGCTCGACTCAAGCGCTCGGCCGCCAGGGCGATGTAGTGCTGCGTGTCGTCGATCGGGAACGGTGTGAGCTCCCGCTGGAAGAACATCCCGCCAGCGCACGTCCCTCTCGGACCACCACGAGATCGGCGTACACCTCGCCGAGACTGCTTCCGTTGGATGCGATCGGGATGGTCACGCGGTAGGCCACCGTGTCGTCACCTGCCTTCGACAGCTTCAGCGGAGGGATGGTGACCTCACCAACGTCGATGTTGCTTCTGGGCACGTTGTCCTGAGCCCACCGTTGGTACACATCGCGTGCACACGAGGCGAAGCCCGGGTCAGAGATCGCTGCCACGCGCGCTGTTGCCGTCGCCGTGGATGCGGCGACGGTGATCCAGCCGGCGGGAAGTCACCCAGGAGCAGCAGCGCGGACTCGGCCGCCGCCTGATCCGACTCGACGGCGGACGTTGGGGTGGAGGTGGAGCTGGGCGGCTGGGACGTCGCGGCGGGCTCGGTTGGGGCGGGTTCCGAGTCATCGTCGCTGCAGGCGACGAGCGACACGCAGACGGCCACCACCAGCGACAGAACGGTTCGACGGATCAAGATCGAGCCTCCCGGGCGACGGCGACGGCGATGGCGACGCGGCCGGCGGCGAGTGAGCGATGGTTGGTGACTGCTAGCCCCAGCCCGTCGGCGAGCTCGTGGAGGTTGTGGTCGCGCTGCACGGTGAAGCCGTTGGCGGCCAGGAGGGTGCGCATCTTTCGGGGGGTCCACGACGATCGTCGGGGCTCGCGGGCGGTGGGGTCGTCGCGTCTGGCGAACAGCGTCATCGTCCGGGCGAAGACTCGACCAGCGGTGGCGGCGATCGACGGCGCCTGATAGTTGACCACCAGCCGGCTGGCGGGCGCCGAACGGGCGGAGATCACCTTCAGCGTGGCCGTGACCTGGGCGGTGGTGAGATACGGGATCACGCCTTCCCATATCCAGGTGGTGGCGACGTCGTGACGGTGACCGGCAGCGGCCAGCGCCTCGTCCAAGTCACCACCGGCCAAGTCCACCGGCACGAAGCGTACGGTGCGGGCCATCCAGGGCGAGGACCCGAGCCGATCACGCTTGTCGCACTGTGATGCGGGATGGTCGACCTCGAACACGTCCACGGTGGCGAGCGCAGGCATCCGCCACGCCCGCCCGTCGAGTCCCGCGCCGAGAATGACCACCTGCGGGTTCGCCGACTCGCCGAGCGCGTCGTCGATGGCGACGGTTCGCGGCACCATCACCTCGGCGCTGGCCCGCAGCCGCTCGAACTGGATCCGGTCGGCGAAGCCTCGAGGCGGCACCCCACTCCGCACCGTTTCGACCGGTCGCCGCTCGTCGTCTCGAAGCAACTCCATCGCGGTTGGATCATCGAAGCGGCCCACGGCGAGGCGTCCGTGCGCAACCGCCCGGCCCTGACACACCAGCACCGCTGTCCGACTCGCCGCGTCGGTCGCCATGGCGTCAGCATGCCCGGCTCCGTGCGACACGCCATCCCCCACAACGAACCGTCCGTGCGCGCCCCAGACGGGCAGTCAGGATGCAATGCGGCGAAGAATATTCGTCCAGAGGTTGACATTGGGAACAGGTGTTCGGTAGACTGAACATATGTTTGGTGAGGTCGAGCAGCTCAACGAGGCGATCGACGCATTTTTGACGCGCCCCCCCGACACCCTCACCGACCCCGAACTGGACGAGGCGGTGGTCGAGTTGCAACGCCAACGGGCCCGGCTCGGTGTGGTCGCCGCCCGCCTGCTGGGCCGGTGGGATCGCCGACGGGTGTGGGCCGGCGACCAGTCCCGTTCCCCCGCCGCCCGACTGGCCCGGGACACCAACACGTCGCTGCGCACGGCGAGAATCGAGTTGCGCCGGGCCCGCCAGTTGTCCTCGATGTCGGCCACCGAGGCGGCCATCGCCGCCGGCGACCTGTCGTTGGATCATGTCGAGTTGTTGGGGCGGGCGAACCAGCCGTGGCGCAACGCGGTGTTCGCCGACCACGAGCAGACGTTGGTCGCCGAGTGCGCCAAG
>JBKOUV010000028.1:0-22112 GCA_046723555.1 Actinomycetota bacterium | reverse complement strand
ACCGATGAGTTCGGCCCCGGCGGAGGGTCGAACCTCGTATGAGTGGATTCGACAACGCCGGGATCCGGCGGCTGCGCGACGTCATGGCCAGCCATGTCGAGCAGGACCACGTGGGGGGAGTCGCCTGGCTGGCCGTCCGCGACGACGACGTCGAAGTCGGCTGGTCCGGCACCCTCACCCGAGGCGATCCGGCGCCGGTCCAGCGGGACAGCATCTTCCGCATCGCCTCGATGAGCAAGCCGATCACCGCCGTCGCCGCCCTGATCCTGGTCGAGGAGTGCCGCCTGCGCCTCGACGACCCCGTCGACGACCTGCTGCCCGAGTTCGCTGACCGGCGCGTGCTGGTCGACGGACGCGGCCCGCTCGACGGCGACACGGTGCCGGTGAACCGGCCGATCACCGTGCGCGACCTGCTGACCTTCCAGCTCGGGCTCGGCATGGACTTCACCGCCCCGTGGCCGCAGCCGCTCCTCGAGCGGATGGGCGAGCTCAGCCTGGGCAGCGGTCCGCCCGAGCCGCAGGTACCGCCCGACCCGGACGAGTGGATCCGCCGGCTGTCCACGTTGCCGCTCCTGTACCAGCCCGGCGAGCGGTGGCTGTACCACGTCGGCTCGGACGTGCTCGGGGTGCTAATCGCCCGGGCGGCCGGGCAACCCTTCGACGTGTTCCTCCGCGAGCGGGTGTTCGAACCCCTCGAGATGGTCGACACCGGCTTCTCGACCGAGCACGTCGACCGCCTCGGATCCTGCTACGCGACGAACCCGCAGACCGGTGAGCGGATGGTCTACGACCCGCCCGAGGGCCAGTGGGCCAAGCCGCCGGCGTTCCCGTCCGGAGGCGGTGGCCTCGTCTCCACGCTCGACGACCTCCACCGCTTCGGCCAGATGCTGCTCGATGGCGGGCGGCTGGTCGACGGGTCACGGCTGTTGTCGCGTCCGTCCGTCGAGTTGATGACCACCGACCACCTCGGCGACGACCGGCTCGTCTCGGGACCGTCGCCCGACGGGTCACAGGGTTGGGGGTTCGGCGTCTCCGTTCAACTTCGGCGCACCGACCTCGGCTTGTCGGAGGGCGGCTACGGATGGGCTGGTGGGCTCGGCTCGTCCTGGGCCAACGATCCCCGCGAGCGCCTCGTCGGCATCGTGCTCACCACCGACATGTTCACCGGCGCCTACCCGCCGCCCGCGACGATTCGCGACTTCTGGACGGGAACCTACGGAGCGATCGATGACTGACCACCTGCAACCACGTCTCCTGCTGAGCGACCTCGCCTTCGTCGAGTCACCGCGCTGGCACGACGGACGCTTCTGGTTCGCCCACTGGGGCACGACCGAGATCATCGCCGTCGACCTCGACGGCAACAGCGAGGTCGTCGCCCACGGTCCGCCCGGCCTCGGCTGGTCGATCGACTGGTTGCCGGACGGTCGGCTCCTCGTGACCGGACCGGAACTGATGCGCCAGGAACCTGACGGGTCGATGGTGCGGCACGCCGACCTGCGCCCAGTGGCCGAACACGGCTGGAACGAGATCGTCGTCGACGGACGCGGCAACATCTACCTGAACGGCTTCGGGTTCGACTTCCTCGGTGGCGAGAAGCCTCAGCCCGGCATCATCGCCCTCGTCACCCCGGACGGTTCCGCCCGCCAGGTCGCCGACGGCATCGAGTTCCCGAACGGCATGGTCGTCACCCCGGACAACTCCACATTGATCATCGCCGAGTCCTTTGCCCGCCGGCTCACGGCGTTCGACATCGCCGCCGACGGCAACCTCTCGAACCGCCGAGTGTGGGCGGACGGCGTCGGCCCCGACGCGATCTGCATGGACGCCGAGGGCGCGATCTGGACGAGTGCGGGGGACACGCGGACGTTGACCGGTCGAGAGGAGGACGCCGCCGGGGCTTGTGTGCGGGTCATCGAGGGCGGCGAGATCCTCGAGCGGATCGAGTTCGATCGGCCGTGCTTCGGGTGCATGCTCGGTGGTCCGGATCGCCGAACGCTGTTCCTCCTCGCCCTCGAGTGGCGAGGCGTCGACGAGGTGGAAGGGCTCCTCGCCGACCGCACCGGGCGAGTGCTCACCGTCGACGCGCCCGCCCCGGGCGCCGGCTGGCCCTGACGAGCGGCTCAGGACTCGGGAGCCGCCGCGGAAGCCGGCGCGGAGAGCTGCTCGCGCAGGGCGAACCGGCGGATCTTGCCGGTAGCCGTCTTCGGCAGATCCGCCACCTCGATCAGCCGCCGCGGCCGCTTGAATGCCGCCATCCGCTGGCGGCAGTGGGCGTCGATGGCGGCCGCATCGATCACCGCGCCACTGCGCGGCACGACGAACGCCACCGTCTCCTCCAGGCCGGAGGCGTTGCGCGCGCCCACGACCGCCGCCTCGAGCACGTCGGGGTGCTCGACCAGCACGCCCTCGACCTCGGCCGGTGAGACCCACATCCCGCCGGCCTTGATCATGTCGTTGTTGCGGCCGAGGAACGTCCAGTGGTCGTCGTCCGAGCGCACGTAGACGTCGCCGGTGCGGAGCCAGCCGCCGGTGAACGCGGCCGCGGTGGCATCCTCCCGCTGCCAGTAGCCGGTCGCGATCGACGGTCCCTGCACGTGCAGGTAGCCGGGCGTGTCGGCGGCAGTGACCTCCGCGCCCTCGTCGTCGAGGAGCTTCGCCGCGTAGCCGGGGACCGCGACACCGCTCGAACCCGGGCGCTGTTCGGAGAGCGTGTTGGACAGGAAGATGTGCAACGCCTCGGTCGAACCGATGCCGTCGAGCACGGGATGCCCGAACCGGGTGGAGAAGCGGCGCTGCAGGTCGGCGGGCAGCGCCTCGCCGGCCGTCACCGTGCACCGCACCGAGGCAAACGTCTCCGGCGGAGGGTCGGCGTCGAGGAGGGCGGCGACGAAGCCCGGGCTGGCGAAGAACAGCGTCGGCCGCTCGTTGGCGACGAGCTGGGCCATGCCCGGAGGCGTCGGGCGGGCCGGTTCGAGGATCGTCGTCGCGCCCACGGAGAACGGGAACGTCAGAGAGTTGCCGAGCCCGTAGGCGAAGAACAACTTGGCGACGGAGAGGAAGCGGTCGTCCCGCCGGACCCCGAGGATCTCCCGGGCGTAGGTGTCGGCCGTCGCCTGCAGGTTGCCGTGCCGGTGCATGACGCCCTTGGGCACCCCGGTGGTGCCTGAGCTGTACAGCCAGAACGCCGGCGAGTCCTCGTCCGTCGGCGCGACCGGCGCCTCGTGGGCATCGGTGAAGTCAGTCCAACGGTGCGCGGCGACGCCGGCGTACTCCGGCGGCTCCCCGAGGACGACGGCGGTCCGCACGCTCGGCGCGCCCTTGGCGATGATCGGGATCCGGTCGGCGTGCTCGGCCGACGTCACGACCGCCGCCGCCTCGGCGTCGGCGACGATCGCCGCCAGCTCGTCACCGGTGAGCATCGTCGACAGCGGGACCGGCACGACGCCGGATCGGAGGCCACCCAGGAACCAGGCAATGCACGCCGGCTCGTCGTTGACGACGAGGACCACCCGCTCGCCGGACTCGACCCCCAGCGCCTCGAGCGCGTGCTGCGCCCGCCAGACCTCGCCCAGCACGTCGTCATAGGTGTGGCTCTCGCCGCCGCACCGGATCGCCACCCGAGAACCGAGCCCCCGCTCGACGTTCCGGTCGACCAGCCACCCTGCTGCGTTGTATGCCCCCATGGCTCAGATCTTGACGTATTCGAAGTCGAGCGGCTTGGCATGGACGCCCGCGGTCGGCGGCGCGACCCAGCCCGCCATCTGCCCCGGCTCGACGACGCGGATCATGAGCGACTCGACGTGGTCGCGGTCTGCTCGAGAGGGCAACCACGAGTCGACGTGCGCGGCCCACTCGTCCTCCGCGAGCAGGCGACCGTCCGGGCTCACGCGTCGCCCGGCGAACGTCCCGACCGACCGGTTGAAGCCGGGGTGGGGGAGGGTCAGCTGGGCCCCGACTCCCTCCAGCACCCGGTTCCATCGGTCGACACCCTTCTGCGAGTCGGCCACGAAATCGTCGCGCAGCGTCTCATTGAGTGCCGACAGCTGGCTCGCCTCGCGCTCGCCGATCCCGTCGTCGGTGGCCAGCGGGACGGTGCGGGTGGCGTCCTTGAGCAGATGGTCGTCCGGCCGGTCCTCCTCCTTGAATCGCCCCTTCAGGCCGGCGGCGAAGTAGTTGGCGGCGTTCGTCGAGGTCTCCGCGCCGAACAGGTCGAGCGACACGCTGTAGTGGAAGTTGAGATAGCGCTGCAGGGTGCCGACGTCGATGCCCCCGAGAGGGCGGATGTCGTCGGTGTCGTGCTCCTTCATCAACTCGGCCGTGCGCTGCACCACCCGACCGACGCCGGTGGCGCCGACGAACATGTGGTGGGCCTCTTCCTTGAGCATGAAGTCGCACGTTCGTGACAGCGGGTCGAACGCCGACTCGCGCAACGACGCCAGCTGGAACTTGCCGTCGCGATCGGTGAAGTAGGTGAACATGAAGAACGACAGCCAGTCCGGCGTGGGCTCGTTGAAGGCGCCGAGGATCCGCGGGTTGTCGGAGTCGCCGGAGTGGCGTTCGAGCAGTTCGTCGGCCTCGTCGCGGCCGTCGCGCCCGAAGTAGCGGTGGAGGAGGTACACCATCGCCCAGAGGTGCCGCCCCTCCTCGACGTTCACCTGGAACAGGTTGCGCAGGTCGTAGAGGCTGGGCGCGGTGGTGCACAGGTGGCGCTGCTGTTCCACCGACGCCGGCTCGGTGTCGCCCTGGACGACGACGAGGCGGCGCAGCTCGGCGCGGTGCTCACCCGGGATCTCCTGCCAGACCGGCTCGCCCTTGTGGTCGCCGAAGGCGATGCGGCGGTCCGGCTCGGGCTCGGCGAGGAAGATGCCCCAGCGGTACTCCGGCATCTCGACGTGGTCGAAGTGGGCCCACCCTTCCTGACCGACGGCCACCGCGGTCCGCAGGTACACCGGGCGGTCCTGGTAGGCGACGGGACCGAGCTGGCGCCACCACTCGATGAACTTCGGCTGCCACGACTCGAGGGCGCGCTGGAGGCGGCGATCGCCGGCGAGGTCGACGTTGTTCGGGATCTTGGCGTCGATGTCAACGGGAGTCATCGCGTCACCTCTCTCTCACGTGCGGCCTCGATCGAACGTCGGGCGGGTGCCGGTCCCGTAGCGGCGCAGGGCGCCCTCGGGCCCGACGGCGTTGGGGCGCTGGAAGATCCAGTTCTGCCACGCCGAGAGGCGGGCGAAGATCTTCGTCTCCATCGTCTCGGGGCCGGCGAAGCGGAAACTCGCCTCCATGCCGGTGAGCGCGTCGGGGGAGAAGCTGTTGCGCTCCTCCAGCATCAGCCGCACCTCTTCGTCCCAGTCGATGTCGTCGGGCGTGAACGTGATCAGCTCGGCGGCGGCCGCCTCGGCGGCGAGGAGGTCCTTGCCGACGCGCTCCCGCGCCGCACTGAGCGCCTCGTCGCGACCCCACAGCCGGGTGGCGAGGCGCGACAGCCCGTTGGCCATCGGGTACCAACCCTCGTTCGCAGCCGTCAGCCGCAACGTCGGCGCAGGCAGATCGCTCCCGGCCCACGAACCGTCGAGCATGAACGAACGATCGGCGGCGAGGGCGAGCTCGGCGAGCGTGCCGGCGAAGCAGCTCCCCGGCTCCACCAGCACGACCAGGGTGCGGGCCGACTGGTCGAGCCGCTTCAACGTCCGCGCCCAGTACAGCCGCAGCTCGCGAACCAGCCAGTGATCGCCATGCGCGCCGATGAGCTCCTCGGCCGCGGCGACTGCGTCGGCATCGCCGGAGGTCTTGAGCACCCACGTCCCGATCTGCGACTCGTTGAACCGCAGGTGGAGCAGGGCGTCGTCGAGCTGGCGGGCCGCGGCCAGCATCCACGCCCCGGCCCCCGTCTCCACCAGTTCGTCCGGCGTCGTCGGCTGGGCGCCTCGGGGACCGCGGATGTTGAGCGTCGCCGCGCCCAGCCCGCGATCGAGCTCGACGTCGAGGTCGGGGTAGTGGATCGCGTCGTCCTCGAGCGCTCGCTCGAGCGGGGTCAGCTCGATGCCCCGCCCGTCGTCCGGGCGGTCCGAGCCGGCGGCTCGCGCCCGCGCCCGCTCCGCGACCATGTCGGCGAACGTGCTGCGGGGGGCGGCCGCGTCGACCAACCCCCATTCGACGGCCGTCGACGCCTTGGCGCCCTCGGTGCGGGTGGCGAACACGTCGGCGAGGTCCCGGCGCACGTGGCGCTTGTCGACGAGTCGGGTCAGCCCGCCGGTGCCCGGCAGCACGGCGAGCAGCGGCACCTCCGGCAGCGACACCGCCGTCGCCCGATCGTCGACCATCACGATCTCGTCACAGGCGAGGGCGAGCTCATACCCGCCGCCGGCAGCGGTTCCGTTGACCGCCGCGATCCAGGGCTGGTGCGATTTGGCGGTGACGTCCTCGATCGCGTTGCGGGTCTCGTTGGTGAACTTGCAGAAGTTGACCTTGTGGCCGTGCGACGAGCCGGCGAGCATCTGGATGTTGGCGCCGGCGCAGAACACGTTCTCGAGGCCACCCGTCAGGACGACGACCTTGACCTCGGGGTGTTCGAAGCGCAGTCGCTGGACGATGTCGGCGAGCTCGATGTCGACGGCGAGGTCGTAAGAGTTGAGCTTCAGCTGGTAGTCGTCGAGCAGGCCGGCGTCGGGCGTGACGGCCAGCCGCACGGTCGCCACCGGCGGGTCCAGCTCCAGCTGGAAGTGCCGGTAGCGGGCCGGATCGGTGCTGAACAGGACCGGTTCGTCAGCCACCCTCCTGGTGTACCACGGCCGGGCCCCGGACCTTGACGCGCTGATCTACCCTGGAATCGGAGGTGATCTGATGCAAGCCGAAGTCGGTGACGTGCTCCACGTACGAGGCCGGACCGTCGGAACGCCGGAGCGCCAAGGTCAGGTCGTCGAGGTGCGCGGGTCGAACGGCGCCCCGCCGTACCTCGTCCGCTTCGACGACGGACACGAGGCGCTGGTGTTCCCGGGCTCGGACTGCGTGGTGGAGCACCCGAGCAGCAGTTGATGGTGTAATCCCCGGGCGGTGAGCGGTGAGCGCGCTCGGCGCGCTCGCCGCTCACCGCGGGCGTCAGTGCTTGGTGTTGCGGCGGCGACGGGCGTGGCGCTCGACGGCCAGCTCGACGAGCCGGTCGATGAGGTCGGGATACGAGATGCCGGCGGCCTGCCACAGCTTCGGGTACATCGAGATGGGGGTGAATCCGGGCATCGTGTTGGCCTCGTTGCAGAGGAACCCGCGGCCGCCCTCCTCGAAGAAGAAGTCGACGCGGGCGAGCCCGTCGCCGCGCAACACCTGGAACACCCGCACGGCGAGGGACCGCACCGCCTCGGTCTCCGTCGGGGAGAGCGGCGCGGGGATGAGCAACTGGGCGCCGTCGGTGACGTACTTGTCCTCGTAGTCGTAGAACTCGGCGCCGGGGATGATCTCGCCCGGCCCCGACGCCACCGGATGGGTCCCGCCGAGCACGGCGACTTCGATCTCGCGACCGGCCACGGCCTCCTCGACGACGACCCACTCGTCGTAGGTGAGCGCGTGCTCGATCCCGTCGCGCAGCTCCTCCACGGTGTGTGCCTTGGTGACACCGACGGACGAGCCCATGTTCGAGGGCTTGACGAAGCACGGCAGTCCGAACTCGTCGACGAGCCGGGCCGGGGTCCCGGGTGTGCGCTCGTGGTCGGCGAGGGCGCGGAAGCGGGCCTGGGCGATGCCGTTGGCGGCCAGCACCTGCTTCGCCATCGCCTTGTCCATCGCCAGCGCCGAGCCGAGCACGCCGGCACCGACGTAGGCGACATCGGCGAGCTCGAGCAGTCCTTGCACGGTTCCGTCCTCCCCGAGCGGTCCGTGGAGGAGCGGGAGCACAACCGTGCGCTCGCCTTCTGCCCCGCGGTCGGGTTCCGACGCGAGCACGGCCGTCGCCGAGACGGCGGGTCCGTTGGGGTCGAGGCGGTCGGGGAGGGCACCGAGACCGGCGGCCAACGCCTCGCGAGCGCCCTCGGCGAGCGCCCAGTCACCGTCGGTGGAGATCCCGATCGGCGTCACCCGGTACTTGCTCGTGTCGATCGCCCTGAGCACGTGCGTGGCCGTGACACAGCTCACGTCGTGCTCCGCGGACTGCCCTCCGAACAGCACGACGAGATGGATTCGATCGGCGGGCACCACCGCGACGGTACCGTTCGCGACTGTGAGGTTTCGGGCATCCGACGTCGCCGCGGCGACCCGGGGGCGGCTCGTGGGTCCCGACGTCGAGCTCACCGGGGCCGGGTTCGACTCCCGTTCAGTCCAAGCCGGTGATCTCTTCGTGCCCATCGTCGCGGCCCGTGACGGGCACGAGTTCATCGCCGATGCCGTCGCGGCCGGGGCGGCGGCGTACCTCACCAGCCGGTCGGCCGAGTCGCTGTCCGCCCCCGGGATCGAGGTCGCCGACACCGTCGACGCGCTGATGGCGCTCGCCGGCTGGGCCCGCGCTCGAGTCACGGTCCCCGTGGTCGGGATCACCGGCAGCGTCGGCAAGACGAGCACCAAGGACCTCGTCGCGGCGGCGTTGCGCTCGAAGCTCCGCGTGGCCGCCAACGAGCGCAGCTTCAACAACGAACAGGGACTGCCGGTGACGATCCTCGGGGCCTCGGACGACACCGAGGTGCTCGTGCTCGAGATGGGGATGCGCGGCATCGGCGAGATCGCCCGCCTGTGCGCCGTCGCCCGGCCCGACGTCGGGGTCGTGACGGCCGTGGCCGCCGCCCACACCGAGCGGGTCGGCGGGATCGAGGGCGTGGCGCGGGCGAAGGGCGAACTGGTCGAAGCGCTTCCGGGCAGCGGCACCGCCATCCTCAACGCCGACGACGCCCTCGTGCGGGCGATGGGGGGACGGACCGGCGCGACCGTGCTCACGTTCGGACACGCGCCTCTAGCGGACGTGCGCGTCGAGGGCGTGCAACTGGACGAGCTCGCCCGGCCGAGGTTCGTCGCCCGCACTCCGTGGGGCGAGGTCACCGTCACGCTCGCGATCAGCGGTGCCCACATGGCGGCGAACGCGGCGGCTGCGCTCGCCGTCGCCGGTGTGCTCGGGGTGGACGTCGGCGACGCCGCCGACGCGCTGGGCGCGGCCCACCTGTCACCGATGCGGATGCAGGTCGTCCCGACGGCCGCGGGCGGGGTGGTGATCAACGACGCCTACAACGCCAACCCGACGTCGATGCGGGCTGCACTGGACGCGCTGTTGGGGGTCGAGGCGCAGCGGCGGATCGCCGTGCTCGGCCCGATGGCCGAGCTCGACGACCCCGACGTCGCCCACCGGGAGGTGGCGGCGTACGCCCGAGCGCTCGGGATCGAGCTGATCGCCGTGGGCACCGATCGGTACGGAAGCGACCCGGTCGACCCGAACGACGTCCTCGGCGTCGTCGGACCGGTCGACGGTGGAACGGCGGTGCTCGTCAAGGCCAGCCGGGCCGCCGGCCTGGAGTCGGTCGCCGCGGCTCTCGTCGGGGTGCCGTGAATCGCTGGTACCGTCGAGCGCAATGACGGGGGACGGCGGTGCCACCAACACCACGATGGCCGCGCTCGCCCGCACCGCGGCCTCCCGCTACAGCGACGGGGTCGCCGCCCGTTCCCTTCGGGACGGCCAGTGGGTGGAGCTGACCTACAACGCGTTGTGGGACCAGGTCGCCGATCTCGCCCTCGGCCTGATCGATCTCGGGGTCGACGTCGGTGACCGGGTCGGCATCCTCGCCAACACGCGGGTCGAGTTCACCGTCGTCCAACTCGCCGCCTCGGCCGCGGGGGCGATCGTCGTGCCCGTCTACCCGACCAACTCCGCCGAGGAGTGCGAGTGGGTGATCGGCAACTCGGGGTCGAAGGTGATCGTCTGCGAGGACCCCGGCCAGGTGGCGAAGATCGGTCAGGTCCAGTCTCGACTCCCCGAACTCCAACACGTGGTGGTCATCGACGGCGAGGCTGACGGCGCGCTGCCGATCGCCGAGGTGGCGGGGCGAGGAGTGGGAGGCGACCGGGGGGAGCTCGATCTCCGGGCGGAGGCAGTCAGCCCCGACGACCCCTGCCTGATCATCTACACGTCCGGAACCACCGGCCGCCCCAAAGGCGTCGTCCTCACCAACAAGGGGTTCGCCGCCGGCCGGCGCAGCGCGGCCGAGATGGAGCTGTTCGGTCCGGGCGACGTCGTCTACCTCTATCTCCCGCTCGCCCACAGCTTCGCCCAACTCGTCCAAGCCGACTGCATCGAGGTCGGGGCGACGATCGCCTACTGGGGCGGCGACACCAAGCAGATCGTCGGCGAGCTCAGTCAGGTGAAGCCGACAGTCCTCCCATCGGTCCCGCGCATCTTCGAGAAGGTCTACACCGTGGCGATGGCGATGGTCCCGCACGAGCAGCGGGAAGACGTGGCCAGAACGATCCAGCTCGGCCTCCGGGTCCGCCAGGCGCGACGACGCGGCGCCGACGTGCCGGCGGCTGAAGCGGAGCAGTTCGAGAAAGCCGACGCCGAGATGTTCGCCCTCGTGCGCGGCATCTTCGGCGGCAACGTCAAGCTCGCCGTGTCCGGGGCGGCGCCGATCGCCCCGGAGATCCTCGAGTTCTTCTACGCCGCCGGGGTGCCGGTCTTCGAGGGCTGGGGCATGACCGAGACCACCGCCATCGGGACGGTCAACCTTCCCGACGCGTTCAAGTTCGGGACCATCGGGCGCGCGGTCGCCGGCGCCGACATCCGCATTGCGGACGACGGCGAGATCGAGATCGCCGGCGAGATGATCATGAAGGAGTACTGGCGCGACCCGGTAGCGACGGCCGAGGTGTTGACGCAGGACGGCTACCTGCGCACGGGGGACCTCGGCGCGATCGACGACGAGGGTTTCGTGACGATCACCGGGCGCAAGAAGGACATCATCATCACCGCGGGCGGGAAGAATCTGACGCCATCGAACCTCGAAGGCGACCTGCGGAAGTCCCGGTTCATCTCCCAGGCGGTGATGTTCGGCGACCGCCGTCCCTATCCGGTCGCCCTGATCACGCTCGACGCCGAGGAGGTCGTCCCGTGGGCCGAGCAGCAGGGGCTGCCGACCGATCTTGCCGAGCTCGCCCGGCACGAGGAGATCCGCCGGCTCATCCAGGCCGACCTCGACGCCGCCAACGCCCACTACGCCCAGGTGGAGCAGATCAAGCGGTTCAAGATCCTCGGCCGCGACTTCACCCTCGAAGCCGGCGAGGTCACGCCGTCGCTGAAGCTGAAGCGCAACGTGATCTACGCCAAATACGCCGACGACTTCGACTCCTTGTACGCCTGACGCGCCGGAACTCTGACGCCGCACGGCTGCTGTGAGCCGTTTGCGGTGAGGGTTCGGTCAGCCGAGCAGCATCTCGGCGTACCCGGACAGCATCGACGCCGGGCCGCTGACGAGGAACGTGGTCACGCACGTGTCCCGCCACGCCTCGGCCTCCTCGCGGATCTTCGCCGGCGGGCCGACGAGGGCGACGTCCTCGACCATCGCCAGCGGGATCGCCGCCGCCGCCTCCTGCTTGCGCCCCTCGAGATAGAGGTCCTGGACCTTGGTGGCGACGTCCTCGTAGCCCATGCGGGCGAACACCTCGAAGTGAAAGTTGGCTCCCCGCGCCCCCATCCCGCCGGCGTACAGCGCGAGCAGCGGCCGGACGAAGTCGGCGCAGGCCTCGACGTCGTCGCCCGGGATCGCGTACAGCATCGTCACCACCTCGAACCGCTCCGCCTTGTCCGCCTCGCCGCTGGCGTCGAACCCACTCGCCAGGCACTTGCGGTAGAAGCGATCCTCCTTCGGGGCGAAGAACATCGGCAGCCAGCCGTCGCCGATCTCGGCGGCGAGGGCGACGTTCCGCGGGCCCTCGGCGGCGATGAAGATCGGGATCCGGGGGCGCAGCGGGTGGACCGTCGACTTGAGCGCCTTGCCGAGACCGGTCCCTCCGCTCCGCAGCGGCAGGTCGTAGAAGTCGCCGTGGTGGTCCAGCGGCGCGTCCCGGGCGACGATGTTCCGCACGACCTCGACGTACTCGCGGGTGCGGGCGAGCGGCCGCTGGTACGGCTGCCCGTACCAGCCCTCGACGACCTGCGGCCCGGAAGCCCCGAGACCGAGGATGAACCGCCCGCCGGAGAGGTGGTCGAGCGTGATCGCCGCCATCGCCGTCGCCGCCGGCGTGCGGGCGGACAGCTGGACGATGCCGGTGCCGAGGCGGATCCGCTCGGTGTGGGCTCCCCACCAGGCCAGGGGGGTGAGCGCATCGGAGCCGTAGGCCTCGGCGGTCCAGGCCGAGTCGAACCCCAGCCGCTCGGCCTCCTTGACCGCCTCGAGGGCGCCGTCAGGCGGACCGGCAGACCAGTAGCCCGTGCTGTATCCAAGCTTGAGATCGGTCACCCCGCCGACCGTAACCGGCTTGGTACGGTCGCCACCTATGAGTGAGGTCCCACCGCAGCCACCGTCCAGCGCGCCGCCCCCAGCGCCGCCGCCGAGCGGACCCGGCTACTACGTCACTCCGGTCGGACGGCCGCCGGAGAGCATCGGCGGCGTCTACTACAGCATCGGCCTGACGATCCTGCTGATGATCGTCACCCTCGGGATCTGGGGCTTCTTCTGGACCTACCGGACCAGCGAAGACCTGAAGAAGTACAACGGCGACGGTCTCGGGGGTGTGCTCGGGATCGTCATCTACATCCTCCTCAGCGTCATCCTCATGTTCACGATCCCGAACGAGATCAAGAACATGTACCAGCGCGCCGGTCGGGAAAGCCCCATCTCGGCGGTCTGGGGCTTGTGGTTCCTGCTCCCGCTGATCGGCAACATCGTCTGGTACGTGAAGGTGCAGCGCTCGCTGAACGACTTCTGGCGCAGCGCGGGGTCGCGGCCCGACTGACCGGGATCCTTGCCAGCCCGCGGGCGCGGCGGGAGAATGGCGGCAACGCAGCGAGGAGGTGACGATGCACGTCGCAGCCATCCTTTCGGCCAAGGGGGCGACCGTGGAGGTGGTCAGTCCAGAGACTCCCGTGTCGGTCGCCGTGCACCGGATGGCGAGCCGGGGCATCGGGTCGCTCGTCGTGGTCGGCGCCAAGGACGAGTTGCTCGGTGTGCTCAGCGAGCGGGACGTGGTCCGGGCGATCGACCGCCACGGTGACGGGTTCTCCGAGCTGCGGGTGCGCGACGTGGTCACGAGCGGTGTCCATCCGACGTGTTCGGTTGCCGACGACCTCGCCGAGGTGATGCGGCGGATGACGCTGACCCGCCAGCGGCACCTGCCGGTGCTCGACGGCACCAAGCTCGTCGGGATCATCAGCATCGGCGACGTCGTCAAGTACCGCCTCGACGAGCTCGAGATGCAGACCCACGTCCTTCGCGACGCCTACCTCTCGCGTAGCTGACGTCGCCTCTGGCGAACTCTTGCCACCAGGCGACAGTTTTTGTCGCTCTGTGGCAAGAGTTGCGGGAAAGCGCCAGTAGTCGGAGATTGTGACACCCCGCGCGTACGTTCCCCACCATGAGCACGATCGACCATGAAATCGTGCGCATCGCCGAGCGGCGCCAAAACCTGATCACGACCGCTGATCTCGAACGGCTCGGCCTCTCCAGACGATCGATACAGCGACGGGCCGACAGCGGGCAGCTACGACGGCTGCTCACGAACGTGTACGCCACCACACCGCCACCGGACGCTGTTCCCCGCCGTGAGCTGGCGCTGTGCCTCAATCGCCCGGACGCCGTGCTTTCGCACTCCAGCGCGGCCGCGTTCTGGGGGATTCGCCGCGCCCCCAAGGATCACGTCGACGTCACTGTGCCTCACGGCATCCATGTACGCGGCGTCGCGGCGGTTGTTCACTACAGCAACAAGGTCCCCGAGCACCACGTGGTCGAGATGGTCGACGGCGGACGAGTCACCTCGGTCGCTCGAACCGTGTTCGATCTGGGAGGGGTGCTCGACACGCAGGGTCACCTGTCCGTGATCGAGGACGTTCGCAACAAGGGTCTCTGCACCGACGCCGAGCTCGGCGAGGTCTACGCCGACCTGTGCGGTCGAGGCCGGCGAGGCTCGGCGTCGTGGGATCGGCTGGCGGACCTGACGGCTCGGGCAAGCCGGCCGACGATGTCCGAGCTGGAGCTCGAGCTGCAGCAAGCACTCATCGATGCCGGCCTGCCACTTGCCGTGCAGCAGCACCCAGTGGTGCTGCCGTCCGGTCGCTCCGCGTATCTCGACCTCGCCTACATCGACTGCCGGCTCGACATCGAGGTCGATCACTCCGAGTGGCACGGCACGGCGACCGCGGGCGAGCGCGATCGGACGCGTGATATTGGCCTCGCAATCCTGTCGTGGGAACGGATGCGATTCACCGAGCGGATGCTCGACCGCTCAATGCGCGTCTGTGTTGCGCAAGTGCGCGAGGTCCGTGAGGCGCGAGTCATGCTGCTCCGGCCGGCCGAGTGTCGTCTTTCGGCAACTCTTGCCACCGGGCGACACTTTTCGTCGCTCTGTGGCAAGAGTTCGCAGAATGCGTCAGTGGCCCGGGCTGAACGTGACCGGCAGGTGCTCGGGGCCGAAGATGCCGACGGTGTTGGGCTTCCACGTGATCTCGCCGTCGAGGGCGAGATCGGGCATCCGCCGGGCGAGCAGGGGCAGCGCCTCCTGCAACTCGGCCCGGGCGAGGGCCGCGCCGAGGCAGTAGTGGATGCCTGATCCGAACGTCAGCTGCGGCTGGCCGCTCGGCTCCCGGCTGATGTCGAAGACCTCGGGGTCGGCGAAGACCGCCGGGTCGCGATTGGCGGTGGCGGTCGACGGGGCGATGAACGTCCCGGCCGGGAACAGGACCCCGCGGTACTCGATGTCCTCGCTGGCGAGCCGGCCGGTGCCGCGGATCGTCCCGAAGTAGCGCATGCACTCCTCCACCGCGCGGGGCGCGATCTCGGGTTGTTCGGCGAGGAGCTTCCACTGCTCGGGGTAGTACGTGAACAGGGCGACGGTGCAACCGAGCTGGTTGCGGGTGGTGTCCGTGCCACCGACGAGGACGGCATCGACCATCATCACCAGCTCGTCCGTCGACAGCCGGTCGCCTTCCTCCTCGGCCGCGATCAGGTCGGTGAGCAGGTCCTCGGCCGGCTTCGTCCGCCGGTCGGCGATCAGCGCGCGGGTGTACTCGTCGAGCTCCTCCTGGGCGGCCACGATCGTGGGCAGGTCCTCCTGGAGGTTGCCGTTGAAGATGCGCAGCACATCGCTGGCCCAACGGCTGAACAGCTTCCAGTCGTCCTTCGGCGCGCCGAGCAGCTCGCAGATGATCGGGATCGGGTACGGCTCGCAGATGTCGACGGCCACGTCGGCCCGGCCGGTGGGGGCCACCTTGTCGACGAGGGACCCGATGACCTCGCGCATGAACGGCCGCAGCCGGTCGGCGGCGCGGGGGGAGAAGGCCTTGCCGACGAGCCGGCGGAGGCGGGTGTGCTCGTCACCCTCGGCCGAGAGGATCGACGTGCGCCGGCGGTTGAGGTACTGCGGATCCGTCACCCCCTGGAGCTCCATGATCTGCCCGGTTGCGCTGTGCCACCGCTTGTCGCGCAGCATCGCCACCACGTCGTCGTAGTGGAGGATCGAGAACCCGAACGGGTTGCGGGCGATCCAGCTCTGCTCGGCCGCCGCCAGCCGCTGCGCCATGATGTCGAACGTCGTGTCGCCCAGCTCGACCTCGAGCACCGGCATGTCGAGGTCAAACACACTCGTTGTCATCTGATGAACCCTACGTGGCGGCGAAGGCAGCGAGCGGATCGACATAGTCGACGCCGAGGAACTCGGCCACCGGCTCGTTGGTGACCTTGCCGGCGACGGTGTTCACGCCGAGCGCGACGGCCGGGTCCCGTTGCGCAGCGCCGGCCGGCCCGAGCACGGCGACGTCCTGGATGTAGGGGAGGGTGGCGTTGGTGAGGGCGTAGGTGCTGGTGTTGGGGACCGCGCCCGGCATGTTCCCGACGGCGTAGTGGACGACACCGTGGGCCTCGTACACCGGGTCGTCGTGGGTTGTCTCCCGGGTGGTCTCGATGCACCCACCCTGGTCGACGGCGACGTCGACGATCACCGACCGCGGCCTCATCCCGCGCACCATCTCCTCGCTCACGACGACGGGCGCCCGGCCCCCCGGCACCAGGACGGCGCCGATGACCAGGTCGGCGTCGCCCACCGCCCGCTCGATCGCCCCGCGGTTCGAGGCCAGGGTGATGATCCGGCCCTTGTGGATCTGGTCGACCCAGCGGAGGCGATCGAGGTTCTTGTCGACGAGCACGACCTCGGCTTCCATGCCCGCGGCGATCCACGCCGCGTTCCAGCCGACGTTGCCGGCCCCGAGCACGACGACCTTGGCCGGACGGACACCGGGCGCACCGCCCATCAGCACGCCCCGCCCGCCCTTGTGGCGCTCGAGGAAGTGGGCACCCTGCTGGGGGGCGAGCCGGCCGGCGACCTCGCTCATCGGGGCGAGGAGCGGGAGCGCCCCCGTGTCGAGCTGCACCGTCTCGTAAGCGAGCGCCGTCGTCCCGGCCGCGAGCAGCGCTTTGGCGACGTCGGGGTACGCCGCCAGGTGGAGGTAGGTGAACAGGGTCAGGTCGTCGCGGAGGAACCGGAACTCCTCGTCCATCGGCTCCTTGACCTTGACCACCAGCTCCTGGGCCCAGGCGTCCTCGGGCCCGGGCACGATGTCCGCGCCGGCCGCCTGGTAGTCGGCGTCGGTGATCGACGCGCCTTCGCCGGCACCGGCCTCGACCCGCACGTGGATCCCGTGGCGCTCCAGTTCCCGGACCCCGTCGGGAGTCATCGCCACCCGGTGCTCGGCGGTCTTGATCTCCTTCGGCACGCCCACCGATCGGATCGCGGTCACCACGGCTGGGAGCGTAACTGGAGCGGCGATACCGGAGCCGCCAGTGGCGTGGTACAACCTGTTCATGAAGGCTTTCTCGAACTTCGTCAACGGCAAGCACGTCGACGCCGTCGACGGGCGCACCACGCCGGTGATCAACCCGGCGACGGGTGAGCAGTACGCCGAGGCGCCGCTGTCGGGCCGCGCCGACGTCGACGCGGCGATGGAGGCGGCCGCCTCGGCCTTCGAGGCGTGGCGGGACACGACTCCGTCCGAGCGCTCGCTCGCCCTCTTCCGCATCGCCGATGCGATCGAGGCCCGCGCCGAGGAGTTGATCTCCGTCGAGGTCGAGAACACCGGCAAGCCAATCGCCCTGACCCGGTCGGAGGAGATCCCGCCGATGGTCGACCAGATCCGGTTCTACGCCGCCGCGGCCAGGAACCTCGAGGGCAAGAGCGCCGGCGAATACATGGCCAACATGACGTCGATGATCCGGCGCGAGCCGGTGGGCGTCTGCGCCCAGGTGGCGCCGTGGAACTACCCGATGATGATGGCGGTGTGGAAGTTCGCTCCCGCCATCGCGGCCGGCAACACCGTCGTCCTGAAGCCGAGCGACACCACCCCGGCGACCACGCCGCTGCTCGCCGAGATCGCCGCCGAGTTCCTGCCGCCCGGCGTGTTCAACGTCATCTGCGGCGACCGCGACACCGGCCGGGCGATGATCGATCACGACACCCCGGCGATGGTTTCGGTCACCGGGTCGGTGCGGGCGGGGATGGAGGTCGCCGGCTCGGCCGCCACCCGGCTCAAGCGGGTCCACCTGGAGCTCGGCGGCAAGGCGCCGGTGGTCGTGTTCGACGACGCCGACGTCGCCGCCGCCGTCGAGGGCATCTCCGTTGCCGGCTACTTCAACGCCGGTCAGGACTGCACTGCGGCCACCCGGGTGCTCGCCGGCCCGAGCGTCTACGGCGACTTCGTCGACGCCCTCACCGACGCCGCCAAGGAAACGAAGACCGGCCAGCCCGACGACGAGGACGTGCTCTACGGCCCGATGAACAACGCCGACCAACTGGCCAAGGTCAGCGGGTTCATCGAACGGGCTCCCGACCACGCCCGCGTCCTGACCGGCGGCGCCCGGCAGGGCGACACCGGCTTCTTCTACCAGCCGACCGTCGTCGCCGACCTCGTCCAGGAGGACGAGATGAGCCAGAACGAGGTGTTCGGCCCGGTCATCACGGTGCAGCAGTTCAGCGACGAGGACGAGGCCGTGCGCTGGGCGAACGGCGTGGAGTACGGGCTCGCGTCCAGCGTGTGGACGAAGGACTTCGGGCGGGCGATGCGGATGGCCAAGCGCCTCGACTTCGGGTGCGTGTGGATCAACACCCACATCCCCCTGGTCGCCGAGATGCCCCACGGCGGCTTCAAGCGGTCGGGCTACGGCAAGGACCTGTCGATGTACGGATTCGAGGACTACACGCGCGTGAAGCACGTGATGGCCAATCTGGAGAGCTGAGCCCTACGATCACGGCCTACGTCAGGGGAGGGACGGTTGGAGAGCACGGCGGCGAACCGGGATGAGGTCATCGTCCTCGACCGCGTGCGCAAGCAGTTCGGGACCTTTGTCGCCGTCCACGAGGCCGACCTGTCGATCGTCCGGGGCGAGTTCTTCGCCATGCTCGGGCCGTCGGGTTGCGGCAAGACCACGACGCTGAAGATGATCGCCGGGTTCGAGCAGCCGACCCGCGGTCGGGTCGTGCTCGAGGGCGAGGACGTCAGCCGCGTTCCCCCGCACCGCCGCAACGTGAACACGGTGTTCCAGCAGTACGCCCTGTTCCCTCACATGACCGTGACCGAGAACGTGGCGTTCGGGCCGCGTTCGAAGAAGGTCACCCGGGCCGACTGCGCGGCGCGGGTCGCCGAGATGCTCGGGGTGGTGCGGCTGGGCGAGTTCGCCGATCGCAAGCCGGCGCAGCTGTCGGGCGGGCAACAGCAACGGGTGGCGCTCGCCCGGGCCCTCGTCAACTACCCGAGCGCCCTGCTCCTCGACGAGCCGCTCGCGGCGCTTGACCTGAAGCTCCGGGAGGCGATGCAGCTCGAGCTCAAGCGGATCCAGCGCGAGGTCGGGATCACATTCGTGTTCGTCACCCACGACCAGGGCGAAGCGCTGACGATGAGCGACCGGATCGCGGTGATGAGCGAGGGCGTCATCGAGCAGGTCGGCACACCGGAGGAGATCTACCATCATCCGTCCTCGCTCTTCGTGGCGGGCTTCATCGGATCCGCCAACCTGCTTCCGGGGACCGTCACCGGGCACGACGGCGGTGAGGCGGTCGTCGACCTCGTGGGCGGCACGACCGTACGGGCGACGGCCTCGACGCCCCCGTCCATCGGTGCCCACGTTTCGCTGATGTTGCGACCCGAGCGTTTGCAGGTCGCCGTGGGCGACGGTGTGGGCGCGGGCGACGGCAGGCGACTCACGGGCCAGGTCAGCCAGATGATCTTCCAGGGGGTGGCGGTCCGGCTGGCGCTGACTCTCCGCGACGGAACGGAGGTCGTCACATTGATCGACCCGGACGAGGAGCTTCCGTTCCTCCGACCAGGTGACGCGGTCGGAGTGTCGTGGCGCCGCGACGCCGGCTTCCTGCTGCCGGGTTGGCCCGCCCGCGCCGGGGCCAGTGACACCGACGTCGACGTGGTCGAGGCGGCACTCTGACTGATCGCGTGAACAGCTGAAAGGAATTCCAATGGCACGTCCACAACGACCCACGCGGCGAGCGGCGTTGACCCGTCGCCAGTTCGTCCTGCGCTCAGGCGCCCTCGGCGCGGCCGGGCTCTGGCTGCCGTCGCTCCTCGCCGGGTGTGGTGGCGATGACGACGACTCCAGCGGAGCGACGACACCGCGCACGTCGGGCACGACTCCGGGCACGACCCCGAGCACGGCAGGCAGTACGACGCCGGCGACCTCGGCGCCCAGCACGCCGAGCGGCGGCGGTGGCGGCAACGAGCTGTTCTTCGAGAACTGGCCCGCTTACATCGACCCGACGAAGCGGGGCAAGAAGGGCACGGTCGACCGGTTCATCGAGGCGACCGGGATCGAGATGCGGTACACGGAGGCGATCAACGACAACAACGAGTACTTCGCCACGATCCAGCCGGTCCTGGGACGGGGGGACACGATTGACCCAGACATCATCGCCCTGACGGGATGGATGGCCGGTCGTCTGATCAACCTGGGCTGGGTCGACCCACTCCCGCTCGATCAGGTGCCCAACGCGGCGAACCTGCGCCCGGACCTGCAGAAGCCGGTGTGGGACCCGACCGGTGAATATTCACTGCCCTGGCAGACGGGGATCACCGGGATCGCCTACAACCTCGACGCCACCGGGCGTGAGCTCAAGAGTGTCAACGATCTCTTCGATCCGGCCTTCAAGGGCAAGATCGGGATGCAGCTGGAGATGCGCGACACGATCGGGCTGATCCTGCTCGGCGAGGGAGTCGACCCCGCGACCGTCTCCACGTACGACGACGCCGCGGACGCCTTCGACAAGCTGGCCCAAGCGAAGAGCGACGGACAGATCAGAGCCTTCACCGGCAACGACTACCTCGACGACCTCGCGACGGGCAACTTCGCCGCGTGCATCGGTTGGTCCGGCGACGTCGTCCAGCTCTCCCGCGACAACCCGTCGGTGACATGGATTCTCCCCGAGGAGGGCGGAATGAGCTGGGCCGACACGATGATGATGCCCAAGGGGGCGGAAAACCGCGACGCCGCGGCGAAGTGGATGGACTTCGTCTACGACCCGGTGCAGGCAGCGCACATCACGGCGTGGGTGGCGTACGTGTCACCGGTGGTGGGCGTGCAGGAGGAGCTGAAGAAGCTCGATCCGGAGCTGGCCGAGAGCCCGCTCCTGTTCCCTGATGAGGCGGTTACCTCTCAACTGCATGGCTTCGCCACCCTGAGCGAGGACGTCGAGGCCGAGTACGACGCCCGGTTCTCGGAGATCACCGGGGCGTAGCCATCACGTGACTGCGACCGCGGCCCCGATCGCACCGGACGCGGAGGCGACCGGGCGCCGGCGACGAACCGATCTGATCGGGCTGGGTGCGCTCCTCCTCGCCGGTGCGATCCTCGTCGTCGTCGGCGCGCGTCTGGTCACCGGTCCCCTCGCGGTCCTGCTCGTCGCCGTCATCGGCGTGTCGATCGTCGGACTGATCATCGTCGCCATCGCGGGTGGGCCGGAGATCCGCCGCCGTCTCGCACCGTATGGACTGCTCAAGCCCGGCCTGCTCTTCCTCGCCCTGTTCTACCTGGCGCCGGTGTTCACGCTCCTCAAGACGTCGATGTCGACCCTGCCGAGCCGTTTCGCCGTGGTGCCCGAGTTCTCGTGGACGCTGGAGAACTACCGCGAGGCGTTCAGCCGCTTCGGACCCCAGTTCGAGCGCGGGTTCCTCTACGCCGGGATCGCCACCCTGCTGTGCGTGCTCCTTGGCTACCCGCTCGCTTACGTGATCGCGTTCCGCGGTGGGCGCTGGCGCAACCTGCTCCTCGGCCTCGTCGTGGTGCCGTTCTTCACGTCGTATCTCATCCGTACGATCGCCTGGTCGAGCCTGCTCGCCGACGAGGGTCCGATCGTCGGCGTGTTGGATCGGCTCGGGTTGGTCGACGTGATGGAGTGGCTCGGCTTGATGGACAACGGCCGCCTGCTCAACACCGCGACGGCCGTCGTCGGCGGCCTCACCTACAACTTCCTGCCGTTCATGGTCCTGCCGATCTACGTCAGCCTGGAGAAGATCGATCCGGCGCTCGTCGACGCGGCCAGGGACCTCTACTCGACGTCCGCATCGGCGTTCCGCCGCGTCGTGCTCCCCCTGTCACTGCCGGGTGTCTTCGCCGGCACCCTGCTCACGTTCATCCCGGCGGCGGGAGACTTCGTCAACGCCCAGTACCTCGGCGGGCCGAACAACACGATGATCGGGAACTCGATCCAGGACCAGTTCCTGCGCCAGAACAACACGCCGCTGGCGGCGGCGATGTCGTTCGTGCTCATGGCGATCATCACCGTCGGTGTAGTGATCTACACCAAGTTCTTCGGCACCGAGGAAATCACGTGAGCGCGCCGACGTCCACGCGGGGCCGCGCCGGCCGGTGGGCGCTCAACCTGTTCGCCGCCGCGGTCCTTGTCTACCTGTTCGTACCGATCGCCTGGATCGTGATCTTCTCGTTCAA
>JBKOUV010000350.1:0-16300 GCA_046723555.1 Actinomycetota bacterium | reverse complement strand
CCGTGAGCATGAAGGCGCCTCAGATTGAAGCGGTCGCTGAGGTCAGTTCTCCGTGGAGGGCGGCTCCCCGTGGAGCCTGCACTTCGAGCGCCTCGCCGGATCGCCAACCTCTTGACCGTGTGGACAGAGCACTCCTCCGTTGTTACGAGGACTGCCAGCGCAATCGAGATGCCGATCTGGCGCGTTCGCTGTTCGGCGGATGGCGGCGTTCGGTGTCGTCAGTCGGTGCTGCTGGGATCGCGTCAGCCCAACCTTTGGTGGTTGTAGGGCGCTTCTCGTCAGCGGAGCTCGACGACGCCTGCCGGCGTGTCGAGCGTGGCGACGAGGGCAGCTGATTCGGCTTTGTGGATCTCGAGGTCGACGCCGAGGGCGGCGAGCATTTCCAACACTCGCCCAGGGTCGGGGTGTTCTCCGGCGAGCCGTGTGAGGCGAACTCCCTTTGCCGCGGCCGCGCTCGGGTGAGGTGTGATGCCCCAGTCGATGAGGAATGGGACGAGCCCGTCTCCTGGTAGCGGCTTGCCGTAGTGGGTTGCGACACGCCACTGGAGTGTTGTGCCGTCGGGCAGTCGACGGGTCAGCGGTACGACGGCTCCCGGGTCGTATCCGACGGAGCGTGCGTTGGCGATCGTCTGATCGAAGTCGTTCGGGGCGATGCACCAGGTGACGACGCGGGGCCCGGTCAGCGAGTCGATGCCGAAGGGTCGAGGGTGCGGTGGCGCCGGCTGGGCGGGGTCGGGACCGATCACCTCGAGGTAGCCGCGGTCTCCGAGGTCGACCAGCGCGTTGTGGGTGCCAAGACCCTCGTGGCGGCCACCGGGTGTCGGTCTGGTACCGAACGTCTCCTCGAGATGATCGACGGCTGCCTCGAGGTCTCTCACTGCGTAAACGATGTGATCGAGCACGGCTATGACCTTCCTCGTCTCGCACCGTCCAAGGTGCAAGGTGCCCATACTCCCTCGCGCTGACGACAGTCCGCGTTCTACGCAACCGTGGATATGTGTCCGGATCTACAGGAGATCGGCGGCCGGAGACACGACGCGCACCGCCGAGGAGCATCAGCGGATGTCACTGCGCCTTGGATCACGACCGACACCAGGCTGTTGGGCGATCGCGCCGACCGGGTCACCCTCGGGCGGCGACGCATAGGTTCCACGTCCGATGGCGACGAGACGTCCGGCGTCGTCGGTGACGTCCACGTCGGCGACTGACACGGTGCGGCCTGCCCGCCGACAGACTCCCCGTGCTCGCAGGTCGGTCGCCACGGCCGGGCGGAGGTAGTCGGTTCGGAAATTGATCGTCGGCACTGGTCCGCCGAGTGCGAGGGCGACGGCGAAGTCGCCGGCAATGTCAACCAGCGCGGCGACCGGGCCACCATGGATCTGGCTCGTTCCGTGCGCGCGCTCGTGGCTGCTGTTCATCGGCAGGCGAAGGGACACCGACAGCAGTTCCTCGTCGACCTCCTCGGCGACGAGGCCCAAGCCGGCAATGAACGGCGAGCTGTCGATGAGCTCCTGGACACGCTGCACAGTCCAGTGCCCACCGACGCGGCTGAGGTTGGTCCCAGCTGGGATGTCTTGCACCGATCCTCCTCCTCCTTCTTCTCCACGGAGCCGAGAACTCTGGCCCGCGGCCCTCGTCACGTCATTGTCGATACTCCGGCATCTGCGTGGTGGGTTCGATCACGAGCTTGCCGAAGAACCGTCGTTCCTCCAGCGCGCGCATCGCCTCGATCCCTTCATTCAAAGCGAACCGCCTGTGGACCACGGGGTTGAGACTTCCCGACGTGACCAGCTCGAGGAGTGCATGGAGGTCGTCGCGGGTCCACCCGTTCGATCCACGAATGTCCAGCTCGCCGGTCCAGATGTATCGCAGGTCCGTCGGCGGATCGAAACCAGCGGTCGCCCCACACGTCAACAGCCGGCCGCCCCGGCGGACACACCGAATCGAACGCGCCCACGTGTCGCCGCCCGTGAAGTTCACGACCACGTCGAAGCCGCCACCGCGCAGCAACGATCCCGTCCGTGCCCGTGTCCACTCCACGATGTCTTCGACGCTGTAATCGATCGTCGCGTCGGCGCCAAGCGCTTCGAGGGCTGTGCATTTCTCGCGGCTTCCTGCCGCCGCGGTGACGTGCGCTCCCACCATCTTGGCGAGTTGGACACAGCACGTGCCGACCCCACCGGAGGCGCCCAGGATCAACACCGTGTCGTGACCGTCGAGCGCGCCGCGTGTGAACAGCATTCGGTGGGCCGTGCCGTAGGCGACCGGGAGACACGACGCGACATCGAACGGAACCTCGTCCGGCAGCCTGATCAGCTGCTCAGCCGCCACGAGCACAGCCTCTGCGCAGGCGCCCCAGTGCGTGTCGCCGATCATGGCGAACTGTCCGGTGTTGCGATCCACCAACACCGGGTCGACGAGCACACGCTCACCGACCTTCCAACCATCGACGCCAGCACCGACAGCGTCGATCCATCCAGCGGCGTCGCAGCCCGGCACCATCGGCAGCGGTGTCCTGATTCCCGGCATACCGCGCCGGGTGAAGATGTCGTGATAGTTGAGCGAGCAGGCCGCGACCGCGACACGGACTTGACCAGTCGCCGGCTTCGCAATCTCAACCTCGTCGAGCCGGAGAACGTCGACGCCGCCGTGTTGATCGAACACGATCGCCCTCATCGCATGTACCCCTGCGCAGTCGTCAAGCCTTCTCACCGATCACCGCGGTACTACCAGATGACCCCAGAATCCTCGGCGCCAACCCACGGGTGGTCACCGTCCGCACTGCTAGCCCGGCTCACCGCCGCCGAGCCGGCTGAGGCGCGATGCCGTCGCGACGCGGGCCCGCCGCACTGACCGCGACGACCTCTTCGGCCACGACAACGAGCGAGTGACGAGGCAAGCCCTGCCGCGAGCAGCCCACGACGTAGACCAGGTCCTCACCTGCGAGCAGGCAAACCGCATCACGCCAGGTGCTGACACGGCGGACAGACCGCGTTACGGCGGAAGAGGGCGACGAAGCCGCCGGCCACAGCGGCAGCACAGACCGTCCCGAGATGCCTGATCTGGGCGCGTTGGGCAGGCTGCGTCGGGGGCCGTTCGGTGCTGTCGTTCTGGGCGGTGACGGACGGCGGCGTTGACACGTGGGGCGATCGCTGTCCATTGCGTTGACGAAGCGCAGCACGGCGAGAACGCGGCGGTGGTCGCCGGGGTCTGGGGGGTCGAGCTAGGTGAAGATCGACGCGAGGTGACTTTCGACGCTGCCGGCGGCCAGGATCGGCCGACCGGCGAATGCTTGGTTGGATCGACCCTCTCCGCCCCGACGACCTCTTCGCCGGCCGAGGTCTCAGGCGCGGGCGTACACCGACACGTGCCGCAGGCTACGTCCGTCGAACGGCTCACCGGACCAGCCGCCCCAACGGGCCCGCAGCGTCAGGCCGGCCAGGCGGGCCATCAGATCCAGCTCCGACGGCCAGACGTAGCGCAGGACGAGCGGGTCGAGCGCGATCCCCTGCTCGCCGATCTCGACGTGGCTCTTGTCAACCCGCTGGGTGGCGCGGTCGAACCGGCCGGTCTCGACCGTCACTCCCTCGGCGCGGATTCGCGTGGCGAACACGTACTGATCGACGCCGTCGCGATCGGGCTGGAGGCGATACATCGGATCCGGCACCACGTTCTCGACCACGAACACGCCGTCGTCGGTCAGATGCTTCGCGGCGTTCGCGACGAACTGCACCTGGTCGTCCTGCGTCGTCAGATTCATGATCGAGTTGAAGACGACGAAGGCGAGCCGGTACCGCTTCGGCAACTCCACGGTGGCCATGTCGCCCCGAACCACGGTGAGGGCGTCGCCGCCCGGCTTCGCGCGCAGCTGATCGATCATCGCTTGCGACAACTCGACTCCGTCGAGCCCAACGCCCGTCGCCGCGAGCGGCAGCGCGATGCGGCCGGTTCCGATCGCGAACTCGAGCGCAGGCCCGCCGATCTTGGACAGGAACGCCACCGCGGCGTCCTCGTCTCCGCGCAACTCGTCGTCGTAAGCGGCGGCCACACGCGGACCGAAGCTCTCACGCGGGTCGAAGGACATCGCGTCGATCGGCACGGACCGCATTTGAGCGCGCCGGTCTGTTCGGGGCCAACCGGAATATGCACGTTCGCCGGCCTTGGGTCCGCGCGTTCTGTGCCGCTGTCGTCACCCATTGCTCGGCATGATGGGCCGACGTCGCGACCGACGTCACGCTCGCGGAAGGGACAACCCGCAAGCCCGCTCAGGCCGGAGGCTCATGCAACCGGTGATCCTGTATTCGCGCCTCCCTTGTTCGACGCGCTGACCAGGTAGTGCAAACGGCGTTGTCGGGGTCACTAGCCGCGCCGCGCTCGAGCTCGAGACGCCGCCGATGGGCATCTAGCGGGCGCTACGAACTCGTCTTCACCTGTCCCGCCGACGTCACGACGTGACGAACACCGCGACCGTGCGGGATGGCACGGTGAATGCGCCGGTCGGGGTGTTGGAGGAGGAGGTGCGGACAACGGGGTCGCCGCCGCCGGCCTGGACGGGGTGCAGCCGGTACGGGACGCCGGCGAGCGCCGGGACGGTTTGGGTGGTGGTCTGGGGCGAGGCGTTGAAGACCACAACGACGCCCTCGTAGCTGGAGTCGAGGTCCGGTCCGGTGCGGTCGTCCAGCGACATCACGATCACGCCCGGAGTCTGGGTGGGGCCGCCGGTGGGGAACGAGACGCGCTGTTGCACCAGGTCGAACGAGCCGAGCCGGAAGAGCGGCGACGAGAACCGGATGCGGAGCAAGTCCAGGGCGCGGTCGTGGGCGGTGCGGATGTCGGCCGGCCGCGGCTTCAGCGCGGGATCGCTCAGTAGCGGCACCATGTACGGCCACTTGGACTGGTTGTCGCCCGCCGGTGGCAGCCCGGAGCCCCAGGTCGACTGCTGGTACGACCAATCGACTCGGTTGAACCAGTCGCCGGAGTTGAAACTGTTGCGGTCCAGCGACTTGGAGCGCAGCAGGTCGTTGCCGGCGTGCCAGAACGACGGGCTCTGCGCCAGCGCGGTGGTGGCCAGGGCGACGGTGTTCATCCGCACCCGGTCGGCCATCGAGGTGGTCTGGGGCAGCTTGTACTGCAGGACGTCGAACAGGGTCTCGTTGTCGTGGGCGTCGACGTAGGTGATGGTCTCGCTCGGGTCGGCGGCGTAGCCGGCCGGCTGGCCGTTGTAGTCAATCTGGGACCCGCGGACCAGGGCGCCGGTGCGGTCGACGAACGTGTAGTCCCGCAGGTTGCCGGCGAGCCCGACCTTGATCTGGTCCTGGTAGTGAAGCAGGCGCGCTCGCTGCTCGTCCGGTGTGCCGTTGACCGGATCGCCGTTTGGATCGGTGTACAGCCCGCTGGCGAAGCCCTGGATCCGCGGGTTGGCGTCGAACGGCCCGCCGCCGCGGACCGCGTCGCGCAGCCGGTCGGAGAACGTGCCGATGCCGGTACCGGCCATGTTGAGCTGGGACGCCTGCACGAAGCGGGTGTTGTCAGCGACCTCGCCGAAGTTCCAGCCCTCGCCGTACAGGTAGATGCTGCGGCCGTCGACCCCGTCCTTCTTCAGGGTGAGCGCGTCTAGTGCGTGCCGGACGGCCAGCATGTTGGCCTTGGAGTGGTGGCCCATCAGGTCGAAGCGGAACCCGTCAACCTTGTACTCGCGAGCCCAGGTGACCACTGAGTCCACCATGAGCTTCTCCATCATGCGGTGCTCGGACGCGGTGTTCGCACAGCAGGTGGAGTTCTCGACCCGTCCGGTGGCGGAGAGCCGCTGGTAGTAGCCGGGAACGATCCGGTCGAGGATCGACTTGTCGCTCTGGCCGGCCGCCGGGGTGTGGTTGTAGACCACGTCCATGATCACGCGCAGGCCGGCGCCGTTGATGCCCTGGACCATCTCGCGGAACTCGCGGGTGCGGTCCGTGCCGTCAGGGTTCGTCGAGTAGGAGCCGTCGGGCGTGGTGTAGTGCAGCGGGTCGTAGCCCCAGTTGAAGCCGTCAGTCTCCCGCACCGGCTCGATGCACGCCTGTTGCTCTGGTGACGCCGGGCCGAAGGAGGCCAGGTCGCACGCCGGCTCCTGCTGCGCGGAACGCCGTTCCTCGATGCTGGCGATGTCGTTGGTCGGCAGCAGGTGCAGCGAGTTCAGCCCGGCCTCGGCGAGGCCACGCAGGTGGCGCATGCCGTTGCTGTCTCGGTCGGTGAACGCGAGGTACGTGCCGCGGTGCGCAGGCGGCACGGACTGGTCCGTGATCGAGAAGTCGCGCACGTGCAGCTCGTAGATCGTGGAGTCCTCCGGCTGCGCCAGCGGCGGCTTGACCAGCTTGTCCCACCCGCGGGGCTTCAGCGCGCGTTCGTCCAGGTTCACCACGATCGACCGGTGAGCGTTCACGGTGAGCCCGAGCGAGTACGGGTCGGTGACGACGTTGGCCAGCACCTCGTCCTGGGCCGGCACGTACACGGTGACCTCGTAGGCGTAGCGGGCGTCGCGCCACGACGGGTGTCCATTCATCCGCCACACTCCGTCGGAACCACGCGTCATGGCGACCCGCCGCTCCGGCGTGGGCCCTGCGGTGTCCAGCAGGAGAACGACGTTCTTGGCGGTCGGCGCCCAGAGCGCGAGCGACGGCCGCGCGCCGTTCCAGGTCGGGCCGAGCTCCGCGCTCGCAGCCGCGGCGTACACGTCATCGAGCACACCGTGGATCTGCACGCCGGTGGCGTCGGCCAACCGGCCCTGAGCGTCGAACGCGGCCACCGCTACCTGACCGGTGAGCATCGCCGCCACATCGACGTCCGGCACGCGCAGCGCCTCGTACGCGGCCAGATGCGGGTACGCCTGGCGAACGTCGGCCGGCAGGCCGGCCGGGTCGAGGGTCAGCGGCACGGACTCGCCGCCGGTGACGCCGTCCGCCGTCGCCACCATGCCACCCTCCGGCGCGTGGTACAGCCGGAACGTCCAGCTCGCCGCATCGGCCGGCAGGTCCCAGGCCAACAGGCCGCGCCGCAGCCACTGCGCCCCCTGCTCGCGCAGGTTCGGGGGCGCCACCCCGGCCGAGACCGTGAGCACGTGCGTGGCGAGCACGTAGGAGAACGTCGTCCGGTCCCCGTTGGCCGTAACGAAGAACGGGATGTTGGCGCCACCGGGCGCACCGCCCGCGCCGTAGTTCTCCGTCCACGACAGCCCGTGGGTCACCTTCACCTCGTACTCGCCGGCCGGGATGGCGGTCGTGGAGAACGTGTACACGCCGTCTCCGTCGGGATCCTGCAGCCACGACCGCATGCACTCGGGCATCCAGTCGCCGGGACAGCCCAGCTCGCTCTGGAAGCTGCCGGGGGCGGTCACGATCGGGCCTTCGGCGTCGCTGGTCACCCAGTGCGTCGCGTGGTCGTAGTAGAACGACACCTGGCCAGCGGTGGTGTACGGGATGTTCGGGCCGCCGGGCACAGCATGCAGCCCGTAGTTCTCGTCCCACGAGTTGTTCAGCGCCGCCTTGTACTCGTAGGAGCCGGCGGGCAGCGTGAACCGGCCCTTCCACACGCCGTCCATCGGGTCACGAGTCAGCTGCGCTGCCGGGCAGTCCGGCTGCCAGTCGCCAGGGCAACCCATCTCGCTGTTGTGCGATCCTGGTACCGACACCGCCGTCGGCTGCGGAGTGTGGTCGGCCGATGCCGGGTGGACCGAGGTCAGCACGGCGGCCCCGACTGTCGCTTGCACCAGTGCCGCGGCAGCGAGACACACGAAGACACGGCGGGATGCGTTCATGGCTCCTCCTGCGTACGTACCGGGCTGTGCAGTTCCACCCATCACTCTGCCGTTCGGCGGGCCGGCAGTCCATGACTTCTCGTTGCGTTCGAGAATCGCGAGCGAAACTCTGTGCGCTTTCGTTGCTGACGCGGAGTACCTGCTTGTCGGTCAGCCTTCCAAGCGCGAGCGCCTGCAGCTGGTGGTTGCGAATGCCCCGCCACCGGGATCGGGAACGTCCCAGCCATCGCACTCTGACGGCACCACTGCGGCGACGACGTGATGCCCGCCACCGAGCCGGACCCACGCAGGCATCGCTCGGGAGTAGCCGCGATCGCCACGAAGCCGACGCACAAACGGTCCGAACGCAGCTGCCCAGTAACCATGTCTTGTCATTGCGACACTCTGTGCCCTCCAGCGCCGCGATGGGAGAAGCCGGGCGCGATCCCCGATTAGTCGCGCCCGTGGAGCCGCTCGTCGAGTGAGACCGCGCCCAACAGGCCACCCTGGGCGCGGTGGCTAAGGTCGCGCGTGTCCGATGCTGCGGTGGAGAGCCACCGACTGCCGTGGCGTCCGAGAGCCTCACGTCGCTGCCATGCGAGGTCCCGACGCACTGTCCGAAGCGGAGGTCGCGATGACTGAGCGAATCTCGTTGGACGGAAAGGTCGCGATTGTGACTGGAGCAGGCCGCGGGCTGGGACGGGCATACGTCGAACTTCTCGCCGAACGCGGTGCCCGGGTCGTGGTCAACGACCTGGGGACTGACGTATCGGGGTTCGGGAAGGACTCCACGATCGCGGCACAGGTGGCCGACCTCATTCGGACACGCGGGGGCGAGGCAATCGCGAATGACAGCGACGTTTCCACCCCTCAAGGTGGCAACGACTTGATCGCGGCGACGATCGAGCGGTTCGGGAGAATCGACCTCCTCGTGAACAACGCCGGCATCTGCGGAAGCCAGCTCTTCGAGGACGCCACCTTCGACGACTTCGATCAGTACTGGCGCGTCCACCTCGGCGGGCCCGTCAACACCGTGAAGGCCGCCTGGCCGCACATGGTCGCCCAGCACTACGGGAAGATCATCCTCATCTCGTCGGTCAGCGGCCTGTTCGGTCTGCGGGGCCAAGCCACCTATGCCGCAGCCAAGTGCGCCGTCGTCGGACTGATGCGCATCCTTGCAATTGAAGGTGCCGAACACGGGATTCTCGTGAACACGATCTCCCCCGTCGCCTACACGAGGATGCATCCGGCCGCGGGATCGCGCACGCCTGAAGCGGAGGGAAGGCGCAGCATGCCGGTGGAGGCTGTTGCGCCGGCGATCGTCTGGTTGGCAAGCGATAATTGTTCGGAAACGAACAGCATCTACCACGTGGAAGCCGGAGCAATCCAACGCATCGCGATCGTGATGGGACCGGGCTTCCACGATCCACAGCTGACACCTGAGAGCATCGCCGAGAACTTCGCAAATGTCGAATCGATCGAGGGCTTCTCCGAACCGGGTCCGTTCGAGCTGGATACGTAAATACAGACATGTGGCGACACGGTGCGCGGACCGTCCGGTGTGCTGGCTGGTCACCACCGACAATGGCAGGTTCGCCTACTCGGGAACGCCGGCACGGCGTCGGTCACCGGCCTCCTTGCCGACGTGGACGGCGCGCTCACCATCCTGGAGAAGACGGCAAGACGGGCGAGGCCGTCGTCGGCGTCACCGATCTCGCCGTGAGCCGCGTCAGCCAGTACTTGTACGGACGGCTCGGCGGCAACGGCACTGTCGGCGTGTGGGCGATCGCGGCCGACGGGTCACTCACCGATCTCGGTCCTGTCGCCGGACTGCCCGCTGGCACCGCCGGCATCGCCGCAACCTGACCGCACACCCCCAGCGAAGGGGTGGCTGGTCCGCGAGCGCCGGCAGGGACCGGTCGAGGACCAGGGCTCACCGGAGGTCCGAAGCAACGTAGGCGTGAACTCTCCGTCGGTCGACTTCCATCGGCCTACACAACGACCGAATGACCACCCGGTGTGCCTGGACCGCCGAGAGAAGGACTTCCGCCACCCCGCCGAGCGCTCGCGGCGCCAGCTAACGCCCCCCGGTCATGGACGCCAAGCTTGTGCACAAGGGCCGCCACATGAGTGCGTACCGTCCCTTTAGACACCACGAGCCGCCGGGCGATCTCGGCAGTGGTGCAAGCCTGGCGTAACAGCACCAGGACCTCCCATTCGCGGTTCGTCAGCTCGGCGGCCCTTCCATCGAGCCCCTTCACCACGATGCCTCGTCCTCCCCATCGAAGATGCTGGACAAGAGGGACCGACACGGCGCGGGGGAGCACAGCGTGCCCCGCCAGGAGTGTGTTGACGGCTTCGGCGACCGCTGCTGGCGTGCTACCCGCCGGTAGGTAACCAAATGCCCCCGACGCCAAGGCGACCAGGACTTCGATGTCGGGTTCGAGTGGGCCGAGGACCAGCACGGCGAGCTCGGGGTGAGCACCTGTCACGTCGGCCATGACGCGCAGCACGGCGGCCGATAGGAAGCCGTCGAGGACGACCACGGCCGTGTCCGGCTCGCGACCGGCGGCAATCGCCCGCTCCAACGGCCAGGCATCGATGACGGCGACCGGGCAGCTCGCCGCGACGGCGCGCGCGAGCGCCGCGGCCCGAGCGGCGTCGCGGCATCCGATCACGACAGCTTGTTTGACCATCCACTTACGGAGAGCGACGGGAGCGGGCCGAGCGTTACCGCGGTGGGCGCGCCAGCTGGTGCGGGGAAGCGCCTTCGTCCGCGGGTTCGGGTCAGATCGACGCCGGCGGGCGGCCTGCGACGACGCCGCCGGAGGCGGCGACGAAACTCGGAGCGCTTCGAAGCGCCACGAGCGATGATGGCGATGGATGCGTACTTGGGCGGACTGCGGAGCCTTCGAGGATGTGCTGGCGTCGGCGCGGGCGGGCGACGAGTCGGCGTTCGCCATGCTGTGGCGTTGGCTGCACCCACCGCTGCTGCGCTGGCTCACCGTCGTCGCGCCCGGGAATGTCGAAGACGTGGCGTCGGAGGTATGGCTGACGGTCACTCGCGGCCTCGCTTCGTTCGAGGGTGGCGACAGCGACTTCCGCGGGTGGGTGTTCACGATCGCGCGCCGCCGGGTCGTCGACTGGTCTCGCCACCGCGACCGCCAGCCGCCCGGCACGGCGCTCGATGAGATAGACATCGCCGATCCGGCGGCGATGAGCTCGGCGCTGGTTGATGCGGCAACCGCGCTCGAAGCGGCGCTGGCATTGCTGCAGCGACTGACCCCTGATCAGCGTGAGGTGGTGGCGTTGCGCGTGATCGTCGGGATGACGGTGCGCGAGACCGCCATGGTCGTGAACAAGTCTGAAGGGGCTGTTCGGGTCCTCTGCCACCGCGGCCTTCGGACACTTGCGCAGCGACTCGACGCGAAGACCTCGCACATGGTGTGACGGGATGAATGACTGGTTCGCTCACCAGAGCGAGACCCACCACGACGACGAGCCGTTCGCATTCGACGACATGCTTGTCGATCAACTACTCGACTCCACCGACGAGTTGGTGCCAGCGAGCTACCGACCGCTCGTGGGCGTACTGACCGCAGCTCGAGCGCCGGCCACCGAGGCCGAACTCCAAGGCGAACGTGCAGCCGTCGCCTTGTTCCGTGCGCGCTGGCCGGCCGATGGAAGCACGGAGAGGTCCGCTCCGGTGCGCCGACCTCGCAGCGCCAAGGCGCTTCTCGCCGCCGGCGGCCTTACCGTCGCCACCGTCACCGGGTCCGCAGCGGCGACCGGCAGCCTCCCCGACCGGGCCCAAGACGTGGCCGCCGAGATCCTTTCCAAGATCGGGATCAGCGTGCCCCACTCCACCACGCGCAGCCCGCCAGCGAACCCGAGTCGCTCCCGCGCCGAGCCGCAGGTTGACTGGTTGAACACGACCGACGGAAGAACCACCACCACCAACCAGGCACGCGCCCGCAGGTCCGTCCCCGTTCTCACCACAAACGCGTCGACCACGACGATCGCCAAGCCGACCGACGGTCCCGTAGCCACAGCAGGTCCGTTGCCGGCGTCTCCCAGTGGTCCGGCACCGCGTCCCGGTGGTCCGCCACCGCCGGCTCCCGCCGTTGGTCCGCCACCATCGGCTCCCGCCGGTCCGCCACCGGCATCCCCGGGTGGTCCGCCACCGCGTCCCGGAGGTCCGCCACCGCGTCCCGGAGGTCCGCCACCGCGTCCGGGTGGTCCGCCACCGCGTCCCGGAGGTCCGCCACCGTCGCCTCCCGCCGTTGGTCCGCCACCGCCGGCTCCCGCCGTTGGTCCGCCACCATCGGCTCCCGCCGTTGGTCCGCCACCATCGGCTCCCGCCGGTCCGCCAACGCGTCCCGGTGGCCCGCCATCGGGCTGAGACGACCCCAGCGGCCCAGCACGTTGCCCGGGCTGGCGGACACTCGGCCAGGGTTGTTGCAAGGCTCGTTCATACGGAGACCCTCCTGGCCTGGGACTGCAACCGAAGTGCGTGCGATGTCCGGGGCCAGGAGGGCCTGTTCGCAACCCTCACCCCTTCACGGACCGAAGGTGCCGTGAAGCACAAGGTCGGTTGTCAGCCGACGGGCACTGTGACGGTGTCTGAAACGACGCCATCCTCGAGCAGCGTCAGCGTGGCAACGGTGAATGAAACGTCCACGATGTGCGGGATCCACTGATCATTCGGGCACGTCGGCGTCGGTGGCAGCGGCTCAGGGCTGGCCGTCGTCACGCTGAATTCGAACTGACCGTTCCTCGGCGTCGGGAGCGGGCCACTGGTGCCGGCGACATCGACTGTGGTGTCCTGTCCCGGAGCGACGTTGCCGCCAGGGTTCTCACACTCGACCGATGCGATGCCCGGTGCTGTGACCGTGATCTCGAACGTCGTGCCGCCGAGCCCGGCAACCTTTCCGGTGCACATCACCTGCGGTCCGATATCGGTGCACACGGGCGCCCCCGCGCCCTTCTCGATGAAGTGCCCGCTTTGTGCAAGTGCAGGTGAAGCTGCGAGCGCGAAGCCGCCCGCAGCTGCCGCAGCGATGAATGTTCGTATCAATTTCATTTGTTCCCTCCCTTTCTTGTTCGAACACAGCCGGTCGGCGGGAACTTTCGTCCCCGTCGGCTGTGTCGATCGACTGGTGCCCAGTGAACGGCACCCTGGACCCCAGCAGTTCTCGTAGACGTCGTCTCGTCGCCGATTCGACACGATGACAATGCGCTCCGACGTGGATGCCTCCGATCCACAGGCGCGTGCGAAAGCACAGAATTCTGTCTCAGCTGTCAGATCGACAATGCGCCCACTTTCGCTCTCCCTCATAGCTCCACGCAGCAGGCGTTCCGAACAGATCCCAAAGGGATCCTCAGGCGCTTATCGAACGTCTGCCCCTGGGCAGAGTAAGCGGGCGGAATCCATTCTGAAAGAGGACGGGGCGTTGAACTTTCTCGACGCCCGTCGCCTTTCCGGGCGCAGGCCTATCGTGACACCGAACGGGTCGTTATGCTGACGATATGCCTTCCGGCCCCGAGTGGATCGTCGTCCTGCTCATCGTCCTCGTGATCTTTGGCGGCTCGCAGGTACCGAAGCTCGCTCGCAACCTCGGCAAGGCGCAGCGGGACTTCAAAGAAGGCCTCGCCGAAGGCGAGCGCGAATCCCAGCAGCGCGCCGCGGCTGACGCCGCTGCCCGGCCGGACGAGGCTGACGCCGCCGCCCGCCGGCCCGATACCAGCAACAACGAAGGCTGACGTCGTCACGCCGTCGCTTCGGTCGGCGAGACCGTCAAGCGTCGTGCAACCAGTCCACTCGAATCGACCCCACCAAACGCCGATCCGTCAGACCCGGTGATCCTCGGGGTCGAGCTGCCCGTACAGGGGGAAGGGCGCGAGGTACGACCCGCCGGGTGGCTGCAAGTTCGTAATTTCGGCCTCGGCGCCGGAGCGGCTCGGAACGACCGTGATCGCCGACACGGGGTCGGGTGATTCCGGGTGCATGGCGAACACCGCGAAGCTGGTCTGCTCCGTCGTGCCCGCTCCGTCCCCGTCGGACTCAAGGACGAACACAAAGAAGTGGAAGCCGTCATCCAGCCAGGAGTCATACACCGGATGGGGCGCCGTTCCAGCGAGCCGCCCACGGAGGGCGCGGAACTCGGCCGAGCGCTTCAGCGGCACGAGGAATTTCGGGTCCGCGCACGGGGCATCGGCGGCGACGGCGAGGTCAGCGGCGATGGCTTCCCGTGAGACGGCCGGACCGACCGTCGCCGGCTCGCCTCAACGACGGCGGCGCGGCGGCTCGGGATTCGGTGTGGGCTCGGCCATATCCGTCAAAAGTAGTTGCCCCGGGGGAAAGCCGCCTTCCCCCCGGAGCAAGGTCGATGAATGTTCGGACCGTTCCTCGTTACGGCGTGGGTGTGCACCCAACCACGGTCGTCACGCACTGGCTGATGTTCACGAATGCCGTGGCGTTGCACCCGCCGCAAACTGCGGTGACGGTGATCTTGTGGCATGCCCCGTCCAACACAGGACCGTAGGTGAGCGTCGGGCCCGTGCCCAACGTTGTCGCGCCCTCTGTCCAGGTGAACATGCAGCCGTCTCCGCCTTGCACCGACGCGGTGAGCGTGAGCACGCCGTTGCAGTTGGCCTGGCCCGCGACGTCGATGCTGGCCGTGAGCGGAGTGACGGTCAAGGTAACGGAATCGCACCTCTCGCAGCCACTCGCATCGGTAACACACCCAGTGAAGGTGGTCGTCGCCGTGATCGGCCCAACGGTGAAGTCGTGGCAGGTGTCGGTGGTCGGGCCGAACTCCTGGCCGTCCAGCGTGAACGTGAACGGACCCAGTACGGGATCGCTCGTCGTGCACAGCCGCAACACGGCCGTCTCGCCGCACTGGACCGGACACGACTCTTCCACCGTAGTCGTCGTCGTCAGATCGCAGTCGAGGGTGGTGTTGCCCCGGCCCCGGATGCAGATCTGCTGGTGCCGGCACTGGCCACCAGGCGGCGACTGGTCGGGGCTGGTGCAGGTGGCCTGATTGGGGCTGGTGCTCCAGGCCACGGTCGAGCAGGTGCCCGGCTCGCACTTGCCCCTTATCACTCCTTGCTGGCCGAAGCACACCGTGCCGGCGCCGCACGGGAAGTTCCCGAGCGTGCCGGTCATGATGGTGTCCTTGAAGTCCTGGCCTTGGTCCTTCCCGGGGGCGGTGCTGGTGCCGTCCGGACCGATCAGGAGGATGTCCGTGCCGTTATTCAGGTGTATCGAAATGCAGTAGCGGCCAGTGCTCGTGATGTTTCGTACGGTGAATTGGACCTCCGCAGTGAAGGTGCCTTCACAGACGCAGGGCTCGTTCGTGACGATGCCTTCACCGATGATCTGGACGTCGTTCGCTGTACACGGCAATCCGCTGAGGTCGTTCGCGTAGGCGACCAGTGGGCTGAAGGTCGCCCGTCCCGCCTCGTACATCGCGGCGGCGGCCGTGCCTAGTGCCGCTGATTTGAAGAACGCCCGGCGATTCCACAGCGATCTGGCGTCGCCCTCCGACGCTCTCACCTCGCTCGCCGGCACAACCTCCTCCTGCGGGCCTTCGATCGGTTGCTCAGGTCTCGACCCGCCCTCCTCTAAAGACATCTCTGCCTCCCAACTCTCTTCCATTTCCTCTGTGAAGCAGGTGACAGACTGTCGCCACCTGTGAATAGTTTGACTGCCGGCGCGACGGTGTCACCATCCCACGTCAAATAGGCCGAGCGCCTGGCACCCTTTGGAGGGCGCCCAGATCGCCCTTCGGATTACGCGAGCGGATTTCTCCGCGGCTGGGGCAGGCGCGACCACAAATGACGACCCGCCCCGGCCGCCGAACCGACGATCAGTCCCCATTTAGCTCTCCCTCGTAGACCACGACATCCCACAACGCGGGAAACGACGCGCGAGCGATGATCGATGTCTACCCACACTCACCGTACGCGGGTGCGCGCGACTGCGAAAGGGGAGCGCGCGTCGAATTTTCTCGACGCGCGCCCAGCATCGGGGTCAGACCGCAATTGAATGAAGCGGAACGCGGGTCGAGCGGCTGGTGGATCGCGTCGAGTTACAGGGGGTGTCTGTCGTCGTCTGGTGCGGCGTCGCCGCCCCGATGGGCTGCGAGGCAGTAGCCCGAGGACCGCGATCACGTCACGAGATGTCAACGACCGCCTTGACGAAGCCCGGTGGCCTGTACCGCAATGTGCGGAAGGCGTCGAGCGCAGCATCGACCCGGTCGGCCCGGCCGTAGACCCACCCCGGCGACAGCCGCCGATCCCGGGGACGCGGAGCCGCAAACGGGCGGGCGTTGCTCCTGCGTCGGTGCCCGCCGTCGAGGTCCTGAAGGTCACTCAGTAGGCGCCGAACGACGGTTCACCCCGCGACCGAACGGGCGCGCGGCGTAGAGGTGGGGCGAGACCCGCTCGCTCATCGACCACGTGCGCAGAATGACGGTCGCCGCGCCCGGAATCGCCGGCCTCCGCACACCCGTAACCAGCGTT
>JBKOUV010000242.1:0-23340 GCA_046723555.1 Actinomycetota bacterium | reverse complement strand
TTCCTCGACGAGGCGATGGCGATCTACCACGAGATCGACGACGAGCGCGGTCACGCGTGGACCCACCAGAGCCTCGCCTGGGTGGCCTTCCAGTCGGGCGACTTCGAAGACGCCGAGACCCAGCTGCTCGAGGCCGAGGAGCGCTTCGACGCGATCGGCGACCGCAGCGGCGTCAGCTGGGCGCAAGGTCTGCGGGCGTACGTGTCGTACTTCCTGCGCCGGTTCGACGACGCCGAGACGCTGGCGCTCGCCGTCGAGAGCGAGGCTCGGCGGTGGGGCCAGCCGTGGCCGGCGCTGATGATGCAGACGCTGCTCGCCAACCTCCGGCTGTGGACCGGCCGGCTCGGCGAAGCCGAGCAGCTGGCCGAGCGCGCCCTCGCCGGGTTCCGCGAGATGAACGACCGCTTCGGGGTCATGCAGGCGCTCTCGCCGCTCAACCGGGCCCGTGTCGGCCTCGGCAAGAAGGCCGACGCCAAGCGTGGAGTCGAGGAGGCGATCTCGCTCGGCCACTCGTTCGGGGAGCTGAGCATGGCGCTGCAGGGCGCGGCGGGCGTGGCCGTGCACATCGGTGCCGCCGAGCAGGCGCTCGACCTCGCCCTGCAGGTGCTCGACCGCCACCAGTCGACGGGGACCACGCAGAACGAGGCCTGGGTGCTGCTCGCCCTCGCCCGGTGCCAGACCGGCGACGTCGACGGGGCGATGGCGGCGATCGAGGAGCTCGACGTCGAGGACTTCCCGTTCGGTCAGTCCGCCCGGGCGCTCGTGCGGGCGGTGGCCGGCGAGGTCGACGGCGCCCGCGCCGACGCCGAGGCCGTCGAGCAGGTGCGGGGAGCGAGCTACTTCGACCTGGCGGTGTCCCGGCTCGGCGGGGTGATCGCCGCTGACCGCAGCGGCGACACCGTGGAGAGCGAACGGTGGCTGGAGCTGTTCGGCTCGCTCGCCTCGTCGGTTGGCGACGTCGTGTTCATGGGCGTCGCTCAGGCGCTGGGCGACCGGGGTACCGACGGCGACGACCGCGAACCGCCGGCGCTGGCGCCCGGCTGGCGCACGATCATCGACTCCACGGTCGTCGGCTGACCTCAAACGCTCAGTAGCCGGGGAAGGCGCGGCGCAGGTCGGCGAGAGACAGCGCGCCGGACGGCGCCACGTCGCCGGACGGGCGGTCGGCCCGGAGGCGGCCGGCCACCAGCCGCAGCAACGCCTCGGCTGGGATGGCGAGCGAGCCGCTGGTGGTGCTGTCGCCGTCCGCCGGTCGGAGCGCGGCCGAGTCACCCAGCTCGAGCGCGTACTGGCGCGGCGGGTCCGTCGTCCCGACGGTGATCGTCGTCGGCTCCGGCGGGCGGGTGTCCCGGGGGGTGAACCGTCCGATCATGCCGACCATGAACGGGAGCCGGTCGATGAGCAGCTCGACGGACTCGGGGGCCAGGGTGGCCGATGGGTCGAACGCGGCGAACACGTCCCAGCTGTGCAGGGTGTGCTCGTTGAGCCGGAACCCGACGGCGGTGGCGACGTCGACCGGGTCGGGGAGGAACGGCAGCTTGACCTGCATCCCGTCGAGCTGGTCGGCATCGAGCCCCTCGAACGCCTCGACGAGCCGCCGGTCGGCCTTCGCGAACCCGTCGGCCACCTCCCGCGGCTCCATCGCGTTCCACCGGTCCCAGATGCGCGGGAACGTCTCTGATCCCGGCGGCTCCTCGCCGGCGACGTTGGCCTGGAGGGTGCCCAGCCCGATCTCGGCCCCGCTGCCCAGGTGACCCAACACCTGGGCGACGCTCCACTCGGTGCACATCGACTGCCGGGCGAGCCCTTCGTCGTCGAGCTCGCCGACGAGCGTGTGCAGCCGGTCGTGCGAGCCGCGGAGGGCACCGATGAATCGTCGTGGGTCGGTCTCCATCGCAACGGTGGATACTTCACGACGAGAGGTGGTGCCAATTCGGAGCGGCGCCGCGTACGGTCTTCGCGGTGCCAGGGCGTACCGGTACCGGCCTCATCGTCGGGCGCTTCGACCCGCCTCACCTCGGCCACTCGTACCTCATCGACGAGGCCGCGTCCCGCTGCGAGCGGCTCGCCGTGTTCGTCAACAGCGGTCCCCGCGACGCCGTGCCCGGCGTCCGCCGCGCCGGCTGGCTCGCCGCGCTGCACCCCGCCGTCACGGTGGTCGAGGTCGTCCACGACCTCCCCACCGACTTCGGCGACGAGGCGCTGTGGCAGCGGTGGATCGACCTGTTCCGCGCCAAGTGGCCCTTCGAGGCGGGCCCCGACATCGTGTTCTCCAGCGATCCCTACGTCGACGAGCTGGCCCGCCGCCTGGGCGCCGAGCCCGTGGTCGTCGACGCCGACCGGCTGACCGTCCCGGTCAGCGCGACGATGGTGCGCGACAACCCCGCGGCGCACCTGCACCGTCTCGCCCCGCCCGTGCGGGCATGGGTCGAGGAAAACTGGTTGTGATCGTTACGCGCCCGGCTGGGGCACGATCCGGATGTACGGCTTCGGCGACTTCCAACCGTCGGGGTAGGTCGCCTTCGCCTCGTCGTCGGACACGGAGCCGGAGATGATCACGTCCTCGCCCTGCTTCCAGTTCACCGGGGTCGACACCTTGTGCTGGGCGGTGAGCTGCAGCGAGTCGAGAACCCGGATCACCTCGTCGAAGTTGCGGCCGGTTGACATGGGGTAGACGAGGATCAGCTTGATCGCCTTGTCCGGGCCGATCACGAACACGTTGCGCACGGTCTGGTTGTCGGCCGGCGTGCGCTGCAACGGGTCGCCCGAGGTGCTCGCCGGGAGCATGTCGTAGAGCTTGGAGACGTTGAAGTCGGTGTCGCCGATGATCGGGTAGTTCGGCCGGGCACCCTGGGTCTCCTCGATGTCGGACGCCCACCCTTCGTGGCGGTCGACCGGATCGACCGACAGGCCGATGATCTTCACGTTGCGCTTGTCGAACTCCGGCTTGATCTTGGCCATGTAGCCGAGCTCGGTCGTGCAGACCGGCGTGAAGTCCTTCGGATGACTGAACAGGACGCCCCAGGAGTCGCCGAGCCACTCGTGGAAGTTGATCGTGCCTTCGGTGGTTTCGGCGGTGAAGTCTGGTGCAGAGTCACCGAGACGGAAGGCCATGTGCTCGCTCCTTTACCTGCTGCGGACGTGGAGTCCTCTCAGCAGGCCAGCGTAGCCCGAAAGCCGACTGCTACGGTCAAGAATCCCCCCGGCCAACTGTTGCCACGGAGCGACAGAAAGTGTCGCCTGGTGGCAAGAGTTGCCAAAAAGCGCCATTACTGCGTGGCGCGGAACTTGTCCATCAGGTGCCGGCCGGCCGTCACCGGGGGATAGCGGGGCGGGTTGCCGGGACCGGTGCAGGTCGGGAGGCACTCGATCACGGCGTCCCAGTTGGCGTTGTGGAAGAACGCCATCGACTGCCGTGCCGTCCGGCCGTCGTCACCCTCCGGGACCACCACCCGGTGCATCGTGCTCCGCCACTGATCGTTGGTCCAGCGGGCGAGGCTGTCGCCGAGATTGACGACGAACGCCTCCCGTTGCGGTGGGACAGGGATCCACCGTCCATCGGGAGCGAGCACCTCCAAGCCGCCCGGCCCGTCATCCTGGCGCAGGATCGTCAGCGTGCCGTAGTCGGTGTGGGCGCCCGCCCGCAACTGCCCGCGGTCCGGCGCTCGCCCGCCCAGCGCCGGGTAGCGCAGCGCTCGCTGGGCACTGGTGTGGCGGTCGACAAACGGGTCGAAGTACGTCGACGGCAGGCCGAGTCCGGCGGCCATCAGCGTGAGCAGGCGATGGGCGAGGTCGGCCATCGTGCGGTAGTACTGCTCCCAGGCCGGGCGCAACGACGGGAGCGCCGCCGGCCACTGGTTCGGCGAGTAGACGAACCGTGACGAGTCGTCCTGGAGCGCCGCCGCGGGCGTGTCGAGCGGCCCGGTCGCGAAGCTCTCCTTGAGGTCGGGCGGTGTCTGATCCCCGAGCGAGGCGGCGAGCCGTTCCCCGAGGAACGGCGTGTAGCCGTAGGCCTCACCGGGCCGGATCCGCAGCGCCAGCTTCTCCTCCAGCGGCAACTCGAAGAACTCCGTCGCCGTGTCCCAGGTGGCGTCGATCACGTCGGGGTCGAGCCCGTGACCGACGATCTGGAAGAACCCGAGGTCGCGACAGGACGCGGCGATGGCTTCGGCCGCCTCGGCCGGCGGGTGGCGCAGGTCGATGATCGGGACAGCGAGGATCGTCACCCCTGCAGTATTCCGCGAGCCACTACCGGTTGACAGGTGACCGTTTGGTCACATAAGTTCTGGCGCCATCGAGTCGCGGAGCCACGACGATGCGGTGTTCAAGGCGCTGGCCGACGGCGGCCGGCGGACCCTGCTCGACGCGCTCCACGGCAACGACGGCCAGACGCTCGGCGAACTCTGTCACCAGCTGCCCGAGATGACGAGGTTCGGCGTGATGAAGCACCTTGCCGTCCTCGAGCAGGCCGGACTCGTCGTCACCCACCGTGCCGGTCGGTCCAAGCTGCACTACCTGAACCCGATTCCGATCCGGGAGATCCACGACCGGTGGATCACCAAGTACGCCCAGCCGGTCGCCGCCGCGATGGTCGGGCTGCGCCGAACGCTCGAAGGCCACACCGCCTGAGGAGGCTCCCATGACCGCGCCGAGTCACGTCTTTCGCATCCACATCCGAGCCACCCGGGAGCAGGTGTGGCAGGCGATCACCGATCCCGCGTTCACCCGTCAGTACTTCCACCGCACCGCGTTCGAGTCGACGCTCGAGCCAGGTAGCGGGATGCGCTACGTGCTGCCCGACGGTGCCGACGCCGTCGTCGGCGAGATCGAGGAGGCGGAGCCGCCGCGGCGGCTCGTGATGACGTGGCGTGCGCTGTACGACCCGGTCATGGCCGAGGAACCGCCAAGCCGCGTCGAGTGGCACCTCGAGGACGGCGGGGAGGGGGTCACCCGAGTCACGACGATCCACCGCGACCTCGCCTTCAGCCCGGCGACGTCGGCCAGCGTCGGCGAAGGATGGAAGTGGATCCTCGACTCGATGAAGTCGCTGCTCGAGACCGGGACTGCGTTGCCGGCGGCGGAACCGGCCCGGGCGCCGGTCGAGGACACCGACGGCGAATGGCACCGCGCGCTGGCGGTGAAGGCGAACAACTCGGCGTGGGAGTTGCTCGATCGCGCCGACCGCACGGCGGACGAGGTCGATGACCTGCTGGGGCGGGCGTACGCATCCACCTACCACTGGCGGCGCGCCGCCTGTCGTGGTCCGGAGAACCAAGCCAGGGGATCGTGGCTGGTCTCCCACGTGCACGCGGTGCTGGGCCACGGGGAGCTCGCCTTGTACCACGCCGACCGCTGCGCCGCGGTGGTGGAGGAGGCCGGACTGCAGGACTTCGACCTCGCCTACGTCCACGAGGCGCGCGCCCGCGCCCTCGCCTGCCTCGGCCGCTTCGATGAGGCCGCCACCGAGCTCGCCGCCGCCCACGCGGTCCCGGTCGCCGACGAGGAGGACCGCAAGATCCTCGAGGGCGACCTCGCCGCCGGGCCGTGGTACGGCCTGACCGGTACCGTGGGGACATGAGCCTGAAGGTTGAACTGGGCGAGCTGGAGAAGACCCTCGAGCCCTACGGGTTCGCCTACCTCGTCACGGTGGGCGACGCCGGCCGGGTGCACGTCCTCGCCGTAACGCCCGTGCTCACGGACGACGGACTGGTCGTGGGGGGAGTCGGACGCCACTCGCAGGCCAACGCCACCGAGCGCCCGGACGTGACGCTGGTGTGGCCACCAGCGGAGGCCGGCGGGTTCAGCCTCCTCGTCGACGGCACAGCGAGCGTCGACGGCGAGACGATCACCGTCGCCCCGGCCAAGGCGACCCTCCACCGCCCTGCCCCGGGCGCCGATGGCCTCCGCGCCGGATCGGACTGCGTCGCCGTCCCGCTCGAATCCTGACCCGCACATCTGGGCGGGATTCGTCCCAACCCACCATCTGGGCGGGATTCGTCTCACCTGTCGCGACGATTCCCGCCCAGATCCACGAGTGGCGCTCAGGCGGGAGCGAGCTCGAAGCCGGCGTCTCCGCCCACGCCGGGCACGACGTGGGTGATCGTCAGCGACGCCGCGGTGCACTGGTAGCGGCCGGTGCCGAGCAGGCCGGCGATGCCCGCCAGGCGGACGTCGGTCGCCGGCAACTCGGCGTCGGCCAGCAGCCCGTGGCGCGACGACCTGACTCGTAGGTGGACACGGAACGACGACGAGTCGATCCCGGCGACGTTGACGACCCCCTTGGCCGCGCTCCACGTCCCCTCACCCGCGCCCTCGTACTCGATCGTGGTGGTGACGGTCGCGCCCGCGGGTCCGGTCAGTTTGACCACGGCGGGCGAGGTCCGGTTCATGTCGACGCGGACCGTGCGATCGGCGCGGAACTCGATCGACGCTCCCGCGCCGCCGCGCACCGTCTGTCGCGCGCCCGCCACGCCGGGCGCTACGTACGCGTGCGACGTCCACGCGCCGACCAAGCATGGGTCGTGAGCGTTCGCCGGCGGTGCCGGCACGAGCACCTCCTGGCACCACTGGCCCAGCGATCGAGCCGCCAGGGCCGGTCCACCTCCCGACGACGGCCCGACGCCGATGAACACCTTGTTGCTCTCCACCTTGGTCGCGGGCGTCGTGTCCCGAGTCCGGCCGGGGCACACGCACCCGCCGGGTCGGATGCAGTACGCCTGGGTCGCGTCGGACAACGCAGTCTTCTGGCCGTCGCCGAAGCGGATCCCGCCGCGGTCGCCGGCGTCGGCGGTCACGACGAGCACGTCGCCCGGGATGCGGGCGCGGAACGGCGCCGCGGCGAGCCGATCCGTCACCACCGGCCCGCCGACGACCACGGCCGGCCGGTCGACCTGGAGTCGGATCGGCCGGCGCGGCGCGTGGCCCGCCAGTGGCGCCCCCGGACCGTTCATCCGGTAGCGGGGGCCCCAACGCGGCTGGGTGGCGTACTCGAGACCCCACCGGTCGAACACGCGGCTGGCTTCGAGGCGCCGGCGGACACTGTCGGTCGAGGGATCGGTGAGCAGGGCGTCGGCGAACTCGTACGGGTTGGTCGCGCCGCGAAGCAGCGAGAAGAACCCGAGCGCGTCGTAGCTCCGCCGATCGAGCGGCCGCCGCGGCTGGGCGATCCAGCGCCTCCACCAACCGGCCGACAGTCGACTGCCCCCGGCGAACTCCTCGCCGGCGAACGCGGCCGCGCCCTCGACGACCCACGGCGGCGCGCCGACGGCGAACGGCAGCACTTCGAACTGGAGGCAGTGGAACGCCTCGTGGGCGACGGCGCTGACGAACGCCGGGTCGGCGAACCCGGCCCGCCGGTCGAGCGGGGCGTCGGCGTTGACCCGGATCCGGCACTCGGCGTACGGAACCGCGCCGTCGCCGAACGGGATCGCGGTGGCGATGCTCCCGGGCGACGAGAAGTTGTGGCTGCCGTCGCCATTGGCGTAGGGGAGCGTGAGGACGGTGACCTTCACGTCGTCCGAGAGTGAGCGGCCGCGCGCGCCACCGAACGTGTCGACGGCCGCCCGGGCAACCTTCGCCGCCGCCCGGAGACGCGGGTTCGCCCGGCGATCCGACAGCACGTCGCCGAGCGGCTGTCCGGGAGGCGCCACGGCGCGAGCGACCACGGTTCGCTGCGGGACGCTCAACTGGTCGACGTCGGCGAGCAGCGCCCGCAGGACCGGCCCACCGTCGGCCGGGGCGACTCGGGCGGCTTTCACGCCGGCCACCCGCGCGTACCCGGCGGCGAAGAGGCCGAGCGCGGTGTCGAGTCCCAGCGAGGTCGGCCTCGAGCCGGTGACAGTCGTGGTCGTCGCGGAGGGCTCGGTCGTCGCGCCGGTCGCCGGCGCCGCGACGGTCAGTGGCGTCGTGGCGGACCCGTCGTCGTCGGTGCACCCGACGGCGGCGGCGAGGACGAGCAGCGTCGCCGCGACGGCCCCTATGCGCTCCAACACGGGTTCGCGAGGGTACGGCCTCCGACGCCGGAACCGCCGTCGTGGCCGGCCGAACGGCGGTCAATGGTGACATTGACAGTCGCCGCGCCCAAGGCGTAAAGAGGGGCCCGTGGGCGGGCATCGTTTCGCGGCAGCGGTCTCGATGCTGCTCGTCCTCCAGACCATCAATCGGACCGCATCTCCGCAGCCGATCGACGTCGCCCAGCCTGTCGAACGTGGTGGCCTGCCGACGGGGACGATCATGCTCGCCGCGCTCGCCCTCGCCGTCGTCGTGCTCGTCGGGGCCGGGGCGTTGATGGTGGTTCGGCGCCGCACTGGCGGAGACGACGAGCAACCCTACGCAGTCAAGAAGCCGCCCAAGCCGAAGGCGGCGCCGAAGCGGGTGCCGAAGGTGGTGACGAACACGAAGGCCGTGGCCAGGACCCAGCGGTCCACGCCGAGTCCGGCCGACACCCCGGTCCGACGTCAGCCGGCGCCGGTCACTCCGCTGCCGCGCCGATCGGTGCGGTCCACTCCGGTGCGCCGTCCCGTCGAGCATTCGCAACCGGCCGAGCCGCCGGCCGCCGGTTCCGCCGGCGACGAGGCCGAGTGGCTCGTGGCGGGCGACCTTCGTGTCTCGCCCACGCTCGGTGAGGCATGGAGCGGGGAACGCCGAGTCGATCTCACCCCGGCCGAGCTCCGCGTCCTGGAACTGCTCATCGCCGGCGGCGACCGCGGGGTGACCCGCGACGCCCTCGCCGAGGCGGGCGAGCTCGACGAGGGGCGCGCCGGTCCGGACGCCGTGGACGCCATCGTCACGCAGGTGCGCCGCAAGACCGCGATCCGCGGCCGGGGGCACGTCGTGCGCAAGGAACGGGTGGTGACGTACTTCCTCGAGTGAGCGGGCCATCGATCTCCACAAGATCTCCATCAGCTCTCCAAGCGGCGTCGGCGCGGAGCGCGGATGATGTCCGAAATCCCCCGCCCACGGTGGGCGGACACGAACGCCGGTTGAATGCCCCGCTGGCGTTGGACGGCTTGGCCATGGTCTCTCGTCGGAGCCCATGGCCATCCGTCGCGTCCCGCCGCTCGACCCGGGCCGTACATTGTCCGAGGTCGGCCCTCGTAGCTCAGGGGATAGAGCGTCGGTTTCCTAAACCGTGCGTCGCAGGTTCGAATCCTGCCGGGGGCGCCGCGTCCGCCCAGCTAGATGGGCATCACGGCTCGTGTTGGCCCTCACGACCGCCATGCCGACACCGAACTCGTCTCGGTCGGCTAGCCAAGCTCCGACGGGCATCGAGGCGATTGTTCAGGCGTCAGGTCCCGCCTGTTCGGTCGAACGCTGATAGGCCTGCGCCCGCTCGATCGCCGCCGAGGCCATCTGTGCGAGGTGGGCGAGCACCGCCTCGTCAACGTCGGCGAAGCGCTCTTTCGTCTTGTCGAACAGGTGGATCGAGCCGAGTTGTCGACCGTCCAGAGCCGTGATCGCTGCGGCCAGCCGCTCGCGGACGTCATCGGTCGATGAGGGCTCCCACGACTCCAGGCCGTGTCCCCGGGAGAGGAACGCGGCCCAATCGGGGTCATCCTCAGCGAACGACGCCGCGACGACCGGTTGGCGACCGTCGATCGAGAGGTCAACCGTTGCGTAGGCACAGTCAGCACCGACGAGCTCCCGGGCGTGTTCGACAACCAGTGTCAGCACCTCCTCGACGGAGTCGGGCGTGTTCGACGCCAGCGAGGCATCGGCGAGGAAGTTGGAGAGCTGCCGGAGCATCGCCGCGTGGCGTCGTTCGAGGGCGACGATGTCGTGAGCCTCGCGGTATCCCCGCCGCAGCATCTCGAACGCGGAGAGGCTCTCGAGGAAGAAGTCGCCCGCGAATCTCGTGACGTTCTCGGCGTCACGGACGCTTTCGGCTGCGCGCACCGCGACGAGCAGGTTGTCGTGATGGGCGGCCGCCAGCTCGAGCACGGTCAACTCGCTCTCGACGGCTTCACGCCCCAGCACGTAGGCGGTGTGAAGTTCCTCCTCGCTGGGCTGGCTGGTGTACCGCTGGAGACTCTCCGCGTACAACTGCCGGAACTCGGTGGCATCCATGTCAATGTGGTCGTCCCAGGTAGCGGACGACGAGCACGAGTGCGTCGTCCTTTGCCGTTCGGCTGGCGAGGATGCGTTCGGCAATTGTCGCCGTGGAACCGACGAGCTCGAACGCTTCGGTGAACCCGCGGCCGACACCGTCCGTCGTGACGACGAGCACGTCGCCGCGTTCGATTCCGATCGTTGTGGGACGGAGCGGTGGAAGCCGGTCTCCGACGATGCCGTCCAGGAGCGGCAGCGTCTCGGACCGCGCCGGGAAAGGCCCGCGCCAGAGTGTCCCGACCACGTTCCCGATACCCAGCCAGGTGATCGTGTGGTCCTTGGCGGAAACGGTCGCCAGGCTGATCGCCGCGCCGCGGGAGCCTTGCAGCGCGGCGTGGCACGCGTCGGCGATGGACACGACATCGCCATCACCGAGCTCTCGCGCCGTCCGGACCACCGTGCCGGCGGCCTGGGCGGCTGCTGGCCCGTGACCGAGCCCGTCTACGACGGCAAGGGAGATCCAGGTAGGGGTGCAAACGACCACCGAATCGTCGCCCGAAACCAGCTCGCCCGCTTTCGGCTGCGCCGCGGCGGCCCACTCCGCGAAGCGCAGGCCGTGGACCTCAGTCACCGCGCCTTCCGCTTGCCAGCCACTTGCTCATCGTCACCGTGGTCCCGCGCCGAGGCATCGACTCGATCTGGAATTCGTCCATCAGGCGCCGGGCGCCGGGCAGCCCGAGCCCAAGTCCATCACGAGTGGCCCAGCCGCCCGACAGGGCCGCGTCGATGTTCGGGATTCCGGGCCCCTCGTCGACCGCGGTCACCACCAGTCCCTGCCGGCCGCCGTCGCTCACCGCCCGCATCACGACTTCGCCGTGGCGGGCGTGCACCACGATGTTGCGGGCCACCTCCGAAATCGCCGTGGCGATCAGGGTCGCGTCCGTCCGTTGAAAGCCGAGGTCGAGCGCCATCGTCCGACCCTGGGCGCGAGCGGGGATGAGGTCGTGGTCGGATCTGATCGGGACGCGGATCTCAGTCTCCACGATCGACACCCTGTGTCGCGGTCATGCGCAGCTGGGCGAGCGCTTCGTCGACGTCGAGTGCCGGGCGCAGCAGTTCGAGGTCCAGGTCGAACTGCACCATGGCGACGGCGACTTCTGGCCGGATGCCGGCGATCACCGTCGTCGCGCCCCGCAGTCGCACGACGGCGTCGATCGACTGCAGCGCACGGGCCACGAAGGAATCGAGGACGTCGAGGGCGCTCACGTCGACCACGACGCCGCGGATCCGACCGTCGACTCGTTCGGCCAGCTCGTCGCGCAGCTGGAGGATCTCGTGGTCCGTGAGATCCGTCTCGATCAGCGCGATGAGGAAGTCACCCTGCCGCAGGATCGCGACCGACATCCTTGCCGCCCGTTCAGTCCGAATCGCCCGACGCTGCCTCGCCCGCCACTCGGTAGCCGAGCAGTCGTTCGGCTTCTTCGAGTCCGCCCTGGAGGTCGCCAACCGTTTTCATCATGCTCAGATCGACACCGAGGTCGACGAGCGTCTGGGCGATCCCTGACGACAGGCCGGTGATGATGGCGCTCGCTCCCATCAGCCTCGACGCCCGGACCGTCTGCACGAGGTGGTTGGCGACCGCGACGTCGATCGTGCCGACGCCGGTGACGTCAATCACCACGACCTTGGCCCGGTTGTGCTGGATCGCGCTCAACAACTGCTCGGTGAGCTGGCGTGCCCGTAGTGCATCGAGCACACCGATGATCGGCAGGATCAACAGCCGGTTCCGCACCTGCAGTACTGGTGTCGACAGCTCGCGGATGGCCTCCTGCTGCTGCCGGATGATCCGCTCGCGCTCTTCGACGAAGCTCACACCGACGGTCTCGGCGATGCGGTTGGCGGCGGGCTCGTAGACGTCGAGAATCCGATTCAGCAACTCCGGATCGTGTTGATAGTTGACGAAGAGAGATCGAGCGAGCACGTCCCGCACAAGGAGGACGATGCCGATCACCTCTCGGGTCTCGACTCCGCGTGGGATGATCCGCTCCGACAGGTCCCGGGCGTACGCCTCGAGCGACTCGATGCTGCCGGTCTCAAGCGCGTCGACGTAGTTGTCGTAGACCGCGGTGACCTCGGAGAAGATCTCGTCGTGCGTCATGACCGCGAGGTAGCGGGCTTCGGCGATCCGCCACACCCACTCCTCGCGTAGCTTGGTGCGGTTGTCTCGGAGATGACCGACCAATTCATGCAGGAGACGACGCTCGTGGTCATCGGGTCCATCGGGGGCCCGTAGCGGGGACCGCCTCCCATCGGCAGTTGCTTCGTCCATCGTGGCCTCCGGCGGCTGACCTCTCCCAACGATGGTCGATCTATTCCCCTCGGCTTGCCGTCGTAACCTCGGGCCGGGAGTCATTGTTCCGTGCCCGGCATCCGTCGAGGAAGAAGGTCGTGATGGCAGCGACCGTGTCGTCCGGACCGAGCGCCGGCTGTTCGGACAGCGTGCTGACAACCAGACTGACGAGCGCGTCCGCGAGCCACGCGCTCGACAGGTCCGCCCGGATCGAACCCGTCGACTGACCTCGCTCGAACATCGCTCGCAGTGGGGCGGACAAGGTCGGCATCAACCGGTCCGGTCCGGCTTGCATTTGGCGCCGGGCCAGCACGATGAAGTAGTCGCCGACGTCCACGAGAGCCCGGGCGGCCCGTCTTACTCCCTCTTCCACCGACACCCCGTCCAGCCGGGCCGCGGCCAGCCGCTCGCCGACCGCGCCGGCCGCCACGTCGGCGACTTCGACCAATAGCGCGTGGCGGTTCGGAAAGTACCGGTAGAGCGTTGCTCGGCCGACGCCGGCGGTCTCGGCGATCTCGTTCATGTTGGTCTCCGCGCCGCCGATGGCGAACACGTGTGCGGCGGAATCGATGATCGCGTCCGCCACGCGCTGCTGAAGTGCCGACCGACGCGTTTGCGCTCCGTCGGTCATGGGTACCAAAGACCATCAGAATGAGACAGAGATGTCTTAGGTTGAGGCAGAACCATCAGAAGTTAAGACTAGCTCCCAAAGCGGTCTCGGAAGGAGGCTTCCATGGCCGTCGTGACCAGGATCGATGACCGGACGAACGCGTTGAACCGCAGTCGTGACCTCACCCCGGACTCGCCGTGCGGTCGTCTGACGATCTTCCGGATGTCACCAAGATCGAGCGACATGTGGCCGCTGACGGGGCCATATGTCGAAGAGGTGTGGTCCGAGATCCTCGGTCCGGCCGCAACGCTTCTCGTCAGGCGGCTCGGGCGTTGTGTGGACGCGGCGCCCTCGACGAGGGTGTCGGTGGACGAGCTGGGGAGAAGCCTGGGGATAACCGGGGCGAGGGTCGTGAGGGCGCTCCGCCAGCTTCACCGCCATGGGTTGATCACGTTCACGCCCGAACGACAGTCGATCGACGTATCGGGCTTCGCGCCTTCTGTACCTCCGCGCCGGCTGCGCCGGACCGGCCGTGCTTCGCAATCTCGGCTCGGGAAACTCGGTGGCGCCGCGACGTCAGATGGACCGCAGGGTGGTCGGACAGGACACCCGAGATCCCGCCCGATCGCGCGGTCGATGCCATCGACCGCATGACGGTTCACGGCGAGCCAGTAGCGAGCCGGTGGTTGTCCGGGAGCGTTCTCGCTCTCCTCGTGTTGGTCACGACCGGGCGACCTCGACCTGATGAGCGACGTGACATGCCAAGCAGATCAACCGCCCCACCGACACGACGGCGCGCCAGAGCGCGCCAGTGGTTGTCCCGGACCATGAGCACGATTGTCCTTCTCGTCTTGGTCATCGGCGTGGCGTTCGTTGTCGTCGCCATCCGTATGTCACCCGCGCCTGAGGTCTCACGAGACAGCAGCAGGACCTCGGTACCCACGTCGACCCAGACGCCGGAGCCAGCCGCCTCGAGTAGGGGCGCCAGCGCCGCCCACGCAACAGCGGCGCCGACCGGGTCATCGGCCAGCGAGGAGGCGGGCACCTCCGTCGTGCCGTCGACCGCGCCGCAGTTGTCGACCACCCCGGTCGTACCCGTGGTCCCGCGATCACGGTCAGTGTCCGCGCTTTCGATGCAGTGGGGGATCCAGGTGTACCTCCACGACGTTCCTGCTCCGGGAGCCGAGGACAACGTCGACGCAATCCTCGATTACGTGGTGGGGCTGGGCGCCAACAGCCTCGCCGTCACCTTTCCCCTCTACACCGACGGGCCGAACCCGAGTCGGGTCTACCGAGACGTAGAGACACCGTCACCGACGCGGGTTGCCGATGTCGTGGCACGCGCCCACGATCGCGGGCTGCGCGTCACGGTCCGCCCGATCATCGACGAGGAGAACATCGCCGCCACCCCCGGCGAGTGGCGAGGGAGCATCGAACCGGTCGACGTCGGCGCCTGGTTCGACAGCTATAGGGACGCGCTCCACCCCTACTACGCCAGTGGGGCCGACGAGTTCGTGATCGCCGCCGAGCTCAACTCGTTACAGCACGAGGCCGAACAGTGGAGCCTTGTCGAGCGGGAGGCCAGGTCGGCGTTCCCCGGGGTGATCAGTTACACGTTCAACTGGGACGGCTTCGACGCGGCGCATCTTCCGATGCTCACCTCCTACGGCATCGACCTGTACCCCGTGTCCGATCTGGGCGACGACGCCACGGTGGAGCAGTTGTTCGCCGTGATGCTGTACACCCTGGCGCAGCAACCCGAGCCGGTCCGGCGATCACTCGTGATCCACGAGGTGGGCATCCCGGCGCTGAGCGGCGTCTATCAGTTGCCGTATCACTGGGGAACCGAGGGCGATCCGATCAACGAGGAGGTTCAGGCCAAATGGTTCACGGCCGCGTGCCGTGCCGCCAACGAGTCCGGGGTGCAAGGCCTGTACTTCTGGATGCTCGACAGCAACGTTGATCCGCTCCGCGCGAACCCAGCCGATCTGCCTCCGCAGAGCTTCGTTGGTCGCCTCGCCGAGGCCAGCATCCGGGACTGTTTCGCCCGATGACCGGGGACTTGCGGACCGAGCGGAAGGGCAGTGCCGTCCGCGGAGGATTCGGGCCCGCGCCCGTCGTCGCCCCTCATCCACTGCTGCTCCTGCTCATCGTCGAGACGGTGATGGCGCTCCAGCTGCTGTTCTACTACCCGCAGGACGGAGGGAGGGGAGTCGCAGTGGGGCTCTATACATCGGTGGTCTGGACGTTGCCCTTTGGCATCACCTGCATGGCCGCCTACGGCGCGGTGCTGGCCGCTCGTGACGTACGCCGTCACGCCCACTTGCCACCGCCCGCGCCGGTGAGGGAGCTGGTCATCGTCCAGATCCCCACGATCGCCCGCCGCGACGTGTTGCCGGCGTTGTCGCGCGCCGTCGCGTCATTCGAGGAGTACATGCCCGCCTACTTCCGTAACTGGCGCGTCGACGTGGTGGCCGAGGAGTCCTGCGACAGCAAGCGTGAGTTGGAGGCGATGGCCTCCGCCAATGTGCGAGTCCTGTACGTGCCGTCGAGATACCGCACCCGGTGTGGAGCCGAGCGAAAGGCGCGGGCGAATCAGTGGATGAACGAGGTCCGTGAGTGGGTTCGCGAGGACCGGACCGACGTCTGGGTTCTCCACATGGACGACGACACCGGCATCGGTCCGGACACGCCGCCCGCGCTGGCGCGCGTGATCAATGACAATCCTGCCGGCCGACGAGATCGCGCCGATCTGGCGCAGGGCGTGCTCACGTACCCCCGTGGGTTCGCCTTCAGGTTCTGGCCGTGGATCGCCGACGCCATCCGTCCCGGGAGCGACCTGTCGCTGTTCCGGCTCAGTACGGGCCGCGGCCGGCCGTTCATCGGTGCGCACGGAGAGCTTCTCCTCGTCCGGGCGTCGACCGAGGCGAGGATCGGCTGGGACTTCGGCCGCCATCTGTCGATCACGGAAGACGCCAATTTCGCCTTGCTCTTCGCCGGCCTGCCGGAGTGCCGCTCGACCTGGTTCCCCGCCCGGTCCTACGGCAGCTCGCCGGAGAGCCTGCGTGATCTGGTCATGCAACGTCGACGCTGGTCTCGTGGGCTGGTCCACGTGGTGCTCAATCGCAAGATCCCGTTGAGACGCCGAGTCCTGCTCGGATACGCCCTCACGGCTTGGCTACTCGGGCCGTTCCAGCACATCGCGTTCGTGGTCGGCATCGGTGCGCTTCTCGGGCACGCGAACACGTCACCGCTCATGCGGGATCTGGCGTTTCTGTGGTCGTGGAACATGGGAGTCGTGATCTGGATGTACATCGAGGGCTTGCGGTGGAACGTTCGGTCCTCCGGCCTCTCGAGGGTTCCGGTCCGCTACTGGCTCGGGCTCCTTGCGGTGCCATGCTTCACGCTCGTGGAAGGCTGGGCGGGTTTCCGCGGCGTCATCGAGTTCCTTCGCGACCGGCTCGGGCGGGGTGACGCCGAGTTGTTCCACGTCATTCCGAAGTCCTATGAGGGCGAGGAGCTTGCCTCGAGGGCCGACTCCGCCTAGACGGCAGTTTGATCAGATCTGACGATGCTCGAGACGTACGTTGTCAATTGATGCCGCACCTTGCGAGTTGTAGAGCTCGATGAGTACGTCGAGCTGATAGAGACTGAGCGAACGTCGGGCGCCCTCAATGGAGCCTGATGGACTCCAATCATGGCGGAGTGCACTCCGAATCATTCCGTTCAAGGGGATCGTGTAGCAATGCCAAGCCGGTCGCCCCTCGCATCGCGCTCGGTCGCCATATCTTCTATAGGGTATGAACCGCTGGTAGTGAAAGGCATAACGATCCTCGAAGGATCCCAGCTTGCAGCCGGGGATGTTGCACTGAACGCCAAAGGCCAGATCCATCACGATCGGCTTGTGTCCGACCTTGTCGCCGCCCGCCGGTAGCGCCGGTGAACTGAACCAGAGGTTCACGGCGGGCATCAACCAGCTGTTGCCCTGGGTGAGCAACCTGCCCGATTCGCGGCGATAGTCCACCTTGAGAACCAGCTCACGCCCTCTCGTCCGGAGCGGAGGTGGAATACGCCACGGAATCGCACCGCAGTGGGAACGCCCCCAGATGTCGCCTTGGACGTATCGTACAAAGCCCCAACGGCTGTTTGAATCCCTTCCAGAGAGATATGCCGTGCCCATTCGTCGCCGAGCGAACCGAGCCGCCTCTAACCGATGATTGCGTGGATCCGAAAACGTCGATGCCTCGAGGCCCCACGAGTGTGAGCCCCACGGGGCCTTGATGAAGCACGCTTTGGACAGCTTCCCGGAATCGTAGGTCGCAAGCCGAAAACGGCCAGAAGCGTTCCACAGACTCCACGGCGATGCGACCAGCGCTTCGGCTGGCACGACGGCGAGCACAATGTATGTGGCGATCGCGAATACGCGCAGACACATTCTCATTGGCAGCGACTCTCCCTCACACGCGAGACGCCGGCAGACTAGGTGTCACATGGAGGCGCAATCAAGCACCGGCGCCTTCGCACGTAATAGATCCCGCTGACCGTCGCGCCGGCGCGGTCCACGACACTGAGAACGCCGAATCGCCGGAGTGGCTCCAGTCTTCGACGATTTTGAGCTCATCGAGATCGACCGCTACGGCCCGGGGGACATTGGACCCGAGGGCATGATCAAAGCGGCGACGTTCCGTCTGGCCGGTGGCGACCTCAGCTGCGCCGACAGTCCGATCCGTCATGAATGGGCGTTTACTCCTGCCGTGTCGCTCTGGATCGAATGCGACGACCACAACGAGCTCCAGCGGCTTTTCGATCGACTCAGCGATGACGGCAACGTCTACATGCCCTTCGATGATTACGGGTTCAGCACCCGCTTCGGATGGGTTGGACCGCTTTGGGCTGACGTGGCAGCTCAACCTGCGGTGACGACAAGCACTCGAAGCGTTGACACGCCGAGCGCATCCGCTACGCGCCGGGTCGCATCGGTGCTGACCCTGGCAGCGGTGAGGTGTCGAGGTACCTGACCTCGTAGACGCGCTCGGCGAACTTCCAGCCGTCTCCGGTGCGCCGGTACCGGTCGTGATAGAGGGAGTAGTTCAGCTGGAAGCCGCCGTTTCGCAGGTGCCCGAGCTCGACGATGTATGCCCGGCCGACGGCGGTGTCTCCGTCGAGCCGAACGGCGCCAGGGTGTGGGGCCTGCACGAAGTAATCCCAGAGGCCCTGCAGCCGCTCGATCGCCGCTCGAATCTCGTCACGGGTGACGAACTCCTCATCGATGTGAGGCATGCGCCACGCGCCATCTTCGGTGAAGAGCGAGGCGAAGCGGTCGTAGTCGCGCATCATGATCGCGTCCGTGAACTCGCCGGGCAACGCTTCGATCTCGACGCGATCCGCAACGGCCTGAAGGTCATTCATGATTTCGCCCTCCTCGGCATTGAGCGTGTCCGCATACCAGGCTGAAGTACCCGACCCGGCACTCCCTGACCCCGATGTCGAAACGGGCCTTCCGCGGGCGTAGAACGGCAGGTCCGTCTCCAACGTGGCGAAGACGGCCCGGTAGTCGTCCGGGCCGCCTCGCGCAAGCTGCCCCACGGTAGGGGCGATCCCGCGCGGCGCGCTCAGCCGCTGAGGGTCAATCGGGGGAGAGTGGCGATTCGATCGGCGGTGGCGTCGAGTGATCGTTCGTACCAGCCGGCCACCAGCGTGCGAATCTGGTCGCCGAACGGTGCGAGCCAGCGCGCGTCGAGGTGGCCGGGTCCGAACCAGGTCCCGAGGACCCCGCCGGCGATCGCGCCGTAGGAGTCAGTGTCGTTGCCCTGACTGACCTCAGGCAGATGCCGTGTCCCACCGACTCGGCCCACCGAAGCGTGTTGACCAGAGTCGCGACTTCCTGGTGGATGTGGCAGTGCCGGAACCCGCCGAGTCTGGCGTTGATCCGCCGGTAGCCGTCGAGCCAGTCGGTCGACGCGGCGGCGGCGTCCACACCGACCGCGACCGACTCGCGAAACCGGCTGCGTTGGGGAACGTACCGGGCCGCGGTGGTGACCAGCTCGAGCGGGTCGCGCTCGACAAAGGCGGTCGCGATGGCGGCGGCGACGAACATCGATCCGTAGATGCCGGTCCGGCGATGGGTCAGACCGGCGTCGCGCCAGGCGAGCTCGGCCGCCAGCTCCGGCTGGGCGGGGCAGGCATACCCGTACGCCGCGGCGCGGATCATCGCGCCACACCGCTCCTCACCAGGGTTCAGGTCGTCGGCGATCGAATTCACGTCGATCGCCGCCTTCTGCATGCTCGCTTCGGTCAACCGGGCGAGGATCCGCCGTTCCGGCCCGTAGGTGCACGCTGGCACCAGGTTGCTCAGCCACACCCGAGCCAGCTGCTCACGGGTGAAGCCGAGGCCGTGTTCGGTCAGCACCAGGTAGCCCAGCAGCGTGTAGTTGATGTCATCGTCCGGCGCAACGTCACGGATCCGCTCGCGCACGGTTTCGGTCCACGTCGGGTTGAAGCGTCGGAACCCGCCCTCGCCAGTCAGCCGCTCGGAGATGTAGTCATCCAAGGGCCACTCGCCCAACGCGGTGAGCGCGAGTCGCAGGTCGTCGAGGGTGGGGTCGACCTCGACGGGCTTGCCGAGGATGCAACCGCACACCGAGCCGAGGAAGCCGGCTCGGGTTCGCGCCTCGGCGTCCGCGATCGTGACCGGGGCCAGCACGCCTTGGCGCCGATGGGGATCGGCCGTGCGTCGAATGGCGCCCAGGCCGTTCGGTTCTTCGTAGGGCCAGGCTTCCCGCTGCGGCAGCCGCCGAGTTTCAGCCGCCAACGCCAGCGCCTCATCCACCGTGGCGAGGCCCGCGGCTAGCCGCGCCCGCATCGGCGCGGTGTCGTGTCCCTGCTCGTCTTTCTCGTCGAGCACCGCCCGGAGCGTGTCGACGAGGTGGTCCACACTGATGAAGGCCACTCATCGGGACTGTAACGGTGATGCCCGAATTGCGCGGCTCCCGTCGATGGCTCCTCCTCTACGCTGCCCGCCGGCGCTTCGCTCGAGAGGGCCCGGTCGGTCGAGAAGGAGACGACGTGGACGCCACGGACATCCTGGCTGGCCCGATCCTGAGGCGAGTCGAACGGGACCTGGTCTCCGCGTGGATCGTCGTGTCCGCGCCCGCCACCGTCGACATCGAAGTGTTTCGTGGCCAGGGCGCCCGCGGCTCGCTTGGGCAGCCCGTCGCCCGCAAGGCGCCCAGTGCCGGCACCGACACGCACACGATCCGCGTCGGCGAGCACCTCCACGTCGTCGTTTCGATCTGGGAGCCGGACTCGGCGACGGGGCTCAATCCCGGCGAGATCTATTCCTACGACCTGCTGATCACGCCCACCGCCGGCAGCCCCGCTCGGCTCGGCGACCTCGGTCTGCTCACCGATCACCCCGACCCGCCGGCGTGGCTCGCCCTCGGCTACCAACCGGGCTGGCTCCCGAGCTTTGCCACCGTGCCGACCGACGTCGCCGACCTCCGCCTCATCCAGGGCTCGTGCCGCGGCAGCACCGAGCTCGGCCGTGACGCCTTCCCGCCGGTGGACGACCTCATCGGTTCCGTCCTCACCGATCCGGCGCAGCGGCCCCACCTGATGTTCCTCACGGGCGACCAGATCTACGCCGACGAGTCGGCCGCCGAGCAGCTCGACCTGCTGCAGGCCGTCAGCCGCCACCTTCTCGGCGGGCAGGAGACGATCACCGTCGAGTTCCCGAAGACCGACCAGGAGCCGGCCGAGACGGTCACCTATCCGCTGACCCACTTCCCGCCCGGACGGCGCGGCCACCCGCTCAACGACATCGCCGGGTTCACCTCGACGAGCACCGACTCACACATGATGGGCATCGGCGAGTACGCCGCGCTGTACCTGTCGGCGTGGTCGACGACCACGTGGAACTCGGCGACGACACCGGGCGCGACCGAGGCGTGGGTGTGGGACCCGGCGGCGGCGCTGCAAGCCCGCAAGGAGGTGTTCGCCGACTACGTGCGCGCCGTCGGCCAGGCCCACGCCAAGCTGAACACCTTCGCCGCGACCCGGAGCGACGACGACCGCAAGTGGGTCGAGGCGATGATCCCGTACCACGACGGGTGGCGACTCGTCCCGAGGAAGTTCCGGGCGATCGACACCGCGCTCACCGACGCCGACCGCGACGCGATCTGGGGCAAGCTCGGCAAGGACGGTGACCACGAGCGCTTCCAGCTCTGGGCCGAGTTCTGGCAGCTGAACCCCGACGATCCCGCCACGCCGCACGGCGACGAGGTGGCCGGCGACCTCGCCCCCGACGCGGTGACCCCCGCCCAACGCAACCGCCTGGCGCGCGCCCTGACGCCGTCATGGTTCGCCGGCGTCAAGTACTTCGGCATCGCGCACCACCCGACCGAGACGATGGTCGACACCCTCACCGTGGACGTGGCACCCCGGTCCGACGACGTCATCACCAAGCTCCATCAGGTGCAGTGGCACCTCGACGGGGTGCCGCGAGTGCGCAGGTTGCTGGCGAACATCCCCTCGTTCATGGTCTTCGACGACCACGAGGTCACCGACGACTGGAACATCACACCCAGGTGGGCCAAGCAGACGCGGGCCAACCCGCTCGGCCGGGCGGTGATCCGCAACGCCCTGGCGGCGTGCACCGTGTTCCAGAGCTGGGGCAACGACCCGCGCGCCTACCGACCGGGCTCCGTCGGCCGCACCGTGCTCGAGCGGATCGGTGAGCTCTTCCCCGGGCCGGCCGGCGCCGCCGGTGTCGGCCCGGCGACGGCGCCGGCCGAGCAGCTGGAGCGGTTGTTCGACCTGCGCCAACCGACCGCCGGCGGACCGCGGATGCTGTGGCACTTCCGCTACGACGGACCCGGCTTCGAGGTCATCGCGCTCGACACCCGCACCTGGCGGGGCTTCGAACCGGAGGCCAACGAGACGATCCGCGAACGCTTCTCTGACGACGCGACTGCCACGCTGCTCACCGACGAGGCGCTGCGCATGCAGATCACCGAGCAGCCGGCGATCGGGGTGAACCCGGACGGCATCTGCTTCGTCATCGCCGCCGCGCCGTTCATCGGCTACCCGATCGTCGAGAGCGTCGTCCAGCCGCTCATCAACCTGCACGACATCGCCAAGGCGGGCAAGCCCGACCCGCCGTTCGTCCGCTGGCAACGCTCGTTCTCGGTCGGCCGCGTCGCCCGCGACCCGGAGAACTGGGGCTTCGTCCCTTCGCTGTTCGAGGCCGTCCTCGCCCGGCTGTCCACCCGGCGGCGGGTCGTGTTCCTGTCTGGTGACGTGCACTACGGCTTCACGATGCAGATGGGCTACTGGGTGCTCGACCCGGGTTGGGTACCGCGCACGGCGACCCGTGTCGTGCAGCTGACCGCCAGCTCGTTCCGCGCCCAGCGCGACGACCTCGCCCCCCTCGTGGCCATCGACCTCGCCCAGCAGATCGGCGTGGCGACCTCGGCCCAGACCCGCCTCGGTTGGCACCGCGGAGTCACCGGCTCCACCACCGCCGCGCCCCCGCTCGTCGCGGGACCCGACGCGTTCACCCCGCACCTGCAGTCGCTGCTGGCCGAGGACCCGATCGTCGTCCCCTACGAAGGCATCCCGGCGACCGCCCGCTTCCTGCGCGACCCGGAGTGGGCGTGGTCGACGGCGGCAGTGGCCGACCAGCGTTCCGACGAGGACCGCTTCAGCCAGGTCGACCCGCCGCCGCCGTTCTCCCCCGGGACCGAGGCCGACCTCGTGCGCTCCGTCGGCGAGCGGCACTTCTGGGCCTCGCAACTGGCCATGCCGCGCAACTGGCAGTGGTGGACCAACTTCACCACTGTCGGCTTCACCCGCCGGACGACCGACGGCAAGCTCGACACGCTGCAGCACCGCATCTACGGCTTCGACCCGCAGGACACCAACCCGTTGATGCACGCGTACATCGTCGCCGACGTCCCCCTCGACGTGGTCGAAGCGCCACCGGCGAAGCCATGAGCGTCACACCCGACACGATCCTGAGGACGGCGGCGCGGATCACCGTCGACACGTTCGTCACGCTCGGCGACATCATGACCGATCCGGCGAGCGCGCACGACTACTGCGACGCCGTCGGCGTGCCGCCGTTCCCCGGCGGCGAGTGGTCGGCGACGGTGGCCGAGCTGCGCGCCAAGGCCGATGTGGCCGAGGATCCCGAGCAGTGGGCGGACATCATCGACCTCGGGGCGAAGGTCATCAACGGGCTGCAGAAGGCGATCAGCGGATCGGCGCCCGGCGCGCCCGGCGCACTGGAGTCGGCGATCGTCAAGGTCGTCGTTCCCGTCCTGTTGGAGGTCAC
>JBKOUV010000090.1:0-50638 GCA_046723555.1 Actinomycetota bacterium | reverse complement strand
TCGATCTACACGGCCAACTTCGGGCGGTACAACGAGACCTACGGGGCGCTGGGTGCGATCGTTGTCGTGATCCTCTGGCTGCTCCTGAGCGCAGTCGTCGTGATCTTCGGCGCGGAGATCAACTGCGAGCTCGAGCGGCAGACCGTGCGTGACTCGACCAAGGGGCCCGAACGACCACTCGGTCAGCGCAGCGCGTACGCGGCCGACACCGTCGGGCCAGCTTCCGACACCGCCTGACCGTCCCTCGGTATCGGCGCGACCGGGCGTGGATCGCTGTGGAAGCATGGGCGGGTCATGAGCAGCACCCGATGGTTGTCCGGGTTCGTGATCGCGCTGACAACCGTGACGGTGCCGGTGACCGGAGCCGCCGCGCCCGGAGGTCACGGCCACGGCAAGCCCGTCGCGGGCGCCCGATCGCTCGGCGACCCGCTTCTCCCGCAGCTCGGCAACGGCGGTTACGACGCGAAGCACTACAGGATCGAGCTCGACTACGACCCTGTGGCGAATCGGTTCGCCGCCGCCAAGACCACGATCACGGCGGTGGCGGCGAACAAGCTGGCCGAGTTCAGCCTCGACTTCCAGGACGACCTCGACGTCACGTCGGTAACGGTGAACGGGCGCGCGGCGGGGTTCCACTTCGAGCAAGCCACGCCGCAGCTGAGCGACGACCCAGTGGTCACCCAGCCGATGAAGCTCGTGGTCACTCCCCACCCGTCGACGCGGCCGAAGGCCGGTCGGATGTTCACGGTGGTGGTGCGCTATCACGGGACGCCGCAGGAGATCACCGATCCCGACACCTCGATCGAGGGGTGGATCCAGGCGTGCTTCCCGCTCAACCCGCCCCGCACGTGTGACGGGGCGTTCGTCGTCAACGAGCCGATGGGGGCGCAAAGCTGGTTCCCGTCGAACAACTACCCGACGGACAAGGCCACGTTCGACACGATCGTCACCGTCCCCAGCGCCAAGACCGCGCTGGGCGCCGGTGAGCTGGTCAGCCGCACCGACAACGGTGACGGCACCAGCACGTGGCACTGGCGGGAGGACGATCCGACTGCGACGTACCTCACCACGGCCACGGTCGGCGACTTCATCTTCACCCAGGGCTCGATGGTGGAGACATCCACCGGACGCACGCTGCCCGTCTACAACGCCATCGACAGCACTGCGACGACCGGGCAGCTGACGTCGATCAACAACGCGTTGTCCCGGGCCCCGGCGCAGATCAACTTCCTCAGCAGCGTCTATGGCCCCTACCCGTTCGATTCCACCGGTGCCGTCGCCGACCGCGCGGCCGGCGTCGGCTACGCCCTCGAGGTGCAGACCAAGCCGCACTACTCCGGCGGGTTCAGCAGCGGCAACCCCTCGATCGGCGTCGGAACCCAGCTCCACGAGCTCTCCCACCAGTGGGTGGGCGACAGCGTCACGCTGGCCACGTGGAGCGACATCTGGCTGAACGAGGGCTGGGCCAACTGGACCGAGTGGTACTGGCAGTTCCGGGAGAACGGTGGGGATGACCCCGCCGTCATCTTCGACGACCTGTACGCCAACACCCCCGCTGAGGACTGGGAGACCGCGCCCGCCATCCTCGACGACGACCCCGCCAACCTGTTCGAGTTCTTCCCGACGTACCAGCGGGGCGCGCTGACGGTGCAGGGCTACCGGGAGATCGTCGGGGACGACGTGTTCTTCACCTTCACCAAGGCGATCCAGCAGCAGTTCGGCTACGGCGACCTCTCGACGGTCGAGTTCATCGACCGCGCGGTCGACGCCTCCGGGTTCACCGGTGCGAAACGCAGCTTGCTGGAGCAGTTCTTCCAGCAGTGGCTGTACGGCGAGACCAAGCCGATGATCCTTCCGGACGCGTTCGCCTAGGAGCACGATGCGGGTCGAAGACATCGAGTACCACGTCGAGGGCCGACGCCTCCTCGGCCACCTCGCCTACGACGACACCCGGAGCGGGAAGCAACCCGCGGTGCTGCTCTGTCACGAGGGCGGCGGCCTCGACGGAAACGTCAAGGAGCGCGCCGAGCGACTCGCCACCCTGGGCTACGTCGCGTTCGCCCTCGACTACTTCGGGGACGGCAAACGGATGCCGACGATGGAGGAGGCGATGGCGTTGCTGCGCCCGATCGCCGCCGATCCCGATCTCACCCGCCGCTTGGGCACGGCCGGTCTCGACGTGCTCGTCGCCCACGAGGCGGTCGACCCGGACCGGGTCGCCGCGATCGGTTTCTGCTTCGGCGCCGCCATGGCCCTCGAGCTCGGGCGGACTGGCGCCGATCTGAAGGCCATCGTCGGCTTCCACCCCGGGCTCGGCATCGGCCGCCCCGAGGACTCCAAGAACATCCGCGCCGGCGTGCTGCTGTGCGTCGGCAGCGACGACCCGTTTGCGACCGCCGAACAGCGGCTCGCTTTCGAAACGGAGATGACCGAGGCGGGCGTCGCCGACTGGAGCATCGAGGTCTACGGCGGCGTCGCCCACAGCTTCGCCAACCCGGAGGCCGGCGACCGTGGGATTCCCGCGCTGCGGTACGACCGCCGCGCCGACGAGCGCTCGTGGCAATCGATGCTCCGCTTGTTCGCCGAGACCATCGACGCCTGATCGAACCCCGGAGCACCGGGTTCAGCTGCAGAAACGCGGAGATTCGAGCTGCCCGGCCGCGGCGCGAGCACGAGGAAGGTGTCGTGACGTCGCGTCGGTCACCTCGCTGCGTGCACCGCGCCGTCTGTCGCGCCGCCTACGTCGCGCTCGCCGAGGTTCTCGATTGCAGCGTGTTCACGAGGGACCGACGGCTCGCCGCCGCACCGGTCCCCGCTGCCCGATCGAATTGGTTCCACAATGAGCCGCACTATGGAGAGCGCAGATCGACCGGACGAGGCCGACGCTGACGTCGGGATCATGACCGACGACGCAACGCCCCGTTCGCCGGTTGCGGCCCCCAGCAAGGGCCGCGACCGCCTCGAGTTGATCGCAACGATCGTGTTGGCGATCGCCGCCCTCGGCACGGCGTGGAGCGGCTACCAGGCGAGTCGATGGAACGGCCAACAGGCGGAGGCGGCGAGTAGCGCCAACGCGGCGAGGATCGCGGCGGCGCGAGCGGCGGGCGAGGCCGACGCGGACACCCAGATCGACATCGCCACGTTCGTCCAGTGGGTCGACGCCCGAGCCTCCGGCCGGGCGGCGTTGGCCCGGTTCTACGAGCAGCGGTTCCGCCCCGAGTTCAAGCCGGCGTTCGAGGCGTGGATCGCCACCCGGCCCCTCCGGAACCCCTCGGCGCCGGCCACCCCGTTCGCGATGCCCGAGTACCAGCCCGCCGCCCGGGCCCAAGCCGACGAACTGGGCGCGCAGGCTGACGGTCACTCCGAGGACATGAAACGGGACGTTCAACGAGCCACCAACTACGTCTTGGCGGTCGTGCTGTTCTCGGTCTCGTTGTTCTTCGCCGGCATCAGCACCAAGTTGACGACCCCACGGTTGCGGGCGGTGATGGTGACCCTCGGATGTGCCGTCCTGGTCGGCACCCTGACCTGGGTGGCGACGTCGCCGGTGAACTTCTCGATCTGACCAGGCCGGGCCCCGCCCAGAATGCCTGGTGAAACGATCTCGCGCCCAGTTGGCGGACGCCCATCAGGCAAACACGTTCACAGCCCTCGCGATCACCAGACCGATGACGGCCAGCGACGCTGCCGACTGCACCGCCATGGCGAGTTTGGCCCAATGGCTGAACGGAAGGACGTCGGTGGGGCTGAAGGCCGTGCTCGTGCAGAAACCGAGGTAGAGGTAGTCGACGTACACCGGGTGCCAGCCCTCGGGCACCAGGTCGGGGCTCTCCGTTTGTGGAAACACGAAGTCCGGGTGGGGACGCTGGTGGTGCGCCCGGGCGGTCGGTCCGCCCGAGTCGAACACCCAGTAGAGCAACGAGAAGGCGAGGACGTTTCCGATCCAGACGAGGCTGCCGGCGGCGAGCAGCCTCCCCCCTGAGTTGGTCTGTGGGTCGCCGTTGACGAGGTGGGCGATGAGCACGGCCGTCGAGAACAACGCCGCTGCGATGAGGAGCGCGATCAGCGCGATCGCGGTCCGACGAAGCTGTTGCGAACGCCGGTCTGTGCGGATCGGATCGCTGAAGACCAGCACGCCGAGCAGGACGACCTCGACCACCGGAAGGAGCCACGGCAGCGTGGTCGCGTGCTCGTCCGGCAGCCAGATCCGCAGCGAGACGTTCAGGATCAGGAACACAACCACCGCGATCGCCGGGGGCCAACGGGACTCGCCGAGTGGTCGCAGCTCGGGCTCATCCACGACGTCGATTTCGTCCATGCCGTAGATATACGCGCCCGCCCGACCGCCATCGCGGACTGCCGTGAACTCACGCCGTCACGTTCTCGTACGGGTTCTGATCGCGATCAGGTACCAGCGGTGAACCCGAATCGCGATCAGAACCAGATCAGTAGAGGCGGGGGACCGCCGCGTCCATGCGGACTTCGGTCACGGTCGGGCGGGGAGTGTCGAGCGCCCAATGGAGCGCGGGAGCGAGCTCGTCGGCCTGGGTGACCGTGCGAGCGGCGCAGCCGAAGCCGGCGGCGAGCTCGGCGAACCCCAGTCCCGGCAGGTCGACGCCCGGTGGCTTGGCGACGTCCATGTCCTGGCCGAGCGCCTTCAGCGCGGCGTAGCCCTGGTTGTTCAGGATCACGAACGCGATCGGCAGATCGTGTTGGGCCGCGGTCCACAACGCCTGGATCGAGTACAGGCTGGAGCCGTCGCCCAACAGGCAGATCACCCGCCGCGACGGATCGCCGAGGGCCACACCCACCGCCGCGGGCAGGGCGTAGCCGAGACCTCCACTCGCGGTGCAGTAGAAGCCACCGCTCGTCCGGATCGGCAGGTGGTCGTGCATCGCGTTGCGATGCGACGGCGCTTCCTCGACGATCACGGCGTCGGCCGGCATCAGTTGGGCCACCGTGTGCATCACGAACGCACCCGAGATCGGGTCGCTCGCCGGTGGGGGCGCCGGCCGTTCCCGTTCGGTCGACGGATCTCGGCGCTCAGGTCCGAGGTGACCGAGCAGCGCGGTCACCCCGGCGCGCAGGGTCGTGAGCACGGCGGTCCCGACCGGGGCCATCGCCGCCGCCTGCGGGTCGTCGACGAGCTGGTACAGCGTGGTACCCGTTGCGACGAACGGTCCGTCGGCGTGGACGTGGTAGGTGAACACCGGGGCGCCGAGGACCAGCACGACGTCGTGCCCGGCGAGCTGACGGACCAGCGTGGAGCGCTGCGGCGTCAGGAAGCCGGCGAAAGCGGGATGGTCCTCGGGGAAGCTGCACCGGCTCGAGAGCGGACTGACCCAGACGACCGCGCCACAGCGCTCGGCCAGCTCGACGGTGGCGTCCCACGCGCCGTCGCGGTCCACGGCGGGCCCGACGACGATGGCCGGGCGGTCGCTGGCGCGCAGTGCCTCGGCGACCGTGCGCAGCACCGCGTCATCGCCGACGAAGCCACCGGCGACACGTCGCCCATCGACGGGATCCGCTTCCCGGTCCCAGTCGTCCTCGGGGACCGAGACGAACGTCGGACCGCATGGCGGTTGCATCGCGGTGTGGTAGGCGCGGGCGATGGCGGCCGGGACGTCGGCGGCCCGCGCCGGTTCCGAACTCCACTTGACGTAGGGCTTCGGCAATTCGGTGGCCTGCTCGGAGAACAGGAACGGCTGCGTCGGCAGCATCGCCCGGGTCTGCTGGCCGGCGGTGATGACGAGTGGCGTGGCGTTGCGCATCGCCGTGAAGATGCTGCCAAGGGCATGCCCGACGCCGACGGCGGAGTGGAGGTTCACGAACGCCGCGTTGCCCGTCGCCTGGGCGTAGCCGTCCGCCATCGCCACGGCCGACGACTCCTGCAGGGCGAGCACGTAGCGGAAGTCGTCGGGCGCGTCCTTGAACATCCGCAACTCCGTCGAGCCCGGGTTCCCGAACACGGTCGTCATGCCGTGCGTGCGGAGCAGCGCATACGTGGCGTCGCGGACGGTCGTGCGGTCGGTCACGGCGATCGGTGCTTGGCGTCCCAGTTGCGTTCGAGGTTGTCGATGAGGGCAGGGCTGTAGAGGCAGCGGGCCTGCTCGCGCGCGTAGTTGCTCATGTAGCGCCGGAACGTGTCGAGGGGCTCGCTGGCCACCCGCAGCGCCTTGCGGTTGGCGAGCAGGCTGGTGGTACCGGCGCTCGTCAGCTCGGCGGCGGCCCGCTCGACCGCACCCTCGACGTCCTCACCCGGCACGACCACGTCGGCGATCAGCCGGCCCTCCGGGCTGTCCGCCGGGAAGTCACGGTTGAAGAAGATCGCCTGGCGTGTCATCCGCTCACCGACCATCCTCGGCAGCCGGAGGTTCGCGCATCCGGGGATGATCCCTTCCTTGCGGGCGGGCAGGTTGAAGTACGAGCCCTGCTCGGCGATCACGCGGTCCATCACGAGCAGCCACTGGCACGCACCGCCGATGGCGAACGACTCGACGGCCGCGATCCACGGCTTCTCCCGCCGATCCTCGAGCAGACCGCCGGCCGGGTCGCCGAGGTCGTGGCCGCGGTACATCTTGCTGACCACACCCAGCTCGCGCTCGATCATGAACTCGACGAGCGAGATCTTGCCGTGGTACAGGTGCGTGAGGTTGATCCCGGCGCCGAAGATGCGTCGGCCGGCGTGCTTCGGGTGAGTCGCCGGGGCGCCGCGCAGCACGCCGACCTCGATCGACTCGTCGAGCAACACCAGGTCGACGGCCACCTCCATCGCTCGCGTCGAGACGTCGTCTTCCGAGTTGAGGAAGGCGTGGTTCTGGATCGTCACGACACCGACGGTGCCCGTGCGGTCGACGCGCATCGGCCCGAGGTCGACGCACCCGGCCCGCCGCAGGTCGGCCAGCCGCTCGATGGCCTCGGGTCGGGGCTGCGACATCGCGTAGAGCAGGTGGGGGCCGGTGCGGGGGTGGGCGAGGACCCGGGCGACGAAGTCGCCTTGCGCGATCTCGAGCCCGAGCTTGTCCTTCTGCAGCCGCGTCCGCTCCTCGTCGATCGCGTCCCGGGTCGGCACCAGCCCCGGGAAGCGCTCGGCGGCGGCGTAGACGAGCTCCGCCACGCGCCGAAAGCGGCGCCGCCCGTCCGTCAGCGCGTCGTAGATCTCCTCGATGTCGCCCGTCACGTGCCTCCGACCCGACTGGCGTGTCCCTGCCAGAACGGCTCGCGCAGCTCCCGCTTCAGCACCTTCCCGGCCCCGGATTTGGGCAGTGGTTCGGTGCGCAACTCGATCTGCTTCGGCACCTTGTACCCGGCGATCGTCTGCCGGCAGTGCCGAACGAGCTCGTCGGGATCGACCGCGGCGCGGGGCACGACGACCGCGTAGACGGCCTCGCCCCACCGCTCATCGGGCACGCCGAACACGGCGGCCTCGAGCACGGCCGGATGCCTGAAGAGCACGTCCTCCACCTCCGTGCTGTACACGTTCTCGCCGCCGGTCACGATCATGTCCTTGGCCCGGTCGACGAGGTACAGGTACCCCTCGGCGTCCAGGTAGCCGAGGTCGCCCGAGCGGTACCAACCGTCGACGAGCGCGGCCGCGGTCTCGGTCGGTTTGTTCCAGTAGCCGGCCATCACGTTCGGCCCCCGGATGAGCACCTCGCCCACCTCGCCGTCGGGCGGCCGGGTCCCGTCCGGCGCCGCCACCTCCACCTCGACCCCGACCGCCGGCTGGCCGCACGAGCGGGCCTGCGGCGCGTCGAGGAGGTGCTGCTCGCCGCGCATCGCGGTGGCGATCGGGGCGGTCTCCGTGGCGCCGTAGAGGTGCTGGAGCTCGGCGTCGGGGAACGCCTGGTGGGCCCGGCGCAGCGTCTCGGTCGCGATCGGCGATCCGCCGTGGCTGATCGTGCGCAGGGTCCCGATGTCGCGCGGGCGGGCGAGCTGGGCCTCGCTCATCGCGGCGAGCATCGTCGGGACGACGAGGGTGTCGGTCACGCCGTGGCGCTCGACGAGGTCGAGGGCGGCGTTGGGGTCGAACACGGGCAGAACGACGTGGCGGCCGCCGTGCCAGATGGTGGCCAGCACGGCGACGGAGCCGGCGGCGTGGAACAGCGGGGCCGCGATCAGCCAGCACGTCTCGGGGCGGAACGGGGTGAAGGCCTGGTAGTGGAAGGCATTTGCCACCAGGTTCCGATGGGTGAGCATCACGCCCTTCGCCGCGCCCGTCGTCCCTCCAGTGTAGAAGAGGCCGGCGAGGGTGTCCTCCGGCAGGTCGTCGGGCAGGTCAGCGGGATCGCTGTCGGCCAGCACCCGCTCGTACTCCTCGCCCAGGTCGATCACGTGCTTCACGCTCGCCGCGGCGTCGCCGACGTCACGGCCGGCGAACAGGACGGCGACGCCGGCGTCCTCGATCGCGTAGCGCAACTCGGCCTCGGTGTGTCGCTGGTTGAGCGGCACGAGGACCATGCCGGCTCCCGGCACCGCCTGGTACAGCTCGAGGTAGCGGTGGCAGTTGGGGCCGACCACGGCCACGCGGTCGCCGGCGCTCAACCCCAGATCACTGAGCCCGCCCACCAGCCGCCGGCAGCGGTCCCACATCTCCTCGTAGGTGAGTTCGACGTCACCGCAGTGGACGGCGGTCGCCGTCGCGGCGACCCGTCGTGCCCTGCGCAGTGGTCCGAGCATCGTCGTCATCGCACGTCCCTTGCCCCAGCTCACGGCCCCTTCCTGAGCACCCTACCTGCGGTGCTGGCACCATGGTCCACTACCGGCTGGGACCGGCGAGAACTGATTGTTGGGGACATGCCACGTCATCTACTCCCCGCCGTTCTCGCCGCCACCGCCCTCGCCGCGACCGGAGGCGCCGCCTTCGCGATTGCCGGCTCGGTCAGCACCATCGCGGCAGCAGCGGCAGCAGCGGCCACGGCTCCGACGACTGACCCGTGTCGTCCTTCCTCAACTCTTGCCACAGAGCGACAGGAACTGTCGTTTTCTGACAACAGTTGTCGAAAAGCGTCAGCTCCCGGAGCCGCCGCTCGAGGGCCACCGACGATCGGACTTCGCCGCCCCGCTCGTCTGCGCCGCCACCTCCACGCCGTCACAGCTGGCGACCAACTCGCTGCCTGACGGCACGCTGTTCGGCGCGGCCAGGCTTCAACGCCGACGGGATCGGCGGTGGGTATTCCACCGTGCGCGCCGTCCCAGCTGAGCCCCGGTAGCAGCACGCTGCCGACGACGCGGATGTGGTGGCGCGTGCGCGCCAACGACGGCGACGGGAATCCTGGCCCCTGGTCGGGCGCCAGGCGGTTCGAGCTCACGAGCTGAGCGAACGGCCATGATGGGGCGATGCCCGAGCGCCCCGGTTCGGCGATCCGGATCGCCGCCAGCCCCGTGTCGTGGGGAGTCGACTTCGCCGACTCGCCGGACAACCCCGCGTGGGAACAGGTTCTCGACGACATCGAGTCGTCGGCCGTCGGAGCACTCGAGCTCGGACCGGTCGGCTACCTGCCCGAGGACGCGGCCACGCTCCACGCCGCCTTGGCGAGTCGACGGCTCCGGTCGGTCGGGTCGTTCATCTTCGACGACCTGCACGATCCGAGCCAGCGGGACCGGGTCCTCGGCGTCGCCGAGCGGGTCGCCCGGTTCGTCGCCGCGGCCGGGGGCGGCGTGCTCGTCATCATCGACCGTCCAGACGAGGTGCGGGTGCGCACGGCCGGCCGCTCGAGCGGGTCGCCCCGGCTCGGCGACGACGCGTGGAAGGCGATGCTCGATCGGATCGCCGAGATCGCCGAGATCGCTCGTCGCCGCGGGCTCCGACCGGTCGTTCACCCGCACGTCGGTGGCTATCTCGAGTTCGAGGACGAGGTCGACCGATTGCTCGACGACACCGACCTCGATCTGTGCGTCGACTCCGGTCACTTCGCCTACGCGGGAATCGATCCGGCGCCCGCCATCAGCCGGTACGCGGATCGCATCGGGCATGTCCACTTCAAGGACGTCCGTCCCGAGGTACTGGCCCGGGTGGAGCGCGAAGGGCTCGACTTCTGGACCGCGATCGGGGCCGGCGTGTTCTGCCCGCTCGGCGAGGGAGTGGTCGACCTGACGGCCGTGCTGGCCGCGTTGGACGCGGCCGCCTACGACGGCTACGCCACGATCGAGCAGGACCGGGTTCCCGGCAGCGGACGGCCCCTCGAGGACCTCTGTCGCAGCCTCGCCGTGCTCGACACCATCCGGCAACGCGATGGCCGACGCTGACGTCGTCCGCATCGGCATCGTCGGCGCCGGGCGCATCGCCGACACCCACAGTGCCGGCTACCGAACCGTGGCCGGGACCTATCCCGAGGTCCCGCGGGACGTGCAGCTCGTGGCGGTGGCCGACCTCGATCGAACCCGCGCCGACGATCTCGCCCGCCGGTGGGGGTGGCGGCGCAGCCACCACGACTGGCGCGAGGTCACCCGCGCCGACGACGTCGACGTGGTCGACATCTGCGTGCCGAACGCGCTGCATCCCGAGGTCGCGTGCGACGCGCTCGCCCACGGCAAGCACGTGATCTGCGAGAAGCCGCTCGCCCACCGCGGGGCCGCGGCGCGAGACATGGTCGTGGCCGCCGGCGCGGCCGGGCGGGTGGCCCAGGTGTGCTTCTACTACCGCCTCTGGCCGGCGATCAGCTGGGCCCGGGAGCTGATCGAGTCCGGTGAGCTCGGGCCGGTCCGGCATTTCCGGGGGTGGATGCTCCAGGATTACGCCGCCGACCCGAGCCACGATCTCGCCTGGCGGGCGCGGTTGCCGGAGGCGGGCGCCGGCGCCCTCGCCGACCTCGGCTCGCACATCATCGACATCGCCCGCCACCTGTGCGGCGAGATCACCTCCGTCGCCGCGACGACCCGGGAGCTCGTCCGCCGCGACCAACCGACTCCGGGTGTCGACGACCTCGTGTCGATGCTGGTCGACTTCGAGAGCGGCGCCGGCGGGATCGTCGAGGCGAGCTGGGCGCTGCGCGGCCACAAGTGCGACCTCGGCTTCGACCTCGTCGGCGAGCGGGGCGCCGTGCGGTTCTCGTGGGAGCGCTTCAATCAGGTCGAGGTGCTCGTGGGGGACGTGTCCGATCCGATGAACGGCTACCGGTCCGTGCTCATCGGTGGGGGACAGCCCGACGTCGGGCGGTTCATCCCCGTGCCCGGCCAGGGGATCGGCTACCGCGACGTCTTCACGATCGGGGCGTCCCGCGCCCTCGCCGCGATCGCCCGCGGTGAGACGTCTACATCGCCGTCGTTCGAGGACGGGCTGGCCGTCGCCCTCGTCGTCGAGGCGGCCAAGGAGTCGGCCGAGCGCCGGGCCTGGACCGCGGTGCGCCATCCCGCCGACGTGATCACCCCACGGCTCTGAACACCGGGGTCAGGGCGGCGTCCAGTAGCGGCGTCAGGAACTCGGCCATCGGCGGTGTGAGGTGGGTTTCGTCCCGGAGCACGAGCAAGTCGCCGATGACGACCGGGCACGTGTCGGGCGTGCACAACCAGTCCGTGGTGTCGACGAACGTGGCGCCGTTGGCGCGCGCCGCGGCGACCTCGCCGCTGATGCGGTCGGGTCGCACGGCCTGCGATCGGGCGGTGGCGCACGCCGACGCGTCGTCGACGTGACCCGAGAGGCAGGCCGGCGGGTCGGTGCGGCTCGCCGGGTTGTCACCGATCACCACGAGGTGGGGGGCGACCTCGGCGAGGCGGGCGAGCGTGGTCTCAGCACCCGCCGCCCACGTCTCGGCGTCGTCGGTGTACTGCACGTACGAGTTGGAGACCACGACCACGTCCGGCCGGTTCTCCGCGATCCACGCGATCGCGCTGTCGCGGTACGGCGGGCACGTGTACCGCAGCACGGGGGTCGGCACGACGACGTCGACGACCGGACAGCCGCCCTTGGCCAGGAGGACGAGGTGGTAGCCGCGCTGCTGGGCGATCCGTTCGAGCGGCTCGAACCACTGCACCGCGTGGGAATCGCCGTAGAGGAGGATCGTGCGCTTGGCGCCGCGCACGCCGAAGTCGCACGGTTGCAGCCGGGCGTTGACCCCGACGTTCACGCACCCGTGGGTGTAGGGCAGGGCTCGGTTGCGGGCGTCGGTCAGGGACGGTCGCAGGTTCGAGGGCACCGGCGCCGGCTCGGCCGCGCCGGCGAGGATCCGCTGCATCGAGGTGACGAGCCGGGCGAGGTCGCCCGTCGGGGCGTCGGGCTTGGCGAGCGGTGGCAGCGTCGTCGGGGGCGCGGTCGACCGCGGCGTCCTGCGGTGGGGCCGATCCCGCGCCGTTGCCGGGGGCGGGTCTTCGGCCGGTGCCGACGCCGTGGTGAGCGGTGAGGCGACCAGCTCGGGGGTCGCCGCCGCTTCACCGCCGTCGAACGGTGGGATCGAGCGGGCCAGCGCCCATCCGGACAGCAGCATCGCCAGCACCATCGCCCCGCCGAACGTCAGGCTGCGGGCGGGGGAGGCCACGAGCGTGCGGGCGTGCCGGACCGGATCCTCGACGAACCGCAGCGAGAGCGCCGACAGCCCGACGGCGACGGCCGCCGAACGCTCGGTCCAGTGGAGCGGACCCCAGCGGGCCTCGGCCAGGACGAGCACCGGCCAGTGCCAGGTACAGGGCGTAGGAGTGCCGCCCGATCCACTGCAACCCCGTTGTGCCCAGCGGGCGGGCCGGCGACCACCACAGCCGGGTGACGGAGCCGCCGACGATGACGGCCGTGGTGCCGAGCACGGGAACGAGGACGGCGGTGCCGGGCCACAACATCGTCTCGTCGAAGCGGAAGCACGCCGCGACGACGATGGCGAGACCGGCCCACGCAACGGCCGCCGGACCGTGGCGGGAATCCGCCGCACCTGTGATCCGACGATGGCGAGCAGCGCGCCCGCGAGCAGCTCGCCCATGCGCGTGGGGAGGAGGAAGAACGCCCACGACGGATACCTCGGCGTCATCCACGCGGCGAGGGCGAAGCCGAGGATGCCGACGGCAACGACGGTGACCAGCACGAGCCGCCGGTACTGGCGGGGGCGCCGGGTGAGGAGGACGAGGAGCGGTGGCCAGCACAGGTAGAACTGCTCCTCGACGGCGAGCGACCAGAAGTGGAGCAGCGGCGAGGGGGCGGACGCGGCGAGCTGGGCGCCGAAGTAACTCCCCAGCCGGCCGGCGAACACGAAGTTGGAGGAGAACGTCGCCGCGGCGACCACGTCGGTCACCACCGACCGTTGGGTGAGCGGCGGGAGGACGAGGTGCGACCCGAGCGCGGTCGCCCCGACAACCAGGGCCGACGCGGCGAGGAGCCGGCGGGCCCGCCGCGCCCAGAACGATCGCAGCGACAGGCGCGCGCCGCCAGCTCGCCGATGATCAGCCGGGTGATCAGGAAGCCGGAGACGACGAAGAACACGTCGACGCCGATGAAGCCCCCGCGCACGCCGAGCAGCTCGGCGTGGTACGCGATCACGGCGGTGACGGCGAGCGCCCGGAGGCCTTCGATGTCCGGACGGAAGCCCCGATCCGGTCCCCGATTCAGCGACCGGCGGATCTCGTCCGATCGGGACGGGCGTCGCGGCCGGTGGGCGACCCTCGCGGCGGGCCGCCGAGTTGCCCACCGCACCGCCGGGTGCGTCGCCGGCAGGGTTCGGACACCCGGGCGATGCGGTGGGCGGCGGGCGCGAACGTCACCGGGCGGGCGGCCACGAGGTGACGGTTGCGCCGCGTCCATGCGGCGTCGGAACGTACTGCGGCGGGCGTCACCGCCGAGGGATCCTCGGTCCGATGCGTTCGCCTGGTCCGGCCGGTCGCCCAGATGGACGCGGGCGTCAGCGGTCCTCGCGGAAGTACGGCACGGCGAGTGACGCCGGGGCGGCACTGGCTCGTACCCGGCGGCCGAATCCCGCCAGTCCCGCCGAGATCAGGATCAGGGCGAGCGTGACGAGGTACGGCAGCATCGCCAGCACGTAGCTCGGGATGTCCCAGCCCCGGGCCTGAGCGACGAAGCCGAGCGACGTCATCGCACCGAACAGCAGCGCGCCGAGGACGACGAGGAACGGTCGCCAGGCGGCGAAGATCACCACGGCGAGGGAGACCCACCCGGCACCGCTGACCACTCCGATCGACCAGTTCTGGGTGTACCCGAGCACCAGGTGGGCTCCGCCGGCACCGGACAGCGCCGCCCCGACGACGGCGTAGCTGAACCGGATCCCTGTGACGTTCACGCCGGCCGCGTCGGCGGCGGCCGGGTTCTCGCCGACGGCCCGCAGGTTGACGCCATGACGGGTGCGGAAGAGCAGGTACCACAGCACGACCGGGAGCACGTAGAAGGCGAAGTAGACGACCGGGTCCTGGTCGAAGAGCGCGTGTCCGACGACCGGGATGTCGCTGAGCACGGGGATCTCGACCGACTCGAACCGGCTGATCAGCAGCGCGCCCTGCCGCCCGTTGCCGAGCTGGTTGGCGAGCCCGACACCGCCGACGGCCAAGGCCAGGCCGGCCAGCACCTGGTTGGCCCGGACCGCCACCGCCGTGGTCGCGAACACGACGCCGGCGAGCGCTCCAACCAGCGCGCCGACGGCGAGGGCGAGGAACGGGTTCCGGGTGTTCGTCCCGACGATGAACGCGGCCACCGCACCGAGGCTCAGCACACCCTCCTGCCCCAGGTTCAACGTGCCGGCCCGCTCGTTCATCATCTCGCCCGACGCGGCCAGGGCCACGCTGGTGCTCGCCGGCAGGGCGGTCTCGAGGATGTCGGCGACCAGGCTCACGGAGCCCGCCCCATGACGGCCCCGGCCCGCACCAGGCGGAAGCGGGCGGCGACCTCGCCCACGGCGATGCCGAGCAGGACCAGCCCGTAGACCGCGGCGATGATGAACACCGACAGCCCGTCGGCCTGCAGGGTGGTCCCGGCGTGCAGCAGCGAGGCGATGAAGACCGAGCCGACCACCACCGCCACGACCGAGCTGCCGGCGAGGGCGGCGACGATGAACCCCGACAAGCCGTAGTTGTTGGAGATCGACGAGTTGAGCCGCTGCGCCGGCCCGGCGAGGTGGAGCATGCCCGACAGCCCGGCGATCGCGCCCGAGATCAGCATCACGACGACGATGCGGCGGGTCACGCGGATCCCGGCGAAGTCGGCCGCGCGCGGGTTGCCGCCGATCATGTCGACCTCGTAGCCCCAACGCGTCGATCGGAACAGGAAGAACATCACCGCGGCGATGATCAGCGGGACGAAGATGCCGACGTAGAGCGTGTGGGACCCCGGGAAGAACGGCAGCCGCGCGTGGACGACCGGGGTGGACTGGACAACGGCGGCGGCGCGGTCCCGCCAGATGTCGAAGCTGAACCAGGCGACCCACTGGATGGCGACGAAGTTCAGCAACAGGGTCGTGATGATCTCGTTGACCTGCCAGTGCGCCCGGGCCAGCGCCGGCACGAGCATCCACGCCGCGCCGGCGACGATCGCGGCCAGAGCCATCGCGATGAGCACCACCCAGCGGGGCCCGTCCCAGTGGATGCCGACCCCGGTCGCCGCCCAGGCCCCCATGAAGAACTGGCCCTCGGACCCGATGTTCCAGATCTTCATCCGCAGGGCGATGTGGACCGCCAGTGCGTTCATCAGGATCGGCGTGAGCAGGAGGAGCATCTCGTCCAGGCTCTGCCGGGCGCCGAACGTGCCGTCGATCCCCTTCCACAACAGGCTCGGGGCGCTGCGTCCGGTGAGGGCGATGATCGCCCCGGAGATGATCAGCGCCACGACCACACCCGCGACCCGCGCCAGCGCCGCCTGCCCCGGCGTCACCGTGGTGCGGCGTTCCAGTCGCCACGTCTTCGTGGCCGCCGCGGGCAGCGGACTCGAAGCCGCCGTCATCGGCGCTCCGCCCCCGCGGCCCCGGCGTCTTCGGTCGGCGGGGCGTGTCCACCCATCAGCAGGCCGAGCTCCTCCCGGTCGGCGTCCCTCCGGTCGAAGACACCGACGATGCGTCCCTCGTACATCACGGCGATCCGGTCGCTCATCAGCAGCACCTCGTCGAGGTCGTCGGAGATGAGGAGGATCGCACAGCCGTCCTCGCGGGCGGCAAGGAGGGTCTCCTGGACGTCCTGCGCGGCGCCCACGTCGAGGCCACGCGACGGGTGCATCGCGACGAAGGCCGACTTGGCGACGAGTGCCTCTCGATGGACGATCAGCCGTTGCTGGTTGCCGCCCGACAGGATGCCCGTCACGGCGGCCAGCGACGGTGTCTGGATTCGGCCCTTCAACACGAGCGCGCGGGCGAATCGGACGATTGCCGACCGGTTCAGCGCGACCCGACCCGACAGCTCGGGGCTGCGGTAGTGCCGCAGGATGGCGTTGTCCCGGACCGGTGCCGTGCGCACCAGCCCCGTCCCGATGCGATCCTCCGGGATGCTGCCGACACCGGCTTCGGCGAAGGATCGGGAGTCGGCGCGGGTCATCGGTTCCCCCGCGATCAGCACCTCACCGGCTTCGGCCGGGCGCAGCCCGGTGAGCACCTCGGCGAGCTCGGACTGGCCGTTCCCGGACACCCCGGCGATCCCGAGGATCTCCCCCGCCCGGATGGTCAGATTCACGTCGTGGAGCGCGGTCAAGCCGCGCGAGCTCATCGCGTAGACCCCGCGGAGCTCGAGCACCGGAGCGTTGGCGGAGGTGTCGCGGTGCTCCACCGTGAGCACGCGCTCCTCGCCGGTCATCATCCGCGCCAGCTCGCGGACCGTCGCCCCGGCCGAGTCGCGCGTGACGACGCGTCGACCGTTGCGCAGGACCGTGATGCGGTCCCCGATCTCGAGCACCTCGTTGAGCTTGTGCGAGATGAACACCACCGTGCGGCCGCCGGCGACCAGCCGGCGGATCACGTCGAACAGTTCGCCGGCCTCGGCGGTCGTCAGCACGGCGGTGGGCTCGTCCAGGATGAGGATCCGGGCGCCGCGAGCGAGGACACGGAGGATCTCGACGCGCTGCTGCTCCCCGACCGAGAGCTGCCAGACCTTGGCGTCAGGGTCGACGCGGATGCCGAACTCCTTGCTGAGGTCGTTCGTGCGAGCGACGAGCTCGCGGCGGGTCACCCGTCGCGGGGTCGCGCCCCACCCCATGTGGATGTTCTCGGCCACCGTCATCGGGGCGACGAGCTTGAAGTGCTGGTGGACCATCCCGATGCCGGCGGCGATCGCCTGGGCCGGCGAGTGGAAGTGATGCTCGACGCCGTCGATCTCGACGACGCCGGTGTCGGCGCGGTAGATGCCGGCGAGGATGTTGGAGAGCGTCGTCTTGCCGGCGCCGTTCTCACCGAGCAGCACGTGCACCTCGCCCGCGCGGAGCTCGAGGTCCACGTCGGACAGGGCCGGAACCCCGTCGAAGCTCTTCGAAACGTGGCTGGCGACGACGATCGGGGCGGTGCCGCCCGCGACGCCGGCGCCCCCTTCGTCAGCCCTCGACGCCGGATACACCCTCAGCGGCCCAGTCGATGAGGTACGCCTGCTGGGCGTCGAGGGTCTCGCCCTCGGCCAGCCGCTCCGCCCCCGTGTTGTCCTTGATCGGGCCCGTGTACGGGTTGAGCGTCTCGTCGACCAACTGGGGCCGGAGCTTGTCGACCTCGGCGCTGACGTCTTGGGGCACCTTGTCGCCCCAGTCGCCCAGGTCGAGCGGCAGCAGGTCGGGCTGCTTCTTGGCTGTCCACGTGCCTGCCAGCGCGGCCTTGGCCTGCTCGAGGTAGTACGGACCGAACTCGAGCTGGAAGTTGTTCACGTAGACGTCGGGCCCGAACTGCCGCACGTCGGTGTTCCACGCCGCGGCCCAGACGCCCTTGTCGTTGGCCACCTGGAGGAACGACGGCTCGTCCATCACCGCGAAGAGGAAGTTGATGTCCTCCCCCAGCAGGGCGTTCGCCGCCGCCGTCGCCTTCGGCGGATCGAAGAACGAGCTGATCATGACGGCCTTGACCGTGGCGTCTGGGTCGATCGTGCGAGCACCCAGGACCAAACCGTTGACGTCGTTGTATGCCGTCGCCGTCGGGAACGCCCCGATGTAGCCGATCTTGGTCGGCGTGCCCTCGTTGAGCAGCGCCGCGGCGACGCCGAGGGCGTACGCCGGCTGGACGTGCCGCAGGTAGTACGAGTACAGGTTGTCGAGGTAGGTGTGCCCGTCGCACTCCAGGAAGTGGACGTCCGGGTGCTTCTTGGCGACGTCGGAGAGCAACGACGCGTACTCGGTGTTGGCGATCACCATGTCGTGGTTGGCCGCCAGGTCCTCGAAGATCGGCGTCGTCTGGGCGGGGTCGAACATGACGTTCTCGACGTACTTCCCGGTGACCTTGTCGCCGAGCTTGTCGAACACGTACTGCCGGCCGCGGTGGTGCTCCTGGGTCCAGCCGTTGTCGTTGATCGGTCCGATGTAGGCGAAGCCGAGCCGCAGCACGTCCAATGGCTGTCCCGTGCCGGTCGCCGGCGTCCCCGCGGACGTGCCGGGAGCGGTACCCGGGGTGGTTCCGGCGGGCGTGCCGCCGGTGGTCCCTGGGGTCGTTCCTGCCGTTCCCGGTGTCGTGCCGGCGGCGCCGCCGTCGTCGTCGTCACCGCACGCGGCCAGCACGTTGCCGCCGACGAGGACGCCGGCGGCCGCCACCGCGCCCAGGTGGAGCAGGTCGCGCCGGCTCACGTTCGGCGCCTTCGGCAGGATCAGCCCACGGGGTTGCCGTCGAGCGTTCATCAGTCCTCCCCTAAATCCCTCAACGGGCCACGGTGCAGGCCCCGGCGGCGATCGTAGTGGCGCCGGAACACCCCCTTTGTTGCGCCCGTGTGAACTGACGGGCTCCTACCGCGAGGGCAGGCCGTGCTCGGCGCGGAGCTGGTCGAACTCCCCCTCGAAGCGGGAGCGCAACTCGGCCTTCTCGTCGGCGGGGGCCCAGCAGGCGTCGATTCCGGACAGGCTGATCGCCTCCATGTCCTCCAACGAATAGCCGTAGGCCCGGGCGACGGCGACGTACTCGTCGGCGACGTCGAACCGCATCATCCCCGGGTCGTCGGAGTTGAGGGTGACGAGGACGCCGGCGTCCCGTTGCCGGTCAAAGGGGTGCTCGGCCACGGACGACACCACGTTGGCGATGACGACGTTCGAGGTCGGGCAGACGTCGAGCGGGATCTGGCGTTCGACGATCTCGGCGGTGAGGTCGGTGTCGTCGAGGAGGCGGAAGCCGTGGTCGATGCGCTCGCACCCGAGTTGGCGCACGGCGATGGCGATGTTCTCGGCCGGCCCATCCTCACCGGCGTGGATCGTGCGCCGCAGCCCGTAGCGGGCGGCTTCGGTGAACGCGGCGGCGAACGCGGCGTGGTCGATTCCCCGCTCGACGGAGTCGGCACCCATCCCGACGAGGAGGTCGCGGTCCGGCTCCGAGCCGGCGAATGCCGCCATCTCCATGGCGTGGGCGGGTCCGGACGGCTTGTCGAAGTCGAGGATCATCCGGCAGTTGATGTCGAGGTCGCGGCGGGCGTCGAGGACGCCGGCCTTGATGCCCTCCCACACCGTCTCGACCGGGACGCCGAGGCGGATGACGAAGCCGGGGGAGAAGAACATCTCGCGGTAGCGCACGCCGGCGGCGGCGCCGTCCTCGAGCGCCTCGTACGTGATCCGGCGGAAGTCGTCGGCGGTGCGCAGGCTGGCGCAGATGATGTCGTAGATCGAGAGGAACTGGTTGAGGCTGGTGAACTGGTACAGGTCGGCGGGGTCGTCCACCGGGAGGTCGACGCCGTGAAGCCGGGCCAGGTCGGCGATCGTCGACGCTCTCGCCGCCCCCTCGAGGTGGCAGTGCAGCTCGACCTTCGGGAGCCGGCGCAGGTGGTCGTCCGTCGCTTCAGTCATACGCGTCGCTCCGGGGGATCGTGCCGTACGTGAGGCCGAGGTCCGCCAGCCACCGGCGGTAGGCGGACGACGCCCGGTCGGCGTGCTGGGCCAGCTCGGCGGTGGGGTCGAGGGGCAGCGGGCGCGGGTGCTGGGACTCGAGGATCGGGATGTCCTGCAGGAAGATGCGGTGGTTGAAGGCGCAGAAGTCCTCGGTGGTCACGTCGGGGTCGGTGAACGCGCCGACCATCCACGCCCGGCAGTGCTCCTCGTCGAGCGGCGACGCCATGATCATCAACGAGAAGCCGGCCGCTCCGTCGGTCGGCACTTTGGTCAGCGTCGCCACGTAGGGGTGCGGCACCCGGTAGCGGTACTCGACGTCGGCGCCGCCCGTGGAGCCCGGTGTGGCGGCCGGCTGCCAGAACCAGCAGTCGGTCACCTCGATGCCGTCGGCGTTGGTCGCCACCTTGTAGTCGCGGACTTCGGTGTGCGACTCGGCGCCGAGGATGCCCGGATGGACGAACGGGAAGTGGGCCATGTCGAGGAAGTTCTCGACGATGCGGGGGCCGCACGCGTGCACGACGACCGGGTCGTCGTGGTACTGGCGGATGCCGGGCTCGTCCCACTCCGGGAAGTACGCCGGCGGCTCGGCCGGTGCCTGGCCGAGGGCCACGAACACGACGCCGTACCGCTCGCACACCGCGAACATCTCCAGGTGGGCGTTCGCCGGCGGAGTCCGGCCCGGCCTCGCCGGCTGGCACACGCACTGGCCGCCCGCGTCGTACACCCACCCGTGGTACCCGCACATCAAGGTGTCGCCGCGGACCTGCCCCAGCGAGAGCGCCGCCCCGCGGTGGGGGCACTGGTCACGGGCGGCGTGGATCGTCCCGTCGCCGCTGCGCCAGAGCACGACCGGGGTGTCGAGCAACGTCAGGCCGAGGGGTGCGTCCGTCGTGACGTCGCGCCCGTTGGTGACCGGCATCCAACTGTCGCCAAGGACCGGATCGCCCATGCGGCCATCATCGCACCCCCTCTCATCCCTCTTGGTCCGCAGGATCCGCTCACAGCGGCGGAAATTGCGGACTTAGGGGCTCCAGCCGGCGCTTCGGAGCCGCGAGGTGAGCGTTCCCCGGACATACGCCGGACGCTCGGTGACGTCGCCCCACGTGTACTCGAACACCTTGCGCCCGACGTCCTGCAACTCGTTGCGGCGTTGGGCGTCGCGGGCTCGCTCGGCGGGAGCACTGTGACCGCGTTGTCCCGACACCTCGATCACCACGTCGAACGGTTCGAACAGGAAGTCGACGCGGGCGAACGTCTTGCCGTCGCGGCGATGGATGACCTGCGTCGCCGGCCGAGGCAGCCCGGCTTCGCGGACGAGTTCGAGGAAGCGACGTTCGAGCATCGTGTGACCGCCGCTGTCGACGAGCAGTGCGTCGAGCACGGGCGCGCCCCATCTGCCGGGGCCGCGCACCTCGCCCAGCCGACGCAGCACCACCGATGGCGAGGTCAGCCCGAGTCGCACCGCGCTGTCGATCGCCGCCTCCAGGCGCACCCGAGGGACCCGGGCCCGGGCGAGGTCGATGATCGTCCGCGTCGCCGAGAGGCAGCGAAACCCATCGACCACCACCCGGTCGATCCGCGGCACTTCGGCCGCCGTGTGCACCCGGAACGGCACCCGCCGGCCCCGCGCTCGCCGAAGCACGGTGAACTCGACCGCGTCGTTCCGTGACCGATCAAGTCCGTGCAGGCTCGCCGCCGCCTCGTGGCTGACCCACGACTCGTCCCCGAGGGCGATCAAGCCGGCCGTGAGATCCTGCAGCCGGGTCGGCGCCGATCCAACCACCACGTACGTACCCGGGGCGACCCGGCGCAACAGTCCTCGCCGGACGAGGTTGTCGATCCAGCGGCGGCTCACGCCGCTCTCGACGAGCTGGGCGATCGCGACGACACCGTGTTGGGCACTGGCGAGGTCGGTCAGCGCGGTTGTTGCGGGAGGTCCCATGACCTGCCTGGGCGCGGCGCGGCGGCCGAACCGGAATCCGTTCTGCTCTTGGTCCGCAGGACCGGCTCACATCGACGGAAATTGCGGACTTAGACGGGAGTGGGCTTGCCGAGGTCGGTGGCCGGGCTCGGCGTGCGGCCGGTGAGCGCCCGGCGGCGGGCGAAGAGGTCCTCGGCGGCGGACTGGGCCTCGGCGGCGACGGTGGCCGCGTCGACCGTCGTCACCGTGCTGTCGGCGACCACCCGGCGGCCCTTGACCCACACATCCCGCACGTCGTGGCTGCTGGCGGTGAAGACGAGGTGGGCGGCGACGTTGAAGTCATCGCCGTGGAGGACGGGCACGAAGTGCGGACCGCGCAGGTCGACGGTGACGACGTCGGCGTCCTTGCCGACCTCCAGCGAGCCGGTCACGTCGGCGAGGCCGAGGGCGCGGGCGCCGGACCGGGTCGCCATGTCGAGGACGTCCCACGGATCCCCGGTCGTCGGGTCCAGCGTGGTCACCTTCTGCAGCAGTGAGGCGAACTTCATCTCCTCCAACATGTCGAGGTTGTTGTTCTCCTTCTCGCCGTCGGTGCCGAGGGCGCACACCACGCCCCTGGTGCGGTAGTGCCCGATGCGGGCGGCGCCGGAGGACAACTTCATGTTCGAGCACGGACAGTGGGTCATCGCCGTGCCGGTCTGGGCCATCACCTCGACCTCGCGGTCGTCGAGCCACACGGCGTGGGCGATCACCGTCGACGGGCCGAGGATGCCGCGCTGGTACATCTCCTCGATCGGCCGGCGGCGGTGCTGGCGCAGGCACTCCTCGACCTCCCAGATCGACTCCGAGGAGTGGGTGTGGATCCCGGTGCCGAACTCCTCGGCGAGCTCGGCGGCGCCACGGAACATCTCGGGCGAGCAGTAGAAGAGGTGCTCCAGCCCGACCCACGTGCGGACCCGGCCATCCGCCGCGACGAGGTGGCTCTCGAGCAGCCGCCGGTTCGACTCGAGCGACTCGAAGTAGTCGTACCGGTCGGCGCCGTACGGTGCCAAGGTGGCTCGGATGCCGATCTCGGTCGCCGCCTCGGCCGAGCCCTCCATGAACCGCCACATGTCGAGCACCGAGGTCGTCCCGCCGCGCACCGCCTCGGTGTAGGCCAGGTACGACGCGGCGCGCGCGATCTCCGGGGTCAGTGCCCGGTGGGCGGGGTCGATGTGGTTCTCGAGCCACTCCCACAGCGCCATCGACTCCGCCGTGCCGCGGAGCAGGCCGGAGTGCAGGTGGGCGTTGTGCAGGCCGGGGATCACGGCGTGCATCGACGCGTCGACGCGGGGGACGGTCGCCGCGGCGGGGTGCTGGGCGACCTCGTCGACCGGACCGACGGCGGCTATCACGCCATCGGTGACCAGCACCGAACCAGGGTCGTGGACGGTGCGGCCGCCATCCATCGGGATGACGATGCCGGCGTCGATGAGGACGCTGGTCGCTTCGCCGGCCACGAGGCGCCGCTAGCCGCTGAACTGCTCGACGTACCGGGTGACCTCGTCGAGGTAGCCCGCTCGGCGCGCGTCGTCGACCCACGAGATCACGAACGAGTTCTCGGCGAGCGTGACCACCTCGGCGCTCGTCAGCCCGGCCGCTTCGGCCAGGGCGACGTAGTTCTCGGCCACGTATCCGCCGAAGTACGCCGGATCGTCCGAATTGACGGTGACCCGCACCCCGGAGCGCAACAGGTCGCCGATCTCCCGCGCCTTCATGTCGTTGGTGACGAAGCGGTTGGAGATCGGGCAGCAGGTCAGCCCGATGCCCCGGGCGCGCAGCTCGTCGACGAGCGAGGGGTCCTCGACGACGTTGGTGCCATGGTCGATCCGGTCGGTGCGGATGTCCTGGAGGACGGTGCGGATGTTGTCGATGCTGCCGACCTGGTCGATGTCGCAATGCATCGTCAGCCGGTACCCGACCTCGCGTGCCCGGGCGAACACCGATGCGAACTTCTCGGGCGGGTTGCCGCGCTCGTCGGAGTCGAGCCCGACCCCGAGGATCAGGTCCCGGAACGGCAGCGACGCCTCGAAGGTCTTCTCGGCGCTCTCGGCGCTGTGGTCGCGGAGGAAACACATGATCAGGTCGGCGTCGACGCCGAGCTGCGCCCCGTCCACGGCCGCCCGGTGGTAGCCGGTGACGACCGCCTCGAACGGCACGCCCCGCGAGGTGTGCGCCTGCGGGTCGAAGAACATCTCGACGTGCCGGACACCGTCGGCCGCGGCGCGCTCCAGGTAGGCGTGGGCGAGGTCGTAGAAGTCCTGCTCCTCCCGCAGGACCTGCATCGCCGGGTAGTACACGGCGAGGAAGCTGGTCAAGGAGTCGAACTCGTACGTCGCCTCGACCTCGTCCACGGTGCGCTGCCCGATGTCGATTCCGTTGCGCTCGGCCAGCTGCAGCTTCAACGCCGGCTCGAGCGTGCCCTCGAGGTGCACGTGCAGCTCCGCCTTCGGCAATCCGGTGACGAACTCACGGGTGGGTGTCGCGGGCGCGGGCATGCGGCGGAGAGTACCCGCCGCGCATCGACGGCTCAGCCGGGCGGGCGGCGAATCTGGGCGCAGTTGTTCTCAGGGGTTGAGAAGATCTGCACCCAGAAGCCGCGGCGCCGACGCGCCAGCACCACCGGCACGCGCGCCAAGATGGCGCGATGACGGACACCAGGTCCGACGCGCCGGCGATCGACCTCACGGCCACCGCGGCGTTCAACGGCCGACACCCATGGGACCAGTACGCCTGGTTACGACGCAACGATCCGGTGCACTGGCACCCGGAGCAGGTCGGACCGGGCTTCTGGGCGGTCACCCGCTACGCCGACATCCGCACCGTCAGCCGCCAGCCCCGCCTGTTCAGCTCGGCGGCCCGCGGGGTGATGATGGCCGAGTCCAACGAGGAAGCGCTGGCGGCGAGCCGCCAGATGATGCTGACCATGGACCCGCCGCAGCACGACCGGTTCAAGCTGCTCGTCAGCCGTGGGTTCACGCCGCGCAACGCCGAGACGCTGCGGGGCCGGATCGAGGAGCTCGCCCGCGAGATCGTCGACGACGTCGTCGAGCGCGGTGAGTGCGACCTCGTTCAGGACATCGCCGGACGATTGCCCTCGGGGCTCATCGCCGAGCTGATGGGGATCCCGCGAGCGGACGGCGAGCGGCTGTACGAGCTCACCGAGATCATGCACACGACCGACGACGCCGTCGCCCCACCGCACGTCAAGGCGGCGGCGGTGGCGGAGATGCTTGCCTACGGCGGCGAGACGGCCGCCCGCAAGCGGGTCGAGCCCGGTGACGACATCGCCTCCGTGCTCGTCCGGGCGGAGATCGACGGCGACCGGCTCACCGACGGTGAGCTGCAGTGGTTCTTCCTGCTGCTCGTCAACGCCGGCGGCGACACGACCCGCAACCTCCTCGCCGCCGGCGTTCAGCAGCTGTTCGACCACCCCGACGAGCGGGCCCGGCTGATGGGCGATCTCGACGGCCTGCTCCCGTCGGCGATCGAGGAGATGCTGCGCTACACCTCGCCCGTCGTGCACTTCCGGCGCACGGCGATGGACGACACGGTGCTCCACGAGCAACCGATCTCGGCCGGCGACAAGGTGATGGTGTTCTACGGGTCGGGCAACCGGGACGAGGAGGTGTTCCCCGATCCCGACCGCTTCGACGTCGGACGCGACCCCAACCCGCACCTGGCGTTCGGGGGCGGGGGACCGCATCTCTGCCTCGGCCTGCACGTCGCCCGCATCGAGATGTTGGTGATGCTGCGCGAGCTGCTGACCCGACTCCCCGACCTGATGCCCGCCGGTCAACCCGAGCCGCTGGCGTCGAACTTCATCACCGGCGTGCGGAGCATGCCGGTCGCCTTCACTCCCGGCGCCCGTCTCGGCGCCGAAGGAATCGCATGACGACGACGACGACACTCGGGTGGAACGCGTCGGTCCCGCCCAATGGCTTCGCCAACCGGCGGGCGGTCTCCGCGGACCGCTACAACGACAATCCGCTCGGCCTCGACACGCCGGTGGGAGACATTGAGATCGAGACGACGCCGGAGCACCGCAATCTGATCTCGGGCGACCCGCGCTGCGCGACGTGGACCCGCGCGTACGACGACCCCGGAGTGGTCCAGCTACGCGCGCGGCTGCGGGAACGCAACGGCATCCGCGGACTCGAAGTCGTCTCGCCCGACGACGTCACCCGCGCCGCCGAGCTGTTCCACCGCGACGGCTTCGTCGCCGTCCGCGACGCAATCCCCGCCGACCAGCTCGCGCGGTTGCGGGCGGCGGCCACCGAGGTGATCGGGTCGTTGGTCGAGTCCGACCCGCGGGGCGAGGTCGGCGGGGGAGCGGGCGGGCTGCCGCACCGCTACTCGTTCGGCGGTACGTCCGCCTCCCGTCACATGTTCCACCGCGTCGAGTGGTGCGAGCTCATCGACATGCCCACCACGACGCCGATCCTCACCGCGATCTTCGGCTCGCCGAACTACATCGTCTACGGCGCGGGCGGGGACATCGCGCTGCCGGGTGCGATCGAGTACCAGGGCCTGCATTCCGACAACGTGTGGACGGAGCTCCACGATCCCGTCGGCGGGGTGACGATGCGTGACTTGCCGGTACCGGTCGTGCACATCAACTTCCCGCTCGTCGACCTCACCACCGAGAACGGGCCGATCCGCCAGATCCCGGGCACTCACCGGTCCCGGGCGCCGATCCCCCGGCTGGCCGACGAGCCGGAATGGATGCGGCTGAGCACGATCTGCCCGCTGCCGGCCGGCTCGGCGATCTTCCGCGACGCCCGGTGCTGGCACGGCGGAACCCCCAACCTGTCGCGCGAGGTGCGGGCGATGCCGAACGTCGAGTACTTCGCGCCGTGGTTCCGGAGCGAGGCGCTGATCCGATCGATGCCGTACGACTCGCGGCGGGCGCTGTCGCCCCACGCCCAACGGATCAGTCGCTACGTCGTCTGTGACCCGGGGCAGGCCGTGGTGGGCGCCGGGTTCAACCACCCGCGCCGCGCCGAGCGGGAGCGCCGCCGCGCCGCCGAGCTCGACGCGATGGGCGAGCAGGCGGCTACGGAGTACCTCCGGCGCGGCTGACGGCGAGCACCGGCGTGGTCCGCGGCCGGGCCCGGGCGAGCTGGATCGACGCGTACTCGACCGCGCCACAGACCGTCGCGATGCCCGCCAGCACGAGATCGTTGTGCGGGAAACCGGGGACGAAGTCGATGAGCAGGATCACCGCGATCATCGCGACGTACCCGGGCAGACCCTTGCTGCCGAGGATCTCGACGGGGCGGACCAGGCGGGCGGCGCGCCGGGACCGTCGCAGCGCATCGATCGCGGCGTAGCCGATCACGAGCACGGCCCCGGCGAACAGGAACGCCAACCACCCGCCGTGATCCTTGGCCAGGGCGGCGCCGAAGACCCGCTCCATCGGACCCTGGTCGACCCGTGCCAGGACGTACATCACCGCGGCGAACGCGCCGGCGGCGGCGACGACCATCCTCCGGCTGGTCAGCGTCAACCGCCGCCGCTCGTGCTCCCACGTCCAGCCGACGAGCAGCCCACCGGTGAACAGCAGCTGCCAGTCGGCGACCGCGAACGCCCCGGGTGTGATCGCCAGCCCGTTCACCGTCTGCCCGAACACGTAGACGGCCAGCGAGATGCCGACCACCGCCCACCACCGGCCGCGCTGTAGCAGCGCCACCGCCGCCACCGCCCACAACAGCAGTGCGACGTACATCGGCAGCACCGTGTTGAAGTCGGGCTCGAGGCGCAGGCTGACGAGCTTTCCGATCGCCGCCCAGAACCCGCCGGCCTGGTTCCACGACGGCGTCGCCAGCACGTCCGTCCGGGGGTCGGAGTTGTAGGCGGTCAGGATCGTCAGCGCCAGCCCGAGGTGGACGAGGTAGAGGAACCCGGCCCGCCGCACCAGCTTGGTCGCGCTGGCCTGGAAGCCGGACCGCTCGACCACGCGCCGGTGGACGAGTCCGGTGACCAGGCCGGAGAGCCCGACGAAGAAGAAGGCGCCGTCGATCCAGTGAGCGCTGTGCAGGGCCCGGCCGACGAACGTCGAGAGCTCGAAGTTGCTCAGGTGGGCGCTGATCATCGAGATCAGCGCGAGTCCGCGCAAGACGTCGATCGCGGGATACCGCGACGACACTTCCGCCCGCCCGTCGCCCGTCACGGAGCGGCAGGCTATTGGACGCCGGCTCGGTTCCACCGTCGGGCGTCAGGATCCCTGAGCGTCGGAGGGCGGCCACTCACCCAGTGGCCGACCGACCTCCCACCGGTGTCCGAACGGATCGTCGATCCGTCCCAGCAGCCATCCGTGCTCCTCGCTCACCGGTCCGACGAGGGAGGCTCCCGCCTCGACCGCTCGCGCCACGACGGACCGAGGATCATCGACGATCAGCAGCATCCTCGTCGTCGCCCCGCCGACCGTCTGAGGACTGAAGTTCCCGTACTCGGGCGACTCGTCCTCGACCCAGAACGATGAGTCGCCCACGGCGAGCTGGGCGACGATCTCCTCGTGCCCGTCGCGACCGCCGAAGCGGTAGCGCTCGACGGCGCCGAAGGCGGCGATGTAGAAGTCCACGGCAGCGCGGCCGTTGCGCACGGAGAGCTGCGCTTGCACGCGCGGCTCTCGCCCGGCCCGTTCGGCAGCCATCGGCCTCCGAGTGTGCCACCTGGTAAGGTCGGCGCGTCCTTCGGGCGGATCGCCGATCAGGTGGGAGGAAGACGTGAACCGCCCGACATGTGCTCGGCGGCCGCGGGGCTCGCCGGCCGCATCCGCGGCGCTCACCGCGCCCCCGGCGAGACGCGGGTCCACTGCGAACGCCCGTGACCCGGCCGCCTCCTGTCTGCCACACTCGGGCGCGATGCCCGGGGTGCCACCGGCCCGATACCTTCAGCGCGCGAAGGACCTCGCCGACGTCCGCTACTTCGATCCCCTCACCGTGGCCGACCTCGCCCGGGCGGCTCGGCTGTCGCCGGCGCACTTCAGCCGCCAGTTCCGCCAGGCGTTCGGTGAGTCGCCGCACCAGTACCTGCTGACGCGACGGCTCGAGCGGGCCGCGGCCCTGCTGCGGTCGACGGACTGGTCCGTGGCGCGCATCTGCTTCTCCGTCGGGTTGCAGAGCGTCGGGTCGTTCACGACGAGCTTCGGGCGGATGTTCGGTGTGTCGCCGATGGGCTACCGGTCGAAGTACCCCCCGGCCGCCGCGCTGGCCCTCGTCCCTGGCTGCGTCGTGCGGGTGTACGGACGGCCGCAAAACCGCACGTTTCGAGAAGACGTGTCGGCGGCGCGTCTCTAAGGTCGCAACCGACCACTCAACCCCCCGGCGAAAGGCCAGACCACGATGATCAAGATCTCGACCGCTCAACTCTGGGTCCACGACCAGGACGAGGCGCTGAAGTTCTACACCGAGAAGGTCGGCATGGAGGTGCGCTCCGACGTCACCGTGCCCGAGCTCGGCAACTTCCGTTGGCTCACCGTCGCGCCCCCGGGCCAGACGGACGTGGCGATCGTCCTGATGGCGATCCCCGGTCAGCCGGTGCTCGACAGCGACACCGCGGACCAGATCGCGGCCCTGATGGCCAAGGGCTTCGCCGGGACCATCTTCCTCACGACCGAGGACTGCCAGGCCTCCTACGACGAGCTGCGGCAGCGCGGCGTCGAGTTCGTCGAGCCGCCGGAGCAGCGGCCGTACGGCATCGACTCGGCGTTCCGCGATCCGTCAGGCAACAACATCCGGCTGACCCAGATCCTCGACCCGCGCCTCGCCTGACCCCCCGCCGGTTCCCGGCGGGGTGATCCCGCCGGGACCGGTCGGCATCGGTCCGGCTACACCTCGTCTTCGTACTTGAACGACACGCGCAGCTTCGTCCGGAACGTCGCCGACCCGGACTCGGACAGGTCGAGGTCCTGTTCGACGACCTCGGCGACGCGGAGTTGGCGCAGCGTCTCGCGGGCCTTGTTCACGGCGGTCACGGCTGCGTCCTCCCACGACTGAGTGCTGGTCCCGATGATCTCGACAACCTTGTACACGCTCATGGTTCGGACCTCCTCGCATCCCCGTTTGATGGATCTCCGCCCCGCAGTATTGCCCGACCGGCGGGGCAACGAATTCGCCCCGACACCCTTGACGCGGTGTTGATGTGACGAAATGATCTCCGGAGCGGGCGGAGCCAGGCCGGCTGGGGGCCGGCAGAGACCCCGAGGTGGAGGGCGCCCATGCGAACCCGTGCTTCCGTATTCGTCGCAATCAGCATTCTGTTCATTTCGTTACTCCCGTCCGTCGCCAACTCCGCGGCCGAGCTTCGACCGTCCGCGGCTGGTCCGACGTATCTCGACGCCAAGGCGCCGATCGGGAAGCGGGTCAACGACCTCCTGTCCCGGATGACGCTCGAGGAGAAGATCGGCCAGATGACCCAGGCCGAGCGGGGAGCCGTCTCGGGCGATCCCACGTTGGTCGCCACCTTGCGCCTGGGATCGGTGCTCTCCGGTGGCGGATCGACGCCGGCGAGCAACACGCCGGCAGCGTGGGTCGAGATGGTGAACACGTTCCAGGACCAGGCCGTGAACCACACCCGTCTCGGCATCCCGATCATCTACGGCATCGACGCCGTCCACGGTCACGGCAACGTGTTCGGCGCCACGGTGTTCCCGCACAACATCGGCCTCGGCGCCACGCGGGACCCGCAGCTGGTGAAGAAGATCGGTCAAGCGACCGCCGAAGAGGTCCGGGCCACCGGTATTCCGTGGAGCTTCGGACCGTGCGTCTGCGTCACCCGCGACGAGCGGTGGGGCCGCAGCTACGAGAGCTTCAGTGAGAACCCGGCGCTGGTCCGGAAGATGGAGACGGTCATCGACGGACTGCAGGGCCAGGGGCACGACTCCCGCATCGACGAGGACCACGTGCTGGCCACCGCCAAGCACTATGCCGGTGACGGCGATACCGAGTTCGACGCGGCGATCGCGGCCGACAACGTGGGCAAGCCGTGGTGGGAGCAGCGCTACACGATCGACCAAGGCATCACGGTCACGACCCGTGACGACTTCGCCGACATAGACCTCTCCCCCTACCGCCCGGCGATCAGCCGTCACGACGTCGGCAGCGTGATGCCGTCGTTCTCCAGCGTGGACTGGATCGAGGACGGCGTCGGCAACCCGATCAAGATGCACGCCAACCAGGAACTGATCACCGACGTGCTCAAGGGCCAGTTCAAGTTCCACGGGTTCGTGATCTCGGACTGGGAGGGCATCCACCAGATCCCCGACCCGGACAACCCGACCAACGGTGGCCTCACCGCGTACAAGGTGCGGACCGGGGTCAACGCCGGAACCGACATGTTCATGGAGCCCTTCTCGTCCGCGCAGTTCGAGCAGCTTCTCCTCGCCGAAGTCAACGCCGGCCGAGTGAGCATGGCCCGGATTGACGACGCGGTCAGCCGGATCCTGCGGGCCAAGTTCGAGCTCGGGCTCTTCGAGCACCCGTTCGCGTCGACGGACAACGTGGACCAGGTCGGCAGTGCCGAGCACCGTGAGCTCGCCAGGAAGGCCGTCGCCGAATCGCAGGTGCTGTTGAAGAACGCGGGGGACGTGCTGCCCCTCGCCCCGGACGGCGATATCTACGTCGCCGGCCGCAACGCTGACAACATCGGCAACCAGGCGGGCGGCTGGACCATCGCCTGGCAGGGAATCTCCGGCGACATCATCCCCGGCACCACGATTCTCGAGGGGATCCGCGAGGTGGCCCCGGGCGCAGATGTCACATTCAGTGCCGACGCCTCGGCGCCGATGACCGACGCAGACGTGGGCATCGTCGTGGTCGGCGAGACGCCGTACGCCGAGGGGTACGGCGACATCGGCGGACCGGAGTGCGGCTTCTGTACGCCTGCGCAGCTCGAGGAGAAGTCGCTGTCGCTCCAGCCCGGCGACCAGGCGGTCGTCGACAGGGTGTGCGACGCGATCGAGACGTGCGTCGTCCTGATCGTGTCGGGCCGCCCGCAGCTGATCACCGATCAACTCGACAAGATGGACGCGCTGGTCGCGTCATGGCTCCCAGGCAGTGAGGGTGAAGGCGTCGCCGACGTGCTGTTCGGCCGGCGCGGGTTCTCCGGAAAGCTGTCGGTGACGTGGCCGCGCACCGAGGACCAGGTGCCCATCAACGTCGGGGACGCGGACTACGACCCGCTGTTCGCCTACGGGTGGGGGTTGCGCACCAAGCCGTCGCACTGACGGCTCGCACTCACTCGGTGACGATCACCGTGCCCGTCATCTGCGGGTGGATGCCGCAGACGTAGCTGTACGTGCCCGGGGTGTCGAACGTGAACTGGAACGTGGCGCCGCCGTCGAGCGACTCGCTGGAGAAGCCGTCGCCGACGATGCTGTGCCCGAACGGGTCGTCGTTCGTCCACGTCACGGTCGTGCCCCGCGGCACGGTGATCGCTTGCGGGGCGAACGCGAAGTCGGCGATCGTCACCGACGCCGGCGCCGCCGCCGCCTCGGTCGTCGCCGTGTCGTACTTGTTGGCCCAGTAGGCCCCGAACCCGATCAGCGCCGCCGCCGCCACGATGGCCCCGGTGGCGAGGAACGACAGCCTCGACGAGTGGTCGCGTCTCGCGATCGCAGGGATGAACGTTGCCGCCAGCAGGACGATGGTCGCGATCTCGGCGATCACGACGATCTGGGCCTGCGGAGACGGGTCGAGCCCGTCCCCCTCGAAGCCGAACAACGTGTGTCCCGAGTGGGTGTAGGCGAGCGCGGTCAACGTGCCGGCCGCGACGGCGATGCCGGCCAGGCGGACGAACCACTCCCGCCGGCCCGCGACGAGCGCGGCGACGATCGCCGACACGATCGCGTTGAACAGGATGGCCCGACCGAAGCTCGGTACCGAGCCGGCGTCGCGGTACCCGCCGAAGTAGAGGTCGAGGTGGACGAGGCCGGCCACCAGCAGGGCGATCGCCCCCCCGATCCTCAGCATGCGTCCGGTCTCCATCAACACTCCATACGCACCGGCCCGCCGATCGGTTCTCTCGCGGACCCGTCGCGAGACCACAATGGAGGATCCGATGACCGACACCGAGGCGAACCGAGCAACGATCCGCGAGGCCTTCGAGCGCTGGCGCGACGCTAGCGCCCCGATCACCGACGTGTTCGCTCCGGACATGGTGTGGCGCATCGAGGGCCACTCGGTCGCGTCGAGGGAGTATCGGGGCGCCGAGCAGTTCATCGACGAGGTGCTGGCCCCGTTCGGCGCCCGCTTTGCCGCCGGTGAGCGGTTCCGGCCCATCGAGGTCCGGTCGATCCATGCCGACGGCGACACGGTCGTCGTCGTCTGGGACGGGCACGGCGTCGCCAACGACGGGCAGCCGTACGAGAACAGCTACGCCTGGATCATGCGGATGCGCGACGGACAGGTCGTCGACGGGACCGCGTTCTACGACAGCATTTCGTTCAACGACCTCTGGAGCCGTGTCCCGCCCGCGCCGTGACGGCGGTCAGCCGGCGAGGGCGGCGACGGCGGCGGGAGCGTGCGCGATCAGTGGATCTGGGCGGGAATCGTCGCGACAGGTGAGACGAATCCCGCCCAGATGACGGGGTTGGGACGAGTCCCGCTCAGACGACCCGGGCGGCGCGCAGCTGGGCGATCCGGTCCGGCGAGTAGCCCAGCTCGATCAGCACCTCGTCCGTGTGCTCGCCGAGCGCCGGGGCCGGCCGTCGCAGCCGGTACGGCTGGTCGTCGACCCGCACCGGTTCACCGACGTACGTGAACGGTCCGGCGTCGGGATGCTCGCCCTCGACGAGGACGCCCCGCGCCGCGATCTGGGGGTCCGCCGGTAGCGAGCCGACTCCCTGGTGGGCCGGGCCGAGCGGGATGTCGTTGTCGATGGCGAGTTGCACCCACTCCGCCTGCGTGCGGGTCCGGAAGATCTCCTGGAGCTGGCGGCGGAGGTCGGCGTCGCGGGCGAAGTCGATCGGCCCGGCGTCAGTGGCGGGGGCCGCCAGGTCGGTCCGCCCGACGAGCTCGCAGAAGCGGTTCCAGAACTTGTGCTCGATCGCGCAGAACAAGACGAACCGGTCGTCACTCGTCGCGTAGTACTGGTACCTCGCCCCGCTGTTCGGCTCCTCGTCCTCGGCCCGCAGGCCCCGGCGGTCGGTCAGCCGACCGTCGTTGAGCCCGTAGACGGTGCCGATCCACGCCGACGCGATCACGGCGTCGGCGGCGCTGGCGTCGAGGTAGCAGCCCTGCCCGGTGCGCTGACGGCGCAACAATGCGGCGACGACGTGCAGGGCGGCGTGGGTGGCGCCGACCGAGGTGCCCTCGCCCCCGTTCGCCGTGCCGCCCATCGGCTCGGTGCTCGGCGTGACCCGGACGAACCCGTCGTCGTGGATCCGCACCGGCACGGCGGCGGCGAGGGCGTTCATCATCTGCCCGTGGGTCGGGACGTGGCGGTACGGCCCCGTCGCCCCGAACCCCGAGTAGTGGCAGTGGACGATGTCAGGCTTGATCGCCCGCTGCTCGGCACAGCCGATGCCGAGGCCGTCGATCGTGCCGGCCACGTAGCCGTCGACGAACACGTCGGCCGTGCGCAGCAGGTCCCAGAAGACGTCGCGGCCTTCGGCCTGGCGGAGGTCGAGCGTGAGGCTGCGCTTGTTCTTGTTCACCTGCAGGTGGGCGGGACTGTTGTGCGGGGTGATCTGACCGAGCATGTCGCGCAGGTAGTCGCCGCGGCCGGGCGACTCGACCTTGATCACGTCGGCGCCCATGTCGCCGAGCAGCATCCCGACGGTGTCGCCGTTGAACAGCGCCGCGCACTCGACGACGCGGATGCCGTCGAGGAGGTCACTCATCGGAAGTCCCTCGCCTCGCCCCGCGTCCCTCGATCTGGGCGGGAATTGTCTCACCCCTCGAGACGAATCCCGCCCAGATTCCCGGTTGGGACGAATCCCGCCCAGATGGGGGAGTGCTCATGAGAGCGAGACGTACACGTTCTTGACCCGCAGGAACTCCTCGACGCCGGCCTGGCCACCCTCGCGTCCGAACCCACTCTCCTTCATCCCGCCGAACGGGGCGTTGACGGGCATCGGTGGGAAGGCGTTGATCCCGAGCGATCCGGCGTCCAGCCGGGCGGCGACGCGGTGCGCCCGCTTCAGGTCGTTGGTGTACACGATCGCCCCGAGCCCGTAGTGCGTCCCGTTGGCCAGCGCCACCGCCTCGTCCTCGCCCTCGAACCGGGTCATCGCCAGCACCGGGCCGAAGATCTCGTCTTGAGCCAGCGAGCTATCGTGGTCGACGTCGCCGAACACGGTGGGGGTGATGAAGTAGCCGTCGGCCAGGTCGCCACCGAGCCGTTCCCCGCCCGCGACGAGCCGGCCGGAGTCGTCGTCGCGAGCCCGTTCGATGACACCGAGGATCCGCTGGCACGCGGCGTCGTTGATCACGGGCCCCATCTGGACGCCCTCGGCGAAGGGGTCGCCGACGCGGACGCGGCGGGCGAGGTCGGCCGCCCGCGTCTCGACCTCGTCGTAGACCTCGTCGGCGACGAGCATCCGGGTGGGGAGCACGCACGCCTGACCGGCGGCGTTGACGATGCCGGCCATCACCGAGGTCATCACCGCGGCGTCGAGGTCGGCGTCGGCGAACACCACGTTCGCCGATTTGCCGCCCAGTTCGAGCACGACCGGAGCGAGGTGCTCGGCCGCGGCGGCGAGGACCTTGCGCGCGGTGACCGGTCCGCCGGTGAAGCTGATCTTGTCCACGCCGGGATGGGAGACCAGCGCCTGGCCGGCATCCGGTCCGCCGGGCACCACGTTCAGCACACCCGGCGGAAGCCCGGCATCGCGGCACAACTCGGCGAAGCGGAGCGCGGCCAGCGGTCCAAGCTCCGACGGCTTGAGGACCACGGTGTTGCCGGCGGCGAGGGCGGGGGCGACCTTCATCCCCGCCGAGACGACGGGACCGTTCCACGGGATCAGCACGGCGACGACCCCGTACGGCTCGACGAGGGTGTAGTCGAGCGCGACACCGGGATAGGTCGGGATCGTGCGGCCCTCCAACTTGTCGACCCATCCGGCGTAGTAACGGAAGTACTCGGCGGCGAGGTTCAACCCGCCACCCCGCTTGAGCGGCGCGCCGATCTCCAGGCTGCGCAGCACCGACAGCTCGGGGGCGTGGACCTCGAGCAGCCGGGCGATCTCGAACAGAACCTCGCGGCGGGCGTTCGGCGCCCAGGCCCGCCAGGCCGGAAAGGCGTCGCGGGCCGCGGCGACGGCGTTCTCGATCTCGGCGGCGCCGGCGAGGGCGAACGAGGCAAGCACCTTGCCCGTCGACGGATTGACGTGCTCCATCCGCCCGCCCGACGGGTCGGCCACCCACTCGTCGCCGATCAAGAGCGCGCCGGACGGGAGTCGCGCCTCGGTGCTCATACCAGCATCGCCCCGCCGTCTACGTGCAGCACGACCCCGGTGACGTAGGTGTTGCGCATCAGGAAGAGGATCGCGTCGGCGATCTCGTCGGTGGTGCCGATCCGGCCGGCCGGGAGCCGGTCCGCCACCGCCCGCATCGCCGTCTCCCGCTGGTCGCCGAAGACCCGCTGCAGCAGCGGGGTGTCGATCGCCCCCGGGCAGATCACGTTGACCCGGATCGGGCCGAGCTCGACGGCCATCGCCCGGGCGAACGACTCGATCGCCGCGGTGGCGACGGCTCCGGATGACCGGTGGGCGCGGGGACGGTGGGCGGAGAAGCCCGACGTGAACGTGAACGAGCCGTGCGGCGGCATCTTCGCCGCGGCGCCCTTGACCGCGCTGTAGGCGCCCCAGACCCGGACGTCGAGGGCGCGCTGGAACAGCTCGTGCTCGGTGTCGGCGACCGGGGCGTACGGCTGCTCGCCGGCGAGCATCGCGACGTGATCGACGTGGTCGAGCTGCTCGAACATCGCGGCCATCGCGCCGGCGTCGGCGACGTCGAGGGCGAACGACCGGGTTCCCGGCCCGACCTCGTCGGAGGCACGCTGCAACTTGGCCGGGTCGCGCCCGACGATCGTCACGTCGGCACCGGCCTCGCGCGCCGCGACGGCCGTCGCCAGACCCATTCCCGAGCTCGCGCCGAGCACGACGACCGACGCCCCATCGAGTGAGACCACCCCTATAGAGTAGACTGAATTATCCGACCCGCAGGGGGCCTCGATGCGCAACGGTTATCGGATCATCGACACCGACACCCACGTCGGGCCGACCGCGGACGTGCTCTACGACTACGCCAGCCCGGCGCTGACTGAACGGCTGGGGGAGCTGGCTCCGTTCGAGATCCAGACGCGCGACGGGCTCGGGCTCAGCATCAGTCCGTACCCCTACCGCCGGGCGATGGGGCAACGACCGGAGGATGCGGAGGGTGACCAGGGCAAGACGCCGTCGCTGAAGGGCAAGATCGGCTCCAACGTCGTCGAGCCTCCCGAGCCCGGCGTGAGCGTGCGCAACGCCGACGGCCGGCTGCGCGACATGGACCGCGAGGGTCGTGACGTCGACGTGATCATCCCCGGCACGTTCTCCACCGCGGCCACGGCGCTCGACCCGAGCCTCGCCGTCGAGCTGTACGCGGCCTACCACCGTTACATCGCCGACTACTGCTCGGCCGATCCGTCGCGGTTGAAGGCCACGATGCTCGTGCCCGGCTTCGACCCGGCGTGGGCGGCGGCGGAGATCCGCCGGCTCGGCGACGAGTCCTGGCTCGCTGCGGTGACAGTCGTCCTGCCCGAGGGGATGCCGATCGACCATCCCGACCTGCACCCGGTGTGGGAGGTGATGGACGACGCCGACCTGCCGATCCTCCACCACTCGTTCTTCTACGAGCCGCCGTACTTCCCCGGCTACCGCGACGTCTGGGGCCACATCGCCGTCGCCCGGGCGGCCGCCCACATCTGGGGTGCCCAGCGGCTGCTCGGTTACCTGCTGCTGAGCGGGTTGCTCGACGAGTACCCGAATCTGCGCATCGGCTTCGCCGAGTGCAGCGCCGGCTGGCTGCCGTCGTGGCTCAATCGGCTCCAGGGGCAGGCGGACTACCTCCACCCGTCGCTCCCGCCGCGCAAGCGCACGCCGCTCGAGTATGTCCAGGACGGCCGGGTGTTCTGCGGTGTCGAGCTGTATGAGACCGAGGACGTCGTCCGGGCGGTCATCGACGTGATCGGCGACGACGCCCTGATGTACGCGTCCGACTATCCCCACGACCAGTGCATGTTCCCGAAGTCGCCCGACGTGCTGTTCTCGTGGGGCGGTCTGTCCGACGAGACCCTGGGCAAGATCACCAGCGGAAACGCCGAGCGCTACCTGCGCCTGCTATGAGCCGGCTGCCGCTCGTGGCGAGCGATTCGGACGATCTCCGGCTCGCCCCGACGTTCGATTACTTCCGCCGGCGCGACCGCGAGGTACCACCGCTGTACCGGGCGCTCGGCAACGCGCCGGACATGCTGCAGGCGTGGACCGACCTGGCCTGGCCGCTGCGGCTGAAGGCGAGCAGCCCGCGGGGCCTCCGCGAGCTGGTGATCATGCGGGTCGCCCAGCTCACCGGTTCGACCACCGAGTGGCTCGCCCACTGGGACATGGCGGTGGTCCACGGCGTCACCCCCGAACAACTCGGTGACCTCAAGTCGTGGACCGCCAGCGAACGGTTCTCCGACGTCGAGCGGGCGATCCTCCAGTTCACCGACGAGCTCACGGTCGACCTCGCCGTGCGCGACGAGACGTTCGAGCGGTTGGAGCAGCACTTCGGGCCACCGGAGATCGTCGAGCTCACCCTCACCGCCGCGTTCTACTCGTGCGTGGCCCGGGTGCTGAGCGCGATCCGGATCGACCACGAGCCCGACGAATCCCGGCTCGCGGTGATGCAGGCCGATGGTTGACGTCCGGCCGGTCTCACCGGCGATCGGCGCGTCGGTCACCGGGGTCGACCTCGGGCAGCCGCTCGACGACGCCACCTTCGCCGTGCTCCGCCAGGCGTTTCTCGACCACTGCGTGCTCGTCTTCCCCGACCAGCACCTCGCCCCCGAGGCCCACGAGGCGTTCGGCCGCCGGTGGGGCGAGCCGCTCGTCGTGCCCTACCTCGCCAAGCACGCCGTCCCCGACCATCCGGCGATCCTGCGGGTCACCAACATGGGCAAGCAGGGGACGCTGACCGAGAACTGGCACTACGACTCGGCGTACTTCGCGGAGCCGCCGCCGATCGCGATCCTCGCCGCCCAGGAGATGCCCGCCGTCGGCGGCGACACGATGTGGGCCAACGCCTACGCGTCGTACGAGGCCCTTTCGGAGACGATGCGCGAGCTGCTGTCCGGCCTGCGGGCCGCGTTCACCGGGACCGTCGTGGGCGACGACGGCGAGCGACGGGACGTGGTCACCTACCACCCGGTCGTCCGCACCCATCCCCACACCAAGCGCAAGGCGCTCGGCCTCGGCCGCATCGAGTCGGTGCCGTGGATCGAGGGGATGACGCCGGCCGAGAGTCGGCCGCTGCTGGAGTTCCTCTACGCGCACGCCACCCGCCCGGAGTTCGTCTACCGCCACCAGTGGGGGCCGGGCGACGTGGTGATGTGGGACAACCGGTGCACGATGCACTACGCGATCCACGACTACGGCGACGCGGTGCGCAACCTCAACCGGATCGCGATCCTCGATTGACTGCGGTGAGCGATGAGCGCGCTGAGCGCGCTCATCGCTCATCGCGGAGCCGGTAGACCCGCTCTGCGGTGCCGTGGAAGATGGCGGCTCGCTCGACTGGCGCGAGCTCGGCGGTGGCCTCGCGGTAGGCGTCGATCAGTCCGTGATACGAGCTGAACAGCCGGTCGACTGGAAAGTTCGAGCCGAACATGCACCGGTCGGCCCCGAAGTTGTCGACGCATGACAGGATCCACGGCCGGATGCTCGCGACCGTCCAGTCCGGGTCCGACGCGCCGGCCACGGCGGAGATCTTGCAGACCACGTTGGGCTGGGCGGAGAGGCGCTTCATCGCCGCCGACCACGCCGCCAGATCGGTCGACGTCCGGTCGAGCGGGAGGCAGGCGTGGCTGAGCGCGATCGTCACCGTCGGCCACTTGGCGGCGATCGTCTCGAGCACCTCGAACTCGTCGTGGGACCGGCGCAGCTCGACCGACAGTCCGAGCTCGGCGGCGACGTCCATCGCCGCACCGATCTCGTCGACCGCGAGATGCGTGCCCGACTCCCAGTCGCGCACGCCGCGGAACCGGGAATGGACGGCGTGGCGCCGGAGCAGGTCAGGCGCGTCCGGCCGGCCGAGGAGGCAGCCGCCGACGATTCCGTTCGGCATACCGGTGTCCTCGGCGACCGCCTCCAGCCACGCCGTCTCGGCGGCGCGATCCGCCAGCGGATCGGCGGCGTGGACGTGCACCGCCCCGACGAGTCCGGTGCCCGCGGCCTCGGCGACAAGCTCTGGCGTCGTGTACCGCGGCGCGTCGAGCTCGGCGGACCCCTCCCATTTCCGGAACGTGTAGCCGGACTTGAGCCAGGCCCACTCCAGCCCCTCGACCGAGTGGTCCCAGTAGTGGATGTGGACGTCGATGAACGGCTCATCGGCCACCGGCGTCATGCGCGGGGCGGTCGTTGGGGTCGGATCTGCATCGGCGCGAGGCGGGTGATGTCGAAGTCGATGAGCCACGGCCCGTCGGCGCGGACGGCGCGACCGAACGCGTTGTCGAACGCCTCGACGCTGTCGACCGACTCCGCCTCCATGCCCATCGCCCGGGCGAGGGCGGCGAAATCGGGGGTGGTGAGGTCGACGCCGGTGCGGCGGCCCTCGAGGGTGAGGTCCTGGATGAACCGGAGGATCCCGTAGCCGCGGTCGTTGAAGACGCAGACGACGATCGGGAGCTGCTGCTGGACCGCCGTCGACAACTCGCCGAGGCTGAGCATCAGCCCGCCGTCGCCCTGGATCACGACGGCGCGCCGGCCCGAGCCGACGGCCGCGCCGACGGCGAGGGGCACCCCCGGCCCGATCGCCGCCGACGATGGACGCAGCGCGGTTCGGGGCTCGTACGTCGCCAGCAGCCGGTTCGCCCACACGTAGGCCGCGATCGTCGAGTCCTTGACGACGACGGCGTCGCGAGGCAGCGCCGCCCGCATCGAGTCCATGATCTTCTCGAAGTCGGTGCCCATCGCGTCGCGGATCTCGGCGTCGACCGCGGCGCGGGTCGCCTTCCCCTGCTCGGCCCACGCGCGGTCGGCCGGGGGCCGCTCGAGGCGGTCGAGGAGTGCCTCGAGCGCCAAGCGGGCGTCGCCGACGACGGCCAAGGCGGCGCGGTGGTTGCGCCCGATCACGGTGGGGTCGACGTCGACGTGGATGAGCTGCCCGGGGATCGTCAGTGCCCGCTCGATGTTGCTCGTCATCTGGAACCGGGTCCCGACGGCGAGGACGACGTCGGCGTCGGCGATCATCGGGTCCATCGCCGCCTGGTCGGAGTTGGCGCCGAGGGCCAGGGTATGGTCCTCTGGCACCGCACCCCGGCCGTGCGCCGACGTGAGCACCGGTGCGCCGAGTCGCTCGGCGAGGGCCGTGAACGCCGGCGCGGCGCCGGCCGAGATCACACCGCCGCCGGCCCAGAGGAGCGGGTGCTGCGCTTGGGAGAGCAGGTCCACCGCTTTGGCCACCGAGGCATCGGGGGGAGCGGTGCGTCGCGGTTCGACGGCCGCGGGCCGCTCGACCTCGCCCCGCGCGAACTGCAGATCGATCGGGATCTCGACGGCGGCCGGACGGGGCCGGCCGGTGAGGGCATCGAGCCCGCAGCGCACGACGGTGGCGGCGATGTCGGCGTGGTGGAGGACGCTCTCGGCCCGCCGGGTGACGGCTTGGAGCATGTCGATCTGGTGGTCGGCCTCGTGGAGGAAGCCGCGACCGCGGCCGAGCCACGCCGTCTCGATCTGGCCGGTGATCATCAGCACGGGCGACGAGGAGAAGTGGGCCTCGAACAGCCCGCCGGCCGCGTTCGCCGCTCCCGGGCCGGTGCTGGTGATCGCCACCCCGAGGCGCCCGGTCGCCCGGGCGTAGCCGTCGGCGGCGTGGACCGCGCCCTGCTCGTGGCGGGCTTCGACGAGCATGATCCCCCCGTCGCGGGAGATGGCGTCGAGGATCGGGAGGTTGTGCACGCTGACGATCCCGAACACGTGCCGTACGCCGAGGGCGTGCAGGGCGGCGACGACCGCCTCACCACCAGTCATCGTTGTCATCACATCAAAATCTCGTGTTGAAGCCGCCGTTGGCAAGGAAGGTCTGCCCGGTGACCCATCCGGCCTCGTCGCTCGTGAGGTAGCGGATCATCCCGAAGAGGTCGGCCGACGTGCCCGGGCGCTTGATGATCGACTTGGCGATCAGGGCCTCCATGCCCTGCGGGGGAACCTGGCGGCGGGTGGCCTCGTTGTCGATGCTGCCCGGCGCGACGGCGTTGACGGTGATCCCGTCGTCGCCGAGCTCGCTGGCCAGGGCGTAGGTGAGCTGGTTCACCGCCAGCTTCGACACGCCGTACACACCGGCGACCATGTAGGCGCCCATCGAGGAGATGTTGACGATCCGCCCCCACCGTTGGCGACGCATCGCCGGGACGACGGCCCGGCTGCACAGCAGCACGCCGCGGACGTTCACGGCCATCACGGTGTCCCAGTAGTCGATGGCCACGTCGAGCAGCGGGCCGCGCTGGTAGTCGCCCCAGATGCCGGCGTTGTTGACGAGGATGTCGATGCGGCCGAACTCGTCCTCGACCCGCTTGGCCATCGCCAGGGTGCTCGCCTCGTCGGCGACGTCCGCGCCGAGGGCGACCGCCCGCCCGCCGTCACCCACGATGCCCGCCGCTGTCGCGCTCGCCGCCCCGTCGTCCACGTCGACGACCGCGACAGCTGCTCCTTCCGCAGCGAACATCCGTGCATAGTCACGGCCGAGCCCCCGCCCGGCCCCCGTGACCACGGCGACCCTGGGTTCTGCGTCCCCACTCACCGAAATGAGGTTACTCAATTCACGACGGGCGGGCGGCGGCCCGGTACGGCTTCAGCATCAGTCGGGCGATCCGCTGCTTGTGGACCTCGTCGCGGCCGTCGAGGATGCGGGCCGAGCGGGCGGCACGGTACATCCGCTCGAGCGGGGTATCGCCCGAGACACCCATCGCCCCGTGGACCTGGACGGCGCGGTCGATGACGTTGTGCAGCATCGCCGCGCCGGCGACCTTGATCATCGAGATCTCGGCTCGCGGCGTCTCGCCGTCGTCGATGCGGCGGGCCACGTCGAGCACGAACAGCCGGTACGACGTGATCTCGGTGGCCGAGGCGTACACCCACTCCTGGACGAACTGCTTGTCGGCGAGCGGGCCGCCGAACGCCACCCGGCTCACCGCTCGGGCGCACATCAGGTCGAAGGCCCGCTGCGCCTGCCCGAGCCACCGCATGCAGTGGAAGATCCGGCCCGGGCCGAGCCGGTCCGTCAACAGGAAGGATCGCGGCGTGGCGGACACGAACCGACACAGAGGTCAGCTCGGTTGTGGTCGGAGCCGCCCCAGCGTGGGAATCGCGGCAATCTTGGCGTCGGTCAGCTCGTGCCAGCGGATGCCCGGTCGTACGTCGCGGCGCCGCTTGCCCGCGCAGTTGATGACCCGTTCAGGTGTGACGATCACATCGAGACGGAAGTCGTGATCGGTCTCCGGGATGCGGCCGCTGTCGAGCACCTGTGACTCATGGACGGTGGTCACCATCACCGTCCGGTCGTCGATCAGTCCGGCGTCGTACGCCAGACCGTATTCGAGGTCACTGAAGCCTCCGCCCTTCCCGAGTCGCGCCCCGTCAGCTGAGACCGCGACGCAGCCCACGATCGCCAGGTCGACCGGTTCGAGCTCGTCGAGCGTCACCAGTTCGCCGTGGCGCGCGGCGCCCTTGATCGACGCCGCTTGCCGAGGCGGCACCGGCAGCTTCGCGGGGTCGAGCCGAAAGAACGGCGCGTCGCCGGCCAGCCGGGGAACCGCCATGAAGACGGCCTTGCCATCCTCGAGCGCGCGCTGACGCACCGGCAGCTGGGGTGAGTCCGGGTTCGCTTTGACCGTCATCGCGGTCTTCCACGGCGTCAGTCCGCGCAAGCGCTCGGCGGCTGCCTCGGCTCCGATGAAGTTCGGAATGCGTCCCTGCGGGCCGGGGAAGCGCGAGACACCGCCCGCACCAAGGCCAGCCCACACCTCCTCGCGGAGGTCAGCCTTCGCGGCTAGGACAGCAGGGTCGCCGCCTGCATCGTGGTCATGTCGGCGGCGCACCGTTGCTCTGGCGCTTGCCTTTCGTCGTGCTCCGGACGGTGTCACTCAAGGCGGATCCTCGGGTCGAGCCGGGCGTACGAAAGGTCCGCCAGCAGGTTGAACAGGATCACCGAGACCACCACGATCACCATCCACGGCATCAGCTCGGGGAAGTCGCCGTTGCTGTAGGCGGTGAGGAAGTAGTCGCCCATGCCGGGGTAGGAGAAGATCCGCTCGGTGATGATCAGGCCACCGAACAGCGCGCCGAAGTTGATCGCTGAGAGGGTGACGATCGGCAGCATCGCGTTGCGCATCGCGTGCTTGACGAGCACGCGGCGCTCGCCGATCCCCTTCGCCCGGGCCGTGCGCAGGTAGTCGCTGTTGAGCACATCGAGCAGCGACGCCCGCATGTAACGCGAATAGATGGCGACGGTCTGGATCGCGACCACGGTCACTGGCAACGCCAGATGTTTGAGCATCAGCGCGAGGTTGAACCCTTGCTGGCCCGGTGGGTAGACGCCGGCTACCGGGAAATGCAGCCACGTGGCGCTCGGGAACCACTCCTTGATGTACACCCCGAACAGCATCTGCAGCAGGATCGCCGAGATGAACGGCGGCATCGAGAGCATCACCAGGGCGCTGGTGTTGACGCCACCGTCGCGGAGCGATCCCGGCTTCAGCGCGGCGACGACGCCAAAGACGATTCCGACGACGATCCCGACGCACGAGGCGAGGCCCGCCAGGCGCAGCGTGTTCGCCATCGCGTCCTTCAAGTTGGGCCACACCTCTCGGTTGCCCTTGATGCTGTTGGGCCAATCGCCCGTGACGAAGCCGCCGAGCCACTGGACGTAGCCCTTCACGTAGCCGCCGAACCCCTCGTACAGCCCGTTCTTCTCGATGTACTCCTGCACCTTGGCCGGGCTGGCCCGCGTGTTCGAGCGGAGGTAGCTCGCCACCGGATCGGTGCCGAGCCGAATCGCGACGTACACCAGGAACGTGACGATCAGCAGGGTGGGTATGGCCCAGATCAGGCGCCGTACCACGAATCGGAACACCGACTTCCTCCCCTCAGGACTCCGTGGCGGAAGGTCGGACCTGCCGTTCGGCTAGCCCGACTGACACAGTAATTCATGCCGTCCTCATTCACCGCCGCCAGTGCGGGCCACCCTGACGATCGCGGTCACGCCGGTACCGTGGGAGCGGTGCGGCCGTCGACGGAAGACGTATCGGCGATTCGCGCCGAGCTCGATGCCCTCCGGACGTCGGACGACGAGTACGGCGAGACGGTGCTGGACACCGGCCTGGAGTATCGGCCGGGTCGTCCGGTGAACATCTCGGTGCGAAAACGGGGCGGCCGCTTCGACCTGACCGATGAAGGCGCGGCGGTCGACCTCGCCGGTCGGCCACGTGATTGGTTGCCGATCGTGTCCGCCACGGTTGCAGGCATGGGGATGAACGTCAACCGCCGCGGCGTCGTGTTCGTCACTGGCTTCGCCCGGCGAGACGTCGCCCACCTGGTGATGCGGCTCGCCGAGTGCTCGCGCCTGGTGTACGTCTCACTGCTCGAGTCGTCTGACTGAGACGCCCCCGAGGGGGTCGCCGCGCGGCCGGGAGCGCGCCACCGCCCCGACTCGACCGGTCTAGCGGGCGGACGGGAGACCGGGGGTCAGGGCGGCGGTGATCATTCAATCAGCCCGTTGGCGCCCAAACACCGAATTGGCCGGCAACCCTGCTGACTTCGACGGTTCGATGTCGATCGAGGATCGATGAGTCTGGGTATCGAGAGTCGTCTCTGGTATGGCTCCCACAGAGCACGCGAGCGCCCGAGACGAGACAGCGGAGGACACCATGACGACTACGCCCCGCAACGCGAGCAGCAACCTCCCCGGCAAGCCGCCCGTCGTCGACCTGGCCACCTGGCAGGCGGCGCGCGACGAGCTGCTGGTCCGCGAGAAGGCGCACACCCGAGAGGGGGACGCGATCGCCGCGGCCCGGCGGCGGCTGCCGATGGTCGAGTTCGACGGCGCAGTCGAGATCACCGGCGTTGACGGGCCGGTCCCGTTCCTCGACCTGTTCCAGGGTCGCGACGAGCTCGTGGTCTACAAGCACATGTGGTACGACGGCGCGCCGCCTCAGGGGCAGTGCGAGGGCTGCACCACCACGGTCTGGCACATGAAGGACGCCGTCTACCTCAACGCCCGGGGCGTCTCGTTCGCCGTGCTGACCTCGGGCCCGTGGGACGAGGTGGCTCGCTACGTCGAGTTCATGGGTTACACCGAGCCCTGGTACTCGGTGCGGGGTGTCGAGGAGCCGGTCGGCGGAGACATGGGCCACATCGTCTGTTTCCTGCGCGACGGCGACCGCGTGTTCCTCACCTACTCGACGACGGGCCGTGGCAACGAGCCGGTCAACGGATCGCTGGCCCTGCTCGACATGACGCCCTACGGCCGCCGCGAGGGGTGGGAGGACAACCCCGCGGGCTGGCCCGAGGCCCCCGACGCCGGCTCGCCGGTCGGTGGGCATGGCTCGCCGATCTCCTGGTACTGGCGTTCGGACGCCGACGGCGTCGCCACCTGGGGCCCGACCAGCCGGCCCGTGCCGCAATGGACCCGCCCCGATGCGACCCCCGTGGAGACCCTCGGCCGCCAGGGCCACCACGACTGACGGGGCGTGCTCAGCCACGGCTCGCCGACGTCGTGAGCGACCCGGCATCCCCCGACCCCGACTTCTACGACGCGGAACTGGGTCGTCTCAACGTGCACTTCCGGGCCGCAGCGGGCGTGCGCCGAGGCGACCACGTACTCGACATCGGGTGTGGCACCGGTGAGACCACGCGTGACGCGGCCCGCACCGCGGTCGACGGAAGCGCCACCGGAGTGGACACCTCCGCGGCCACCCTCGAACACGCCCGGCGGCGCACCGAAGCCGAGAGTCTGCCCAACGTCGACTTCGTACTGGGCGACGCCCAGACCCACCACTTCCCCCCAGCGCACTTCGACCTGTGCATCAGCCGCTTCGGAGCGATGTTCTTCACCGACCCGGTCGCGGCCTTCGCCAACATCGGGCGCGCATTGCGCCGCGGCGCCCGTCTGGTGCTGCTCGTCTGGCAAGGTCCCGAGCGCAACGAGTGGTTCGTCGCACCCCGGGCGGCACTTCGGAGCCCGAATCCGGCTGCCCCGGCGGCGAGCGACGTGGATCCGTTCTCCCTGGCCGATCCGGCCGCGGCACAACGGATTCTCACGTCGGCCGGGTTTGTCGAAGTCGGCTTCGCCGCCGTTCGCGAACCGGTCTACTACGGCGCGACCTGTGACGCGGCCTACGACGCCATGCTCCGCTTGTGGCACGTCCGAGACCTCGTCACCGACCTTGACTCCTCCACCGCCGACGACGCGCGGGGCCGGTTGCGGGCCATGCTGCGCGGTCACGACACCGGTGACGGTGTGCTCTTCGACTCGTCCGCCTGGATCGTCACGGCTCGCTGGCGTTGACCATCACCGTGGGCGGTGGCCGAGCCGGCGACCACCGTTGACCCGCCGGTTAGCCTCCGCCCGTGGTCGCCGCCGGCCTCATGCTCCTCCTCGTGGGCTTCGCGTTGCTTGCCCCTCGGGGCGGAACTCCGGGGTCGGCGGCCAACCGCAACATCGAGGTGGGCTACGGGGGTTACATCCAACGGACTCCCAGCTACACGGCTGCGCCGGAGGGACGAGCCCGATGGATCCGCATCGGCATCGGACTCGGCTGCCTCGCGCTCGGCATCGGGCTGTTGGCGATCGGGCTCTAGCGAAGCCGGCTCGGCTCAGGGCGGGTGAGGCCCGTCGCGGTTGACGTACCGCTCGGGGCTGGCGGCGAAGCGGGAGACGCACGGGAGGCCGCAGAAGTGGAAGCGTCGGCCCGACCACTCGAGGACGATGGCTGGGCGCCGGCGCGAGGCAGGAGCGCGGCGTCGTGGACGGCGAGCTCGTGCTGCAACAACTGCCGCAGGGCGACGACGGCAACTTGCGGCGTGGGAAAGCGCAACATGACGGCGTCGCCGATCGTCTTGACGAGCTCGTCGCCGGATCCGAGCACGGCAAGGGCACGGTCGCGAAACCGCCGCACGATGGACACCGCCTCGACGTCCCCGTGGGCTTCGGTCACTGCGGTGAACCCGGCGAGATCGACGAAGGCAAACGTCGCCTCGACGGTCTCTTCGGTCGGAGATGAGGACATGGCGTTGGGCTACGGCGGAGGGTCGTCGTCGGGAGGTCGCCCCGGACCATCAGTATGCAGCGCAGAGCTCGGTGAGAGGGACGGTTGGGAACGGCTGTTGCGACTCAGGCGACGACGTCGATCCAGACGTTCCCGACTCCGACATCACGCTCGAGCTGGATCTGCCAGCACCCGGCTCGATCAAACCGGAACCCGCTGCCCCATTCGTCGCCAGGCCGGTCGAAATTGCTGCCGCCATGCCGCTCCGGTCCGAACACCAGCGGACGGTCGCTACCGGCGGGATCGACGAACCGGATCGACAACTCGCCTTGCCCCGTCATCCGCCACACGATCTTGACCTCGTCACCGACCCGGATCGGCAGCGGACCCTGGATGAACATCAGCCCGTAGAGGGTCGCATCAGCCGCATCCCCAACGAGCTCAGGACCTTGTGGATTGTCGGTGTTGATCGGCGTGACGACGTCGCACCGATCGTCAACGGCGGGTGTCGCCGGGTTGGTCGCGAGCGGGTCGGCGGCCGATCCGTCGACCGAAGCGCCACGGCACCCCACGGTGGGGGCCATCGCCATCACCACCATAGATACGGCGACGGCGACCAGGGCACGCCCCTTCACGTGGCCAACCGACAGAATCGGCGGGAGTGAGCGCGCATCTGGGAGATGACCACCCCGGCGTGGATGACCGCCGGGTCGCGGTCGGCCGCCCCCGACTGGAGGAAGTCGACCGAGGGGTGTTCGCCTATGTTCAGCCCGACGGCACGTGGTGGATCAACAACACCGCCTTCGTGACCGCCGCAGACGGTGTGGTCGTGGTCGACACGTGTGCGACCGAACGTCGCACGAGGGCCTTCCTCGAGTCGTTGGCGGGTGTGACGTCCGCGCCGGTTCGGGTGGTGGTCAACACGCACCATCACGGCGACCATACCCACGGCAACTATCTGACCCATCCGGCGGCAATCGTTGCCCACACCCGTTGCCGGGAGGCGATGCTGGCCAGCGGGGTAAGGCCCCCGCAGGGGGTGTTCGAACCGGTGGATTGGGGCGATCTGCGTCTCGCCCCGCCGATCCTCACCTTCGACGATCACCTCGATGTCTGGGCGGGCGAGACGAGGCTCGAGCTCCATCACATCGGCACCCCGGCCCACACGACCAACGACGTGGTTGTCTGGCTCCCCGACCGCCGGATCATGTTCGCCGGCGACCTGGTCTTCAACGGTGGCACCCCGTTCATGCTGATGGGCTCGATCCGTGGCTCGCTGGAGGCGCTCGATCGGATCCGGCGGTTCGCCCCCGAAGTCATCGTTCCCGGGCACGGTCCGGTCTGCGACGCCGGCGTGCTCGACCGGCTCGTGCGTTACTGCGAGTTCGTCGAGCAACTCGCCGCCGAGATCGACGACAGCGGCACATCACCCCTCGACGCCGCCCGGGCCGCCGACCTTGGGGAGTTCGCCGAGCTCACGGATCCCGAACGGCTCGTCGGCAACCTCCACCGGGCGCTGTTCGAACGGCGGGGAGCCGAGCGCGGCGCGCCAATCGACCTCGCCGCGGCGATCGGCGACATGCTCCAGTACAACGGCGGTCGCCCGCTCCGCTGCCTGGCCTGATCAGTCGGGTTCCTCGTCGACCGGTCCGGTGACGACACCCGTCACGGATGGGCGGACCGCCTCGGGAACGTCCTCGGGGACCCCGACGACGGCCGGATCGTCGGCCGGCGGCGTCTCGTCGGGCTGCTTGCCACCGCGGCCGAACAGACCGCCGACCTCACGGCCGATGACATCGACGGTTTCCGAGAGCGCATCGTTGAGGGCTGTCGCCGCCTCCCGTGCCTGGGCCTTCACCTCGTCGTCCCGCACGACATCGACGGCCCGCCGACCGACGTCGCGACCGGCGGCGACGAACCGCTCGAACGACTCCCGCAGCGCCTCACCGGCCGAGCTGTCCTCCGCCGGCAGGGGCTGGGCCGTTTCATCGGCTTCGAACCGTTCTTTCATCAACCGTCCCAACGCGGCGAATCCCTCGGCGACCTGGTTCCACGCGTCCTTCATCGGGTCACTCATGCCCGTCTCCTTCTCCTCAAGGAGACTGTTCCCCGTCCGCCCGGTCGGTCGAACATCAGCGGCGCGCCTGGCGAGACTTGAGGGCCCCGCGGAGCCAGGAGGCGTCCGAGACGGCGTGGCCCTCCCAGTCGTTGTTGAAGTAGCAGTAGACGTCTCGACCGGACTCGAGCACATCGTTCAACCGTGTCGCCCACCGCCGAAGTCGGCGGTAGCCGTAGGCCCCGTAGTACTTCCGTACGAGCGCGGCGGGGCCGTG
>JBKOUV010000324.1:0-9816 GCA_046723555.1 Actinomycetota bacterium | reverse complement strand
GGCTAGATCGGCCCCATCAGGCCGCAACGGCACCCGGGGGAAGGCTCAGGTCAGCGGCCGAGTCGTGGGCAGGACCGGGGACGGCAGGGTGGTCTCGCCGACGAGGTACCGGTCGACTCCGGCGGCACACGCCCGCCCCTCGGCGATCGCCCACACGATCAGGCTCTGCCCGCGGCCCATGTCGCCCGCCACGAAAACCCCCGGCACGCTGGTCATGAAGTCCTCGTCGCGGGCCACGTTGCCGCGCCCGTCGAACTCGACCCCGAGGCGGTCGAGCCAGTCGCCCTTCTCCGGGCCGACGAAGCCCATCGCGAGCAACACCAGATCGGCGGGCAACTCGCGCTCGGTGCCTTCGATCTTCCGGAACCGCCCTTCGGCCAGTTCGACCTCGTGGATGGATAGCGCGCTCACGTGCCCCGAGCCGTCGTCGACGAAGCGCTCGGTGTTGACGCTGTAGACACGCTCACCGCCCTCCTCATGAGCCGAGGACACCCGGTAGATGAGGCTCCACTGCGGCCACGGGTTCTCCGGGACTCGGCTGTCCGGGGGCCGGGGCAGGATCTCGAGCTGGGTCACCGACGCCGCGCCCTGGCGGTGGACGGTGCCGAGGCAGTCGGCGCCGGTGTCGCCGCCGCCGATGATCACGACGTGCTTGCCGGCGGCGCTGATCGGCGGCTCGGCGAGGTCACCCTGCTGCACCCGGTTGGCCCACGGCAGGAACTCCATCGCCTGGTAGATCCCGGCCAGCTCGCGCCCGGGCACCGGTAGGTCCCGCCACGCGGTCGCGCCGCACGCCAGCACGATCGCGTCGTTGGAGGCGAGGAGCACCTCGATGTCGATGCCTTCCCCCACGCCGGCTCGCGTGCGGAACTCGGTTCCCTCGGCCTCCATCTGCTCCAACCGGCGATCGAGGTGGCGCTTCTCCATCTTGAACTCGGGGATGCCGTAGCGCAGCAGCCCGCCGATGCGGTCGGCCCGCTCGAGCACGACCACCTCGTGGCCCGCCCGGGTGAGCTGCTGGGCGGCGGCGAGCCCGGCGGGACCGGAGCCGATCACGGCGACCCGCTTGCCGGTGCGCACCGAAGGGACCTGGGGCGTGACCCAGCCCTCGCCCCAGGCCCGGTCGATGATCTCGACCTCGACCTGCTTGATCGTCACCGGGTCGGCGTTGATCCCGAGCACGCACGCCGCCTCGCACGGCGCCGGGCACAGCCGCCCGGTGAACTCGGGGAAGTTGTTGGTGGCGTGGAGCCGGTCGATCGCGTCCCGCCAGTGGTCCCGGTAGACGAGGTCGTTCCAGTCGGGGATCAGGTTGCCCAGCGGGCAGCCGTTGTTGCAGAACGGGATCCCGCAGTCCATGCACCGCCCCGCCTGGGTGCGGACCTGCTCGGCGGGGAACCGCTCGTAGACCTCGCGCCAGTCCTGCACCCGCACGGCGACGGGCCGCCGGGCCGGCAGCTGCCGCCCCCACTTGAGGAAGCCAGTCGGCTCACCCATGGGCGGCCTCCATCACGCGGTCGAGGGTTTCCTGCTCGGTGAGGCCCTCCGTCTCGGCCTGCTTCATCACCGCCAGGACCCGGCGGTAGTCGAGCGGCATCGCCTTGCGGAAGTGGCTCACCGCGACGGACCACCCGGCAAGCAGCCGCCGCGCGACATCGGAGCCGGTCAGCTCGCCGTGACGCTCGACGACGCAACGGATGAACTCGCGGTCCTCGTCGGTGAGTTCCTCGAGCACGACCATCTCGTCGTTGAGGCGGGAGCGGAACTCGCCGTCGTGGTCGTACACGTAGGCGATCCCGCCCGACATCCCGGCACCGAAGTTGCGCCCGGTCGGGCCGAGCACGACCACCCGACCGCCCGTCATGTACTCGCACCCGTGGTCGCCGACGCCCTCGGCGACCGCCAGGGCGCCCGAGTTGCGCACGCAGAAGCGCTCGCCGACCACGCCGCGCAGGAAGATCTCCCCGCCCGTCGCCCCGTAGGCGATGACGTTGCCGGCGATGATCTGCTCCTCGGCGACGAACGGCGAAGTCGGCGGCGGGAGCACGACCAGCCGCCCACCGGACAGCCCCTTGCCGAGATAGTCGTTGGCGTCACCCTCGAGGCGCATCGTGACCCCGGCCGGGAGGAACGCCCCGAAGCTCTGCCCGGCGGAACCGTGGAAGCGGATCTCGATCGTGCCGTCCGGCAACCCGTCGCCCTTCCAACGCTTGGTGATCTCGTGGCCGAGCATCGTGCCGACGGTGCGGTTGACGTTGCGAATCGGCAGGTCGATCTCGACGTGGTGGCCGTCGTTGATCGCCGGCTGGGCGAGGCGGATCAACTCGACGTCGAGGGCGTCGGCGAGGCCGTGGTCCTGCGGCACCGACTGGTGGAGGCTCTGCCCGTAGCGGTTCTCCGGCACCGCCAGAATCGGGCCGATGTCGAGCCCGTCGGCCTTCCAGTGCGCGATCGCCGCCCGGGTGTCGAGCATCTCGACGTGGCCGATCATCCCGGCCAACGTGCGGAAGCCGAGCGCGGCCATCAGCTCGCGCACCTCCTCGGCGACGAACTCGAAGAAGTTCTCGACGAATTCCGGCCGGCCCGTGAACCGCTTGCGCAGCTCGGGATTCTGGGTGGCGATGCCGACCGGGCAGGTGTCGAGGTGGCAGACGCGCATCATCACGCAGCCCGACACGACCAGGGGGGCGGTGGCGAAGCCGTACTCTTCGGCGCCGAGGAGCGCCGCGATCACGACGTCGCGCCCGGTCTTCAGCTGGCCGTCGGTCTGCACGACGATGCGGTCGCGCAGTCCGTTGAGGAGCAGCGTCTGCTGGGTCTCGGCGAGGCCGAGCTCCCAGGGCCCACCGGCGTGCTTCAGCGACGTCAGCGGGCTCGCTCCCGTCCCGCCGTCGTGGCCGGAGATCAACACGACGTCGGCCTTGGCCTTGCTGACCCCGGCGGCGACCGTGCCGACCCCGACCTCGGCGACGAGCTTGACGTGGACCCGGGCCGCCGGGTTGGAGTTCTTCAGGTCGTGGATCAGCTGCTTGATGTCCTCGATCGAGTAGATGTCGTGGTGCGGCGGCGGGCTGATCAGGCCGACCCCGGGCGTCGAGTACCGGGTCTTGGCGATCCACGGGTACACCTTGTGCCCGGGTAGCTGGCCACCCTCGCCCGGCTTGGCACCCTGGGCGATCTTGATCTGCAGGTCGTCGGCGTTGGTGAGGTACTCGGCCGTCACGCCGAACCGTCCGGACGCGACCTGCTTGACCGCTGACCGGCGCATGCGGTCGTGCAGCCGTTCGGGATCCTCGCCACCCTCGCCGGTGTTGCTCCGGCCGCCGAGCCGGTTCATCGCGATCGCCAGCGTCTCGTGGGCCTCGGCGGAGATCGAGCCGTAGCTCATCGCACCGGTCGAGAAGCGGCGGACGATCTCGCTCACCGGCTCCACCTCGTCGAGCGGGACCGACGGCCGCGCGCCGACCTTCAGCTCGAACAGGCCGCGCAACGTGGCCAGCCGCCGGGACTGGTCGTCGACCGCGCGCGAGTACTCGCGGAAGATGTCGTACCGCTTGGCCCGCGTGGCGTGCTGGAGCTTGAAGACGGTCTGCGGGTTGAACAGGTGGTGCTCGCCCTCGCGGCGCCACTGGTACTCGCCGCCGAGCTCGAGCTTGCGGTGGGCCCGCTCCTCGGGACGGGTCGGGTGGGCGGCGGCGTGGCGGGCGGCGACCTCGGCCGCGAGCTCGTCGAGGCCGATGCCCCCCAGCCGGCTGACCGTGCCGGTGAAGTAGCGCTCGACGAGCTCGCTGCCGAGGCCGAGCGCCTCGAAGATCTGGGCGCCGGTGTAGCTGGCGACCGTCGACACCCCCATCTTCGACATCACCTTGAGCACGCCCTTGCCCGACGCCTTGATGTAGCTGCGCACCGCCTGGCGCGGGTCGATGTCCCCGAGGCCGTGCATCCCCTCGGCGATGAGGTCCTCGATCGACTCGAAGGCGAGGTACGGGTTGATCGCACCGGCGCCGTAGCCGACGAGCAGGGCCATGTGATGGACCTCGCGAGCGTCGCCGCACTCGACGATCAGACCGACCATCGTCCGCTGCTTGGTGCGGACGAGGTGATGGTGCACGGCGGCGGTGAGCAGGAGCGACGGGATCGGCGCCTCGACCAGGTCCGAGTTGCGGTCCGACAGGACGATCACTCGGGCTCCACCGTCGATCTCGGCGGACACTTCGGCGCAGATCGCCGACAGCGCCCGCTCGAGGGCGAGCCCGCCGCCGGAGACTCGGTACAGCCCCTTGACCACGTGCGCCCGGAGGCCGGGGTATTGGCCGTCGTCGTTGGCGTGGATGATCTTGGCCAGCTCGTCGTTGTCGATGATCGGGAACGGCAGGGCAAGCTGGCGGCAGCTCTGCGGCCCCGGCGCGAGCAGGTTGGCCTCCGGGCCGACGGTGGACGCCACCGACGTCACGACCTCCTCGCGGATCGCGTCGAGCGGCGGGTTGGTGACCTGGGCGAAGAGCTGGGTGAAGTAGTCGAACAGGAGGCGGGGACGGTCGGAGAGCACGGCGATCGGAGTGTCCGTGCCCATCGAGCCGATCGGCTCGACGCCGTTGAGCGCCATCGGGGCGAGGATGACCTTGAGCTCCTCGTGGGTGTAGCCGAACAACTGCTGGCGGCGGAGCACGCTGTCGTGGCTGAAGATGACGTGCTCGTGCGGCGGTAGGTCGGCGAACTCGACGAGCCCACGCTCGAGCCACTCGGCGTAGGGGTGCTCGCCGGCGAGGGTGGTCTTGATCTCCTCGTCGTCGACGATGCGGCCCTCGGCCGTGTCGATGAGGAACATCCGGCCCGGCTGGAGACGGCCCTTGGTGATCACCCGGGCCGGATCGATGTCCACCACCCCGACCTCGGAGGCCATCACGACGAGGTCGTCGTCGGTGACCCAGTAGCGGCTGGGGCGCAACCCGTTGCGGTCGAGCACCGCGCCGATGACCGTGCCGTCGGTGAAGGCGACGCTGGCCGGACCGTCCCACGGCTCCATCAGCGAGGCGTGGAAGCGGTAGAACGCCCGCTGGTCGGCCGGCATCGTGGCGTCGTTCTCCCACGCCGCCGGGATCATCATCATCACCGCGTGGTGGATCGGCCGGCCGGCGAGGTGGAGCAACTCGAGCACCTCGTCGAAGCGGGCGGTGTCCGACGCCCCCGGCGTGCAGATCGGGAAGGCCCGCTCGAGGTCCGGGAGATGGGCGCTCGCCGCCATCGACTCGCGGGCGCGCATCCAGTTCTCGTTGCCCTGCACCGTGTTGATCTCGCCGTTGTGGGCGATGAAGCGGTACGGATGGGCGAGCGGCCACGTCGGGAAGGTGTTGGTGGAGAAGCGGCTGTGGATCAGCAGCAGCGCGCTCTCGAAGCGCTCGTCGGTCAGGTCGGGGAAGAACGCCGCCAGCTGGGGCGTGGTCAGCATCCCCTTGTAGACGAGGGTCCGCGCCGACAGCGAGGGGAAGTACGTTTCCATCTCGCGCTCGAGCTCGTGCTCGATCCGCTTGCGCACGAGGTAGACCCGCCGATCGAGGTCGATGCCGGCAGCACCGGTGGGGTCGGCGATCACCAGGTGCTTGAACGCCGGCATGGCCGCGCGCGCGGTGGCGCCGAGACAGTTGGGATTCACCGGGACGGGACGCCACGCCACGACGTCGAGGCCCTCCTCGGCGACGATCGCCTCGATCGCCGCCTCCGCCTTCTCGGCGGCGACGTGGTCGGTGGGCAGGAACGCCAGCCCGACCGCGTAGGCGCCGGGCGGCGGCAGCTCCGCGTCGATGACGGCGCGGAGGAAGCGATCCGGGACCTGGACGAGGATGCCGGCGCCGTCGCCGGTGTCCGCTTCGGCCCCCGTGGCACCACGGTGAGCGAGGTTCGTCAGCGCCTCGAGGCCGGTGCGCACCAGCTCATGGCTGCGCGCGCCTGTGATGTTGGCCACGAAAGAGACGCCGCACGAGTCGTGCTCGAATCGCGGGTCGTACAGGCCCGACGGGCCAGGGAATGTCTGCATCGTCCTCGTTCATCCACGGAAGTCGGGGCCGGCTTTGTGGACGTCCGGGACGACGCTGGCCCGAACGTTGGCCCAGTCTACGTGACCGGTCGGACTCTCCACGAAACATTCCGCACGGTGGCTCCGCCCCCGTGAACCCCCGAAACAGAAAGCGCACGATCTGTCGACCGGTGACGCCGCGTCGGATGTGACGCTCCCCGCCGGGACGTACTTGCTAGCTTCGCCGCCCATGCCCGTGCCCAAGCGCATCAGGGCGGGCGGAGTCGTTGCGGTCTTCACCGTTCTGGCGTCGCTGTCGTGGCTGGACCCGTCCGGCTCGGCTGCGGCTTCGTGCCCGTCCTCGGCGGGGCGGGCGATCGTCGACGCGCCGGATCCGGTCCCTCGCGCCCCGATCGTCTTCCGGGGCCACGGGCTGGGGCACGGGCTCGGGATGAGCCAGTACGGCGCCCAGGGGGCCGCCCGGCTCGGGTGCAGCTACCGCCGGATCCTGACGACGTACTACCGGGGTACCCACGTCACCGCGGCGACGATGCCGGGCACCGTGACGGTCCGGATGACCGAGAACGCCCGGTGGGCGACGGTCGCCTCGCTCACCGGATCGGTCCGGTGGAGGACCGGCGGTCGGACCGTCCACGTCCAACGCAGCGGCACGGTGCGTGTGCGCTGGCGGAGCGCGACGACCGCCGCGCTGCTGAGCGGAGGGCGACGGGTCTGGGCGGGTCAGGTCCGCAACGGTCTGCTGCGGGCGATCCACCGGAGTGGCGTCGTCCGCCTCGACGCCGACACCGACCCGTACTTCAAGCTTCCGATGCGGGTGCGGCAGGACTGGATCGAGTTCCGCATCAACGCCTCGGGGATGGACGCGGTCAAGGTCTTCGAGGACAACCCCGGTGGCCTGGCGATGGACAAGTACCTCCTCGGGCTGGCCGAGGTGCCGTCGAGCTGGCCCCGAGCGGCGCTGCGGGCCCAGGTGGTGGCGGCGCGCACGTTCGCCTTCAAGCAAGGCGGGGCGATGCTGCCCACGGTCGCTCACCAGAACTGGGACGGCTACGACCACGAGGCCGCGGCCGGCGCCGTGTGGCGCAACGCGGTCTTCGCCACGAGCGGTCGCATCATCGTCGACGGGTCGGGCCGGGCGATCGACGCCTTGTACTCGTCGTCGATGGCCGGGTTCACCGAGGACAAGGTGTACTCGTGGGGCGGAACTGCGTTCTCCTACCTGCGGCCGGTCAACGACGCCCGCTGGACCCGCGCCTCGGACATCCCGGCGAGCAGCCGGGCGTGGACCGTGGGATTCACCCGCCGGCACGTCGCCCGGGCGCTCGGCTTCCGCCGGGTCACGAGTGTGTTCGTGTTCCCGCGCGGCGACCCGCGCCGCTTGCGCGGCGTGCGGGTGATCGGCCGCCGCGGCGGTCGCCGGGTCACCGTGTGGATGCCCGGGTTCGACGTCCGCAACGCCCTGGGGTTGCCGTCCCCCGGGTTCGTCGTGAAGAACAACGGCTGACCCACCACCCGAGGGTTTCCTGCCACCCGAGGGTTTCCTGCGGGTACGTCGCGGCGCGAAACCCTCGGATGGCGCGAAACCCTCGGATGCCGGTCAGTCGGGGTCGGCGAAGACCGGCACCCGCTTCTCGAAGTTGGCCATCACCGCCTCGACCTGGTTGGGTCGACCGATGAGCCCGCCGATCACCCGCCGCTCTTCGGCGAACTGGTCGGCGGCGCCGGCGTTGGCGAGCCGGTTGAACAGCTCCTTCGCCCCCCGCACGGCGTGCGGGCTGCGCGCGGCGATCGCCCGGGCGAGGTCGAACGCGTCGGCGCGCGGGTCGTCGCTCAGCCGCGTCGCCAGACCGAGCTCGACCGCCTCCCGCCCCGTCACGATGCGGGCGGTGAAGGTGAGCTCCTTGGCCACGTCCGGACGCACCAGCCGGGACAGGAACAGCGTGCCCGTCATGTCCGGGATCAGCCCCCAGTGCACCTCGCGGACCGACAGCTGGGTGTCCGGATGGACGAAGCGGATGTCGGCACCGAGAGCGATCTGCAGGCCCCCGCCCAAGGCGTGCCCGTGCACCGCGGCGATCACCGGTACCGGCAGCTCCTGCCACACCCAGCAGACCTGCTGTCCGAGGTGGGTGATGCCCCCGGCGGTCAGCGTGCCCGGGTTGCCGTCGGAGCCACCACCATCCTCACCCGACGCCAGCGTCTGGAAGGCGGCGAAGTCGAGCCCGGCGCAGAACGACCCACCCTCGCCCGACAACACCACCACTCGGACCGCCGCCTCGCCCTGCAACCGCTGTCCCGCCGCCGCCAGTGCCTTGAACATCGCCCCGTCGAGCGCGTTGCGCTTCTCGGGGCGGTTGAGGCGGACGTCGGCGACGCCGTCGTCGAGGGAGATGGTGACCCGGTCGCTCATTGGTGCAGTCTCGCCTGCCACACTCGGCGCCATGAAGCTGAACCTCACCGCCGACGAGGTGCTCACCACGACCCGCTCCGTGCGGAAGCGCCTCGACTTCGATCGCCCGGTGGAACGGGAGGTCATCGAGGAGTGCCTCCAGATCGCCATTCAGGCGCCGACCGGGTCCAACCGCCAGGGGTGGCACTGGGTCGTGGTCGAGGACCCGACCGCGAAGGAGGCCATCGGCGAGATCTACCGCGCCAACTTCTACGCCTACCGTGACCTGCCGGGCCCGACGTACAAGGAAGGCGACACGCGCGGTGAGCGGCAGGAGAGGGTGATCGACTCCGCGTCGTACCTCGCCGACAACCTCCACCGCGTCCCCCTGATGCTGATCCCGTGTCTGTGGGGTCGCTACGACGGGTTGTCGGGGTCCGACGCCGCCGGAGCGTGGGGTTCGCTGCTACCGGCGATGTGGAGCTACATGCTCGCCCTACGCGAGCGCGGCCTGGGCTCGGCATGGACGACGCTCCACCTGATCAACGGCGGCGAGCAGCGCACCGCCGAGGTCCTCGGCATCCCGTTCGACAAGGTGACCCAGGGCGGCCTGCTGCCGATCGCCTACACCCTCGGCACCGACTTCAAGCCGGCGGTCCGGGAACCGCTCGACAAGATCCTCCACTGGGACCGGTGGTAGCCGGAGCCGGCCTCACTCACCGATCGTCGGGACCGTCATGCCTCGCTTCCACTTCGGCGATGCCGGGCTGATGAAGTTGTACGGCTCGGTGTCGATCTCCTCGAGGTCGAGCTCGCCGGCCAGTACCCGCCGCTTCCACTCCTGGTGCTCCGGCTCGAGCGCATGGAACTCGGGCATCACCTCGATGGCGAACAGCTCGAGGGCCTCGCAGATGTGCTCGTGGCGGTTGCGCCCGGCCTGGTTGAGCAGGATGACCTGGTCGACGTTGGACTCGGCGAAGCGGTGCAGCTTGGTCCGGATCGTCGCCGGCGAGCCGATCAGCCCGCCGTGCTGCGCCTTCTGACCGGCCGGGCTCGCCTTCCACGCCTGGTACTCGTCCCACAGGCTGACGGTGCCCGGCACGACCGGTCCGTGCTCGCTGTAGAAGCGCAGCGAGAACTGGAAGAAGGTCGAACCGTCCGCCCGCGCCTGCGCCTCCTCGTCGGTCGGCGCGCACATGAACTGGCTCACCACGGCGATGTTCGGGTTCGTCTGATACGGCCCGAGTGGCTCGAGGTGTCTGGTGAACGAGTTGTAGTAGGCGTGCACCCACGCGTGGGCGGCCTCGGCCGAGACGAACTGGAACCCGAGAGCTCCGATGCCCCGCCGGCCCGCCATCTCGATCGTGTCGAGCTGGCTGCACGCGACCCACAG
>JBKOUV010000058.1:0-6747 GCA_046723555.1 Actinomycetota bacterium | reverse complement strand
GTGATCCGCCTCGCCCTGCGGGCCCCGATGAGCGGGGGTTTCGAGCTGTACACGGCCAACGCCTCGCTGACCGATCTGGTCCTGGTTCGCCCCGGTCGGTGGCGCCTGCTGCGCTACAACGACACCGCCCACCTCGCCGGTCTTGCGCCTGAGACGCCGCGCGCCTGAGCGCTCGCGGGATGGCGCACTGGATCGTCGTCGGCGGGGGATCGGCGGGCTGTGTGGTCGCCCGCCGCCTCGCCGACACGCCGGGCCACCGCGTCACGCTCGTCGAAGCCGGGCCGGGGGCGCTGCCGGACGGCGTGCGGGGGGCGAGCTTCTTCGACGCCCTCGCCGAGCCCGGTCGGGTCTTCCCCGGATCGTTCGTGCGGGGCCGCGGCCTCGGCGGGTCCGGTGCCGTCAACGGGATGATCGCCACCCCCGGCGACCTCCGCCAGTACGAGACGTGGGGCTGGCTCGACGCCGCCGACGCCTTCGCCCGGATCCTCGTGCCGTGCGAGCTCGCCGCCGACGCCGAGCTCGGTCCGCTCGATCGCGCCCTGCTCGCCGCCGCACCGGACGCGGCGCGGGTTCCGCTCACCCGTCGCAGCGGCCGGAGGGTGACCGCGGCCGACGCCTACCTGTCCTCGCCATCGCCGACGCTGGCGGTTCTCACCGACGCCCCGGTCACCCGGATCGTCTTGGCCGGACGCCGAGCGGTGGGCGTCGACTTGGCCGACGGCAGCACGATCGAAGGCGACGCGGTCGTTGCGGCCGCCGGCGCCCTCGGGTCCCCGGCACTGCTCGCCGGCTCCGGCGTCGACGTCGCGGGCCTTGGCGCAGGACCGCGCAATCATCCGGCGGTTCCCGTGACCCTGCGGCTCGCCGAGGACGTCGACGTCGACGAACACGGCCTGGTCACCGCCACGTTGTTGCGGCGTGGGGACATCGAGATCGTCCCGCTCAACCACCTCGGACCGGGCAACGACCGCGTGGCGATGCTCCTGGTCGTGCTGCTGACGTCGTCCGGGCGCGACCGGCGCCGGCTGGACGGCGGAGTCGACCTCGCCATGGAGCTCCTCGCCCATCCCGCGTTCAGCCGGATCGTCACCGACGTCTCCGTCGGCGAACCGCCGGCCGGCGTCTACCACGCCACGTCCACGTGCGCGATGGGCGAGGTCGTCGACGACGCCGCCGCGGTGGTCGGCTACGAAGGCCTCTACGTCGTCGACGCCTCGGTGTTCCCGGAGATTCCGAGCACGAACCCGTACCTCCCCACGCTGATGCTGGCCGAGCGGCTCGCCGCCCGGCTCGCGGTCAGCACGTGATGTCGAGCAGCTCCTCCAGCGACTCCTGCAGCATCTCGGTGAGCCGCCAGAGGTCGGGGACCAGCTCCCGGCAGGAGACGAACCCGAAGTCGAGATTGCCGTGGTAGCTCTGCACCGTCATGTTGAGCCCTTGGCCGTCGGTGAGGGCGGAGATCGGGTAGAAGTGCTCGAGCTTGGCGCCGGCGAAGTACAGCGGGCCGGGCGGACCTGGGACGTTGGAGATCACCAGGTTGAACGGCGGCGAGGTGCGGTCGGCGATGCGCAGCCGGCTGTACATTCGCATGGCCCGGGCGACGACCGCCGGCGGAGCGAAGCGGGTGAAGTCCTGGAGCGCCTCGGCGGGGATCGCCGCGAAGCGGGTCTTGGCGACGTTCATGCTCTGGTGCACCCGTTTCAGCCGGGCGAGCGGATCGGGCTCGTTGGTCGCCAGGTCGGCGAGCACGAGCGAGACGCGGTTCTCGAACGTGTCGTCCTCGGATCCACTGCGCACGCTCACCGGGACCATCGCGATGAGGCTGTCGTTGGGCAGGCAGTGGTGCTCGATGAGGTAGCGCCGCAACGCGCCCGAGCAGAGCGCCAGCACGACGTCGTTGAAGCTGCAACCCGCGGCGCGGCGGACCTGCTTCGCTTCGTCCAATGGGATCGTGGTGTAGGCGAACCGGCGGTGCGGGGTGATCGTGGCGTTCCACGGCGTCCGTGGCGCCGCGGTCGGCGGGAGCGGGGGCGGATTGTCGACCTCGTTCGGCGCGTTGCGCAGGCGCCGGCGCAGCAAGTCGCCGGCGGGCCCGGGGATCGGCTGGGCGATCAGGTCGGCGAGGGCGAGCACGCCCGCGCTGTGGGTCAGCCAACCGAGCTCGCGGAGCGTCTTCACCGACAGCCGGATGAACTTCTCCGGCCGCCGGGCGTACTCGACCACCGTGCGGGACAGGAGGGTCATGTCGCCGGGCACCGCCTCCGGCGTCCACTCGGCCGGCTCGCCCGTCGGGCGGGTGTCCGGCTCGACGTCGAGCATCGCGGCCAGCATCAGCGCACCGGCGGCGCCGTCGATGGCGGCGTGATGGACCTTGGTGAACTGGGCGATCCGGCGGCCCTCGTCCACGCCGTCGATGACGTACAGCTCCCACAGCGGCCGGCTGCGGTCGAGTGGCCGGGCGTGGATCCGGCTGACCACCTCGGCCAGCTGTTGTGGGTTGCCGGGCGGGGGCACCGCGTGGTGGCGGACGTGGAAGTCGAGGTCGAACGCGGGGTCCTCGATCCAGTACGGCAGGTCGAGCCCGAACGGCACCTCGACGAGCCGGCGCCGGAAGGGGGCGAGTTCGTTGATCCGCTCGAGGATCAACTCCCTCGTCGCGTCCACGCCGGCGCCGCCGGGCGCCCCGCTGGGGTCGTAGATCGTGAGCGACGCGACGTGCCCGAACACAGCCGCCGTCTCCATGTTGAGGAAGCCGGCGTCGATGCCCGACAGCTGCTTGATCGCCGAAGCGTACGTCTTGCGAAAGAAGCTCCCGTCCGGCGGACATGATGCGGACGTGGCTCCACGGGGTCAGCGCGCCCGCGACTCCGGAACTGGAGGCGTCGTACGACCAGTGGTACGGCTCCTGATCGAGTGTCGCACCGCCAGCACCCACCCCACGACGGCGCACACGGAGAAGATGAACCACTGGATGGCGTAGGAGAGGTGCGGGCCCTCGGTCAGCTCGGGTAGCTCGGCCGGGATCGGGAACGGACCGGGTTCGGCCGGGCTCGACGACACCAGGTCGACGTACATCGGCACGACCGGTCCGGGAAGCTGCGGCTCGAGGCGCGCGATGTCGACGCGTTGGACCTCGGTGAGGTCGCCTTCGGCCGGATCGCTCAGCTGACCCCGGCGCCGCTCCTCCGACGGCCGGAGCCGGCCGATGATCTGGACCTCGCCGCTCGGCGCCGGCGCGCTCTCCGTGGCCTGGGGGACGAACCCGCGGTCGACGAGCAGGATCCGTCCGTCGCTGAGCTGGAGCGGAGTGACCACAAGTTCGCCGGCGGCGCCGCCCTGGGACCGGTTGACGACGACGAACTCCTCGTCGGGCAGATAGCTCCCGGTCGCCTCGATCGGACGCCACTCGACCGAGTCCGGGTCGGTGCCCGCGGTGAGGACGTCGTCGAGCGGGGCGGGCTGTTGGTCGACTCGACTGGAGACGTCGGCGTTGAACTGTTTGCGCTCATCGAGCCGGCGGAGCTGCCAGAAGGCGAGGTTGATCATCGCGATGATGGCGACGATGACGAGCAGGTGGAACCCGATCCAGCGGGGCCGGAACAGGAACCCGTACCGCATCTCTCAGCCGACGGTATCGGCCCAACGGGGGTACCGTCGGTCGCGGTGTCGAGCGAACTGCCGGACTTCCACCTGCCCCACGCCGAGAAGATCGACTGGATGGTGGAGACGGAGGGCTTCGCCGTGGAGCCGGTCCTCCCCGACGCGACAACCGACCCGCCGAGCCCGGCGTACGCCTACACGATCGGGTTCCCGGTCCATGTGGCATTCCCCGAGGTGGTGGTGTTCGGGCTGACGCCGGTCGCGTCCCGGGGCCTGCTCGGCCTCGTCGCCGACGCCCGGCGGGGCGGCACCGAGATCCCGCTCGACGCCGAGCTGGTCGGGCTCCTCGACAACGACTTGCGCTGCCGGTTCAGCCCCGTCGACCTCGACGTGTGGGGCGAGTGGTTCGGCTCCGCCGTTGCCTGGTACCGCGGTGAACCCTTCGAGCTCGTTCAACTGATCTATCCCGACCGCAACGGGTTCCTGCCGTACGAGGCGGGGTACGAGCAGCGGATGCGGCTCGCCCAGCCGGTCATCGCATCCGTGGGGGAGGCATAGTCCCTGCTACCCTGCGGACAGCATTTCGAGCGGCCCGGCAACGGGCCCGGCAACCTGGGTGAACGCCCCTAAGGTGCCTCCGCCGATAGGCGGAATGCGGCCGGAGCGATTCGGCAATCCCGGCGTTCGGGCCGCTCGCGATGCCGGTAGTACGGCAACGAGGCATCGACGAGGAGGACGATGAGAGCGGAGGCGCTTCCGGTCACCGGTGCGTGGCGCCCCGGCGACCCAACGGGGCGACGACGTTTCTTCACGTTCGCCACCGACCGTCGCTTCGCCCTCGAGAGTGGCGCCGCGCTGACCGACGTCACGGTCGCGTACGAGACGTGGGGGACACTGGCCGCCGACGGGAGCAACGCCGTGCTGTTGTGCCACGCCTGGACCGGCGACAGCCACGCGGCCGGGTCCGCCGGGCGGGGGCATCCCGCACCAGGGTGGTGGGAGGGGATGATCGGCCCGGGCCAGCCGATCGACACCGATCGCTGGTTCGTCGTGTGCCCGAACATCCTCGGCGGGTGCCAGGGCACCACCGGTCCGGCCTCACCGCATCCCGTCGACGGCCAGCCGTACGGCTCGCGGTTCCCGGTGATCACGATCCGCGACATGGTGCGCGTCCATGCCCGGCTCACCGATCATCTCGGCATCGACGCGTGGCACTCCGTCATCGGGGGATCGCTCGGGGGGATGCAGGCCCTGGAGTTCGCGATCATGTATCCCCAGCGAGTGCGATCGATCGTGCCGATCGCCACGTGCATGCAGGCGACGGCACAGCAGATCGCGTGGGGCGCGATCGGGCGACAGGCGATCGCCCTCGATCCACGATGGCGCGGTGGCGACTACTACGCGGCGCCACCCGGAGACGGGCCGGCCGAAGGATTGGCGATCGCCCGCATGATCGCGCAGGTGACGTTCCGCAGCGACAACATCTTCACCGACCGCTTCGGCCGTGATGTGGCCGACCGCGCTCGCCTCGGCGACACCTTCGGGTTGTGGCAGCAGTTCGAGGTCGAGCGCTACCTCGAACACCACGGCACGAAACTGGTGCGGCGGTTCGACGCCAACAGCTACCTCGTCATCGGCAAGGCGATGGACCTCCACGACGTCGCTCGCGGCCGCGGCCACCTCGCCGGTGCGATGGCCCGGATCACCGCGCCGACGTTGGCCGTCGGGATCTCGTCAGACCTGCTCTATCCGAACTACCAGCAACGCCAGATCGACGAGATCCTGCGCTCCGAGGGGAAGCCGAGCCGGTACCTGCAGATCGACTCGCCGCACGGACATGACGCCTTCCTCATCAACCTGGATCAGCTCGCCGGCCCCATCTCCGAGTTTCTCGACCAGAAGGCGGAATAGGCATGTTCGGATCCCGCGGCGAGGGCTCCGGCACCTTCGCATCGAGTGTCGGTACGACGCGGCTGTTCGATGGCACTCGCAGGGTCAGTAGGTCGTCCATCGGGTCGTCGGGGACCGGTCGGAGCAGGTAGAGCTCGCGGCCTCGTGGCGGCGTCGGCGCCTTGGCCTGGACCCGCCAGATCCCTGACCGGGTCTTGAGCATGGTGCGACGCGAGACGATGAGGTTCCCGTCGGCAAGGATCGCCACGCGCACCTCCCGCACGCGACCCATCGAGGCTCCGGTGCGGTCGATCGGTTGCGCAGTCGTGATGAAGCGGGTGCCGTCCTTGGCGACCCAGTGCGGCTCGATGCGGTGGGCGAGATAGAGCAGGCCACCGCAGACGACCACCGCGCCGAGGAACCAAGCCAGTTCGGGCACGGCGATCAGTGTTACGTCCGCGAGTGCTTCGCGCCACACTCGGACTCGTGCCCGAGGTGCTGGAAGTCGAGTTGACCCGGCGCGCCGTGGGCGATCTCGTCGGGCACACGATCGTCGGCGTCGAGCGCACCGACCCGCTGGTCGTCGCCGAGGGCGTCGATGTCGAGGTACCCGGCGCCGGCGTCGAGGCGATCGACCGGCACGGCAAACTGCTCCTGCTGCGGACCGACGGCCCCGTCGTCGGCGTGCACTTCGGGATGACCGGGCGCCTGCTCGTCGACGACCTGGCCCCGATCGATCACCTGGCCTACAGCAGTCCGTCGCGTGATCCGGTGTGGGACCGGTGGGCGGTGCGGCTGGACGACGGTCGCCGCGTCCGCCTGCATGATCCGCGCCGGCTGGGACGGGTGCGGCTCGATCCCGATCTGTCGCGTCTGGGACCCGACGTACTGACGCTGCGACGCCGGGACCTCGTCCGGGCGCTCACGGGACGGCGGGCGCCGGTCAAGGCGGTGCTCCTCGATCAGGGCGCGATCGCCGGCCTCGGAAACTTGCTCGTCGACGAGACCCTGTGGTGGGCCTCGCTCGACCCGCGCCGACGGGGGGACACGCTCGACGGAGCCGAGTTGGAGACGCTGCACCGGACGATCCGGCGGAGACTGCGGGTCATGATGCGGCGAGGGGGGAGCCACACCGGCACCCTGTCGCCCGCCGTCCGGGCCGTCGCCGGAACGTGCCCACGGGACGGCGCCTCGCTCGCCCGGATCACGGTCGGTGGTCGCACCACCATTTGCTGTCCGTCCCACCAGCGCTGAGGG
>JBKOUV010000211.1:0-14329 GCA_046723555.1 Actinomycetota bacterium | reverse complement strand
CGTTTCACGGCCGTGTCCCGCGTCGAGGGCGCGGTGTCGTCCGCCCGTTCGCAGGACGTCCGCCTCGTCGAGCGGTACCGGGACGTGCTCGCCGCGCCGAATGCTGCGCTGTCGTCGGGCAGGACGCCACGCGATTTCCGGACCGTCGCGACCGCCATGGACCCGGCGTTCGAGGGCGCGGCAGCTCAGGTTATTCCGCGTTGTTCTCGGACACCCCGCTGCATCGTTCGGTGTTCGTGCCCCTTGGGGTGGCGTGGCCCATCACGGGCATTCTGCGCGTCACGTTTCGTGTTGCTCCTGCCTGGGCGCGCAGAGCTTGTCGAGTCGTTCCAAGGTCTCGGTCATGGCCTCGACCCAGACTCGACCATTGTCGATGGACGCACTCTCGTCGTGGGGCGTGCGAGAACAGTCGTAGATCTCGGTCACGATCGTCGCTTGAGGGCCATCGGGTACCAAGTCAAAGATCCACCGATGTCCCCACCGGGCAGCGGCCGTCGCGGCGTCCGGGTGGCCGCGTCCGGCTTCCGGCTCCCAGCCGATGCGCCGATCATGCTCGTACTCCACAACGTGATTGTTCATCTCGTAGTCGCCGTACTCCGAGAAGTACATCTTCATCACGAAGACATCCCCGACGCCCGACACCACTGCATTGGACACAGCGCCCCGCAACATTCCGGAGCCGTCCAGGTCAAGATGCCGCTTGGGGTCAGCCAGAATCTCGAAGATGTCGGCAGCCGAAGCGGCAATCCGCCGAGACACTGCTGCGGGCTCGTGGTCGTCGCTCACCATCCGTCCGGCTCCTCTCTCGTCGGTTCGTTGCTGAGGTAAGGCATCTCGTCAAGCATCAGACCTCAGCGCCAGCCCGAACTCATCGCGGCTGAGGGCGCTCTCAGGTGGCCTCATAGGCATCGCGCGGCCATGCAACCGTACCTATCTGCTCGGTGTCCCGCTGCCGAACCGTGCAAGTGACCGAACGACTTCGACGTTCGGCAGCGCTGACTGCCGGCGGTCCCGGACGCGGGCGGGCGCGATTCCCGGGTGATGTTCGCGGATACCTGGCGCGGCGTCGTTCGGCGCTCGCTCGCGCCAGCTTGCCCGCGACCATCACGGGCATTACGTGCTCGCTGAGATCGCCACAGCGCGCGCTACGGCGGGCGACCGAATGTTGAATCGGTTACGACCGGGCGGGGCGTCTTCGTGGGAGCGGGCCTCGGACCCCGGTGCCGCCCTGACGCCAGCAGCTCCTCAACCGGCTTCCCGCGTCGATGGAGTGGCGGTGCTGGCTGGGTGGCCGAACGCGGCCAGTGCGGCTCGCGTGCTGTTCGCGATCCGTCGAGCGGCGTCGCGTGGGCGCAAGGCCAGCAGGTTGTCGTCGATCACCTCCAACGACAAGGGCAGCGTCGAGCCGGGTGGGTGCACGATGGACAGAAACCGCTTCAGGTCGAACTCGCCTGCACCGGGAACGCACCGATGGTGCACCGTATCGGTGAGGTAGTCCGCGTCGACTGGCGCAATCGGGCCGTCGTCGATCTGCACCGACATGATCCGTTCCGGAGGGAGGGCGTGTAGCAAGGCCCAGTCGTTGGCACCGCGGACGTGGTGCCAGATGTCGACTTGGACCCCGACGTTGGGTCGTCGGCTGCGCTCGGCGAGCTCGAGGGCGTCGCCCGCGGTGGCGATGTTGTTGCACCCGAGGAACTCGATTGCGACGTTGACGCCCGCTTGGGCGAGCCGATCGGCGATGTCGGCGATCACGTCGGCGGCCTGCTCGACGGTGCCGGGGCGGTCGCCTTGGACTTGCAGGTGGTGAGCACCGAGCGTGGTCGCCAGGTGGATCGCTGCGTCGAGGTTGCCCAGCCGGTCCAGCGCCAACGCGTCGACTTCGTGGAGGATCATGCCGTGGGCGTCGAGGATCGCCCGCACGTCGTCGTCGGTGCCCCCGGCCTGGCGCAGGGCGACGTAGTCGGCGACGTGCCAACCGATGCCGGCGAAGCCGGCCGCCGCGGCAGCGGCCACCCGCTGGCCCAGCGGGGTGCCGCGAGGCAGGCTGTAGTGGCTGAGCACCAGGTCGCCGCGGCCGAGCGCGGTCATGCCGGTTCCAGATCGAGCCACAGGCTGGCGAGGCCGCGCAAGATGTGGCTGCGCACGTAGTGGAAGTCGTTGTCGTCGGCGAGACGGATCCAGCTGAAGCGCCCGAACAGCTCTTCGAACGCGACCCGGATCTGCAGCCGTGCCAGATGGGCGCCAGGGCACAAGTGGATCCCGTGACCAAACGTGAGGACCGGCCGTGGCGGGCGGCGGTCGCCGGCGTACCGCTCCGGATCGAAGGTGTCCGGGTCGTCGAACGCGCCCTCGTCGCGGTTGCCGGAGGCCCACATCAGCTGCACGAAGGAGCCCTCGGGCACGTCGACACCGCCGATCGTCGTGTCCCTCGTGGCGATTCGGAAGATGCCCCGCACCGGTGGTTCGAAGCGCAGGACCTCTTCGATGAACTCGGGCAACCGATCGGGCACGGCACGCAGGCGGCGCTGGAGCGCTGGCCGTTCGCCGAGCAGGCGCAGGCCGCTGGTGATCGCCTTGCCGGTGGTCTCCTGGCCACCACCGAGGAACAGCATCAGCAGTCCGAGAACGGTCGGGTCGTCGAGCCCCTCGCCTCCTGCGGTCCGCGCCGCGACCAGGTTCGACACCATGTCGTCGCCGGGTTGCTCGCGCCGGGCCGCGATGAACGACGCGAAGAGCTCCCGGATGCGCACGTAGCGCTCCGACGTCGCCCGCGACGTCTCGGCCTCCGGATTCCCGAAGACCGCTTCCTTCCAGTCCAGGAACAGCGACCGGTGCTCGCGCGGTATCCCGATGATGTCGGCGATCACCGTCGCCGGGAGCGGCCCCGCCAGGGCGTCGAGGATCTCCACCCGGCCGCCGCCGGAGAACCGGTCGATCAGCGCACTGGCCGTCGCTCGGATCTCGGCCTCACGGGCAGCGACCGCGCTCGGCGAGAACCAGCGGCTGACGATGCGTCGATGGCGGCTGTGCAGCGGCGGATCAACGTGCTGCAACTGGTCCTGGAGGTCGGGCTGGTAGCTGGCCAACAGCTCGGCCACCCGTCCCTTCGGTGCCGGATCCGCACCCCCGGCACGCGCAGCGATGCCACACAGCTCGGCCGGGACCGGTCCCCGATCGGCACCGCTCGGCCCGTACGCCGCCAAGATCGACGAGAAGTCCTCGGGCCGCCGGGCGACGTCGATCAGGTCGTCGTAGCGGGAGACGACCACAACGTTGTACCGCGGCTCGCGGAACACCGGGCACTGCTGCCTAAGCGCCGCCGCCAACCGGTATGGATCGTCCACGACGTCCTCGTCCATCGTCAAGATTCGATCGACGTCAGTCCTGTCCATCACCGTCCCCCACGTTCAGCGCCTCACGCGAGGTGACGGTATCCCGCCATCGAGCGACGCAGTCCCAAGGACCGGAGGACGTCCGGCGGTGTTGGCCGGCGCAAGAAGCGTGGCCCCATCTCCGGCACCGCGGTTGACGACCGGTTCATCCCCTGTTGACGACCAGACGGCTCGGTGCTCCTTGCATCGACCGATCATCGGACGAGCCCGGCAGGCCCGACGAGATGACGGCCTCCGGGGTCGCCGCGAACCGGCACGGGCACGACGAATCCAGTAACCGCGCCATCTCATCGCGCGAGGCGGCGTCCAATGGCGCCGGCTTGAAGGCGCTCGCCGGCCCGCGATGAAACAGAGAACGCGGACTGGCGCGAGCACTCCGAATCACTGTTCAAAATGCGCTCGACGCCGGCCGCGTCTCACCTGCAGAACTTCAGTGGCGCGACATACCTGCCGATCGGGGTGGTCGTACTGAGTGGCGGCGGGCACCGAACCGTCCACGACGACGTTCGGTGTCGGGCTGCCGGCGGTCCAGGACTCGGCGTCCCGGCATTATCGGCGGACTATCCGGATTGAACCGCGCCGCGATGTTGGTGCGTCGGGGCCCTCCCGGAAGGGGGGCCGTCGCCACAATCCGTCAGGGCGTGCAGTCAGCCGGAGCCTCGACGGGGATGGTCAGCGGTCCCGTCTCTGGCACTTCGAAGAAGGTCGCCACCAGTACCGTCACTCCGTCCGTTCGGTTGACGGCCGTGTGGACCATGCCGCGGCCGGGATCTACGAACGCGGTCCCCGCGGCATACGGCCGGTCGACGCAGTCGTGGGCCATGATGTAGGTGAGTTCTCCCTGGGCGATGTTGACGATCACCGGTCCCGGATGGGTGTGCCAGGGAAACTGCGCCCCCGGCTGCACGGTGATCTTGGCCACCACCGTCCGGGAGGGTTGGTGGGAATTGGAGACGTGCGTCGCATGGCCGTCCAGCTTGTTGCGGATCTGCAACTTGACGTTGTCGGTGAACACGGCCCGTTGTGTCAGCACCTCGACTGCGATCGGCGGCGGCGGGTCCTGCGCCTGCAGCGTCCCCACGGCAACTGCTCCCCCGGCGACGGCCCCGGCCACGGCCAAGGGCACAGCCCATTTCAAACCACGCATGGTGATATCTCCCTCTCGTCGTCCCGCCCGCTTGCGGGAGTGGGGCCGAAAGCTAACAGAACCGATGGTGGCGATTCGGATCGTGCTCACCCACGCAAGCTGGACCTCGCGATGCGTGTTGCCCGACGAGGTCGTTCCGTTCAGGGTGCTCGTCGTCGCGCCCACTCCAGGCCCGCCAATGTCGTCGCCCAACATTCAGTGTTGCAAGGCATCACATATCGACGGGAGGTTTACTTCATCTGGCAGGCGGCGCTTGCGGAGGTGCGTTGTTGCACACGGACCCGTTCGCCAAACATCGTGGCGACTGCCTCAAGCATCAACCCGACGGACACCTTCGTCCCGTCGGTGGTGATGATCAAGGCGCAACGACCATCGGATCGGCGATAGAGAGCCCGCCGATCATCACCACCGCCGTTTCCAGCGCCGACCCGCGGCACCATCACGTCGTCGCCGACCTGCTCGCCGATCCCGTCGCCCGTGTACTGCGGAACCCATCGGTGACCGCGACGCGATGTCCGACTTCCGACTCCTCGAAGGCGCGGGCTCGACGGCCTCCAGGGCATCACCGAAGCGCCGTTCGAGGACGGCGCTCACTTGTGTCGGCGCAGGCGCCCGATAACGACGGAAGACGCGGACCAAGCGGCGTCCGCGAAGCGCCGTCCCTCCCACCCGCGCCGCATCCGCCGCGATGTCTGATTCGCGCGCCCGATACCACGCGGACTCTCGGCGGTCGAGGGCATCCTCGAAGCGCCGGTCGAGGACACCATCCGTGATCTCGGCGCGACGTCCGGTTACCGCGTCCTCGAACGCGCGGTAGTCCGGGCGCCGCGGCGTCATCGAAGTGCCGGAGTCCGATGCCGCTCGCCGCTCGGCGCGATGTCCGAAAACGTCACGCCGATAATGCGCGGATCGACGCCGTCGCCCGCGTCATCGAAGTGCCGTTCCTCCCGCCGCTCCCCGCTCGCGATCGCAAGCACGAGAGGCCATCCCGGGCGCGGCGTAGCGTGCTCGATATGGCTGCATGCCACCGACCAACCAGCGACGACCGGCGCACCGCGATTGACATCGCGTTGAGCGGCCTCGCTCGAGGTGACGATCTGGCTGACCTCGCCGAGAGATTGGAGCGGCTGCATCCGCGGAACAACACGTTTCCCGGCGAGGTGCTCCTCGACCTAGCCGCCGACGCGATCGACGTCTCCGGCGCGACCCGGCAGTCGCCGATCGAGTTCGAAGGGATCCGTGACCGGTTCCTGCCCGAGGCAGTCGCCCACACCAAGGCGCAGCACCACAAGAGCAAGTACGCGCTACGCGCGGCGGCGATGCTGCGCGGCGGTGTCGACCCCGGACTTCTGGACGAGGTGCAGTGGTGGCGGAGTGACGACTTGTGGTACTGGTCGCTGGAGGCGCTGGTCGCCTACGTGCGCGCGGCCGCAGACCGCATCGGCGAGCCACTCGACTTGATCTGTCGCCGAATTGCCCAAGACCGCGGCATCACCCTCACCGGCGACGTCGGTCCCTGATCGTCACGGGGGCACCTGGAAGTCGCAACTCAACGACGGGATCCAGCGCGGAGTGGCCGATCGGGGCGTGTCTACGCCGGCGGGAGCGCGAAGTTCGGTGCGTTGATTCTGTTGCGAGACGGACGCGAGCCTGAGTCAGAGCAACATGGCAGCGACCAGCGCCAACACTCCGGCGATCCCGATGACAACGACGGCAACCCGCATCATCGAACGGCGATAAGCCACGAGCCGACGGTCTCGGTTCTGCAGTCCGCGAGCGAACGCGCCTGCGGCACGGATCCGTCCCTCGACCGTGAACAGCTCTCCAGGTTCGCTCGCAGCCGGCTGCCAATCCGTCACCGAGCGGTGTGGTGTCCTTGACACGGGCGAGACGGTAGACGGCGCAAGCCCGATCTCAGCTCGAATTGGTTGCCCTCAAGAGAGCCCGGGCAGCAGCGGCCCGCACGGCAGCCGGCGCACTCCCGACGTGCCGTTCGGTGCGGTTCGCGGTGGCGACGTCGGCGTAGTTCGGTGCTGGCGTTCTGGGCGGCGACTCCGTGCTACGCCCTCGACATGCCGCTGAAACTGTGCCCTCCCCCTCAACGGTCGGAGCAACGCCTATCCAAGCCGCGCGGCGGTGCCCAGAGCGTCGGCAAGGCTTGAGTAGCGACTGAGGTGCGTCACGAGTCGCTCCTGAGAGTGGTCGAGTCCTCGCGCATGTTCTCGCACGAAGGTCTCGTGCGGTCCCATGCCGCGCCGGATGTACGCGGGTGCTCGATGTCGTGCTGACTCTGTCGGACTCCAGTCGGGCGGGAGTCTTCGCTTGTGGCCCTTGACCCGATGAGCTCGGAGCGACTCTCGTTGGCCATGCGCGAGTGTCTCAACGTCGCGCTGGAACGTTGGCGTTGGCACGTAGGTGATGGACCCTCTCGACAGCGGCGAACGATGGCGAGCACGGCCGCGACGCATCCCAGGAGGGCCTGTCCGGTCGATCCGAATGCAGAGATCGATGAACCAGCTGATTGCGACGCCCACGGCGAGTACCGCGTCGACGTCGCCTTGGCGATAGGCCAAGTCGAACTCGGTTGGATGGAACGACACAAGCAGCCCAACCAGACCGCGCCCAACCCATGCGGTCATCCTCTCTCCTCGAAGTGTCAGGATGATCGTGAGGTCCTCGCCTTCGAACGCCGTTGGCCACGCGGGCTCCTTCGTCAGCTGGTCAAGAACACTCTCCGCCCGGGCGAGAATCTCCTCGAGCCACTCGTCAGTCGGCGCATACTCGAACAGTTGGACATCGAGCGGCGCCCAAATGAACCCGCTGTCGAAGAGTGAATGCAGGAAATCGGCGTGGCGAGTGCGAACAACCCCCGCCGACCGCAGCCACGTCGTGCCAGCTCGAAGCCACTCCTCGTACCGCTCCGACGTTCCAACCGCGTCAGCAGCGGCGTCGTGAGCAGCCGGGACGGAGTCCCGCCGAGCATCGGCGGCAGTTGACCCGGAAAACTGGCGAAGGTCTGCTGAAGCGACCGTTGCTGAGTCCGCACTGGCGGCCGGCACGCGGGCGCGTGGAGCAAGACGGCGCACAACCCGGCTGCTCGAGCGATCGGCCGGAACGGCAGTACGGACTGTCTCCACCTCGTCGGCCACGAGCGAAGAGATGACCGTCCTCGCGTTGATTCCCAGGGAACGAACGAACGCCAACATCTCGTCGTCGGTCATCCCCAGCTCCTGCGCCAGTTCGTACACCATCCGACGAGGCGGTTGCCGTTCCACCGCCTGGTATTCCAGCACGACGACACCGTCGCGGACTTGACCTGTCTCCGGACGAGTCGCAGTTCGTTGCACGGGCGCCACTGGAGACGAAGGATGGTGAGGGCATTTAGCCTCGATCCACCGCTTGAGGGGGTGTGAGGCGCCTCGCCTATCCACCAGAAAGGCCTCCTGAGCTGGGACAATGACGATGTCCTACGTCGTCTTGTTGACCAGGTCAGGAGGCACTTCCAGTGACGCGAGTATCGCATGGGATCGACCGCATCGAGGTGATCCGGGTCGGGTCGCCAACGCCGGATTGTTGGTGGTGGCCACGTTGTCGGCGCGGCTTGGGCTGGAGGCGTTGGTCGACACGATGGTGCGTCTGGTCGGTCGCGTCGGAGGAGCCCGACCGGGCAGCAAGGTGTTGACGTTGGTGCACGCCATGGTGGCCGGTGCGTCGCACATCGATCACGCCGACGTGTTGCGGGCGGGGAACACGGCCGGAGTGCTGCCGCATCGGGTGATGGCGCCCTCCACGCTCGGCACGTTCCTCAGGTCCTTCACCTTCGGTCACGTCCGGCAGTTGGAGGCCGTCGTGGGCAAGGTGCTCGAGCGAGCCTGGGCGCTGGGCGCGGGCCCCGCCGCTTGGTGATCGACATTGACTCCACGATCTGCGAGGTGGAGGGCAAGCAGAAGCAAGGCGCCGCGTTCGGCTACGCCAAGGTGTTGGGCTACCACCCGATCCTGGCCGGCCGGGCCGACACCGGTGAAGTGCTGCACGCCCGCATGCGCAAGGGTTCGGCCAAGACCGCCCGAGGAGCACGACGCTTCATCGACGAGCTCGTCGCCCGTGTGCGTCGGGCCGGTGCGGTCGGCGAGATCGTGATACGCGTCGACTCCGGGTTCTGGTCCAAGCAGACCATCGTCACGCTCACCCGGCTCGATGTGCGCTACACGATCGCGGTTCGTACCAGCACCAAGGGCGTGGCCGCCGCCATCGCAGCCATCGATGAGGGCGACTGGCGGGCCATCGACTACACGCCCGACGGCGAAGCCCACGTGGCCGAGACGACTACCAGGGTCGCCGGCTAATCGTGCGCCGAACCCGCCTCACCGATCGCCGCCAACTGAGGTTATGGCCCAACTGGCGACACTTCGCGTTCCTCACCGACCTCGACGGTGACGCCGCCAGCGTGGACGCCTTCCACCGTGAGCACGCCGTGGTCGAGCTCGACATCCGCGACCTCAAAGAAGGCGCCGGCCTCGAACACCTGCCCTCGGGGAACTTCCACGCCAACAGCGCCTGGCTGCAGTGCGCGGTCCTCGCCCACAACCTCATCCGCTGGACGGCCACGACCGGCCAGCCCGCCACCGCCGATAAGCGCGTCGTAGCCCGCACGTTCCGGACCCGCCTCGTCGCTGTTCCCGGCCGCCTCGTCAACCACGCCGGCACACCCATCCTGCGGGGCCCGCTCAACTGGCCATGGCGGCAATGGTTCGAGCGGCGACTCTCCACGCTGCGCGCACTGCAGCCCGCCCCCGGGTAGCCCGCGAGCAGCGGCTGGCGCACCGCACACGACCACCGTGCGCTGACACCCCAACCGAAGCACGATCACTGGACCAGCGCGTCCCGGCGTGACCTCACAGACCTCACCACCCACCGCAGCAGTCGACCGCCACCCCCGACCCCAATCGATCACCGAACCCGACCCGGATCGGTGGATCGAGGTTTAGACACACGAGAGCAAACGACGTGCCGCTATGTGCGCGCTCTACTGGTGGGGGCGACCGTCGTTCCGGGCGTGCGTTCTGGCGTGTCGGGGAGGCGTTCGGCTCGGTGATGTCGCACCCCCCTTGGCCGTCTTGACGGTTTGCCGAGCGTGACGCGAACACTCGTCCACGTCGGGCTCGCCTCGTGCGCCCCGCTCCGGGCGGCAGCGGGACACTCCGGTGGTTGGCGGGAGACCGGTGATGGGGGCATGGAGCGTCGTGTCATCCCGGTCCGAAGGCGTCGGTGTGGTCATGGGCCCACTGCTCGAAGGTACGGGGCAGTTCTCCGGTGATCTCGTGGACTGTTTCGACGACCGGGGAGTCGTCGAATTCACCGTCGGTGAAGAAGCGGAAGAAGGCTTCGACGAAAGGCGCGGGAGTGTCGGCCTCCATCTCGGCACGGGCTTCGTCGTCGGAGAGTGGCTCGTAGCGGAGGGGTCGACCGAGAACTCGCGCCAGTGTCGTGACCTGTTCGCTGGGGGTCAACGGGTGGGGTCCGCTCAGTGTCGGCGTCGTCTTGTGGTGGCCGGGTTCGCTGAGGACGGTCGCGGCCACCGATGCGATGTCGGCCGGGTCGATCGACGCGATGGCGACGTTCGGCCACGGCGCTCGTACGACGTCGCCGTGCCGGAGTTGGGGGAGCCAGCGCAGCGCGTTGGAGTGGAAGCCGCTGGGCCGCAGGATCGTCCACGGCAGCCCGGACTGTTGGACAGCGGTTTCGGCATCGAGCCACATGCGGGTGATGGCGTTGTCGGGTTGTCCGCCGACGACGCATCGGGAGGTGAGCAGCACGACGTGTTCGACGCCGGCGTCGCGGATGCGCTCCAGCAGTTCGGTGGTGGCGAAGCCGCCGAGGAGGAACACCTTGCGGATCCCGGGGAGCGCAGTCGCCATCGATTTCGGCGCGGTGAGATCGGCCGACGTCACGTCGACCGCGGCGGGAAACGCCGCCCTGCTCGGGTTGCGTGCCACGGCTCGCACCGGTTGGTCGCGTGCCACGAGGGCGCGGACGACCTCGTTGCCGACGTTGCCGGTGGCGCCGGTGACCAGGATCATGGCGTTCCCTCGAGGGCGTTGACGAGGGTCTCGCCGCCGGTCACCTCCACGACGGCTCCGGTTATCTGCGGGTTGGTCATCACGAACACCGCGGCTTGGGCGATGTCGTCGGGGGTGCCGATCCGCTTGACCGGCATCGCCTCGGCGACACGGCGACGCAGGTTGTTCCGCTCGGCGTCGGGCAGAAACGACCACATGTCGCTGTCGGTGTAGCCGGGTCGTATCGTGTTGACCCGCCGGGGGCCGAGCTCGATTGCCAGGGCACGGGTGAGGGCTTCGACGGCGGCGAAGGCGGCGGTGATCATCGAGCCGTGGGTGGGCGGTCGCATGACCGCGCCGCCGGTCACGAAGGTGATCGATCCGCCGGCGCGTAGGCGGGGCGCGGCATAGCGGGCACACGTCCAGCTGCCAAAAAATTTGCCGTCCATAAATGAGCGCGCCGCCTCCAGGTCCTGTTCGAGGAAGGCGCCGGGCGTCCCGGCCGAGGCGGTCACGACGAGATGGTCGAGCTCGCCCACATCCTCGAAGAGGTGCCGCACCGACACCTCGTCGGTGATGTCGACCTGCGCCGGCCGGACGCCGGCGATCGATGCACGCCGCGCGAGCGGGCGCCGACCGGCGGCGACGACGTCGGCGCCGATGGTGGTGGCCGCTCGCACGGTCGCCAAACCCATGCCGCTGGTGCCTCCGACGACCACGACCCGCTGGCCGTCGAGGGTCGTCATGGCGACACCTCGAGAACCGCCTTGCCCCGGAGTTTGCGCCCCAGCAGGGCGTCGGCGGCGTCGCCCACCTTGTCCCACGGGCCCCGCCAACCGACCTGGGGGTCGAGCTCGCCGGCGGCGACAAGCCCCACGAGGAATGCCAGGTCGGGACCGAAGCGTGGTCCCACGGCGAAGGCCTCGATGCGGGTGTTGCCGCCGCGCAGGCGTGCCTGTTCGAAGTCGATCGTGGTCGGTTCCAACGACGCCATGCCGACGCTTTGCACGCAGCCGCCCGGTTCGAGCAGCGCATAGACCTCGGCCAGCGTGGGCCCGCCCACGTTGTCGAGCGCCCCGTAGATCGGCTCGGAGATCCCCTCGAGACCGACGACCACCTCGGTGGCGCCGAGCGCGCCGAGACCCTCACCCCGCTCTACGCTGCCCACCGAGGCCACCACGTGCGCTCCCGCTCTCGCCGCGAGCTGCACCGCGAACCGTCCGACCCCGCCCGAGGCGCCGGTGATCAACACCCGCCGCCCGACCAGCGAGCCGAGCCGCTGCAACGCCCGCCACGCGGTCACGCCGGCCACCGGAACGGCGGCCGCCACGCCCAGCTCGAGCTCGTCGGGCACCACTGCGAGCTCGACCGTGTCGACCGCTCGCAGCTCGGCCCAGCCGCCTGACCAGCCGAACGTCACCACCCGGGTGCCCGGCGGTGGACCGGAACCGTCCCGGGCCGCCGAAAGCACCACCCCCGACGCGTCGAACCCGGGCACAGCGCCCGGCACTTGACGGTCCCGCAGGAAGGCGACGTCGGCGAAGTTGAGCGAGGTCGCTGCAACTCGGATCAGCGCTTCCGAAGGGCGCGGCTCAGGTTCGGGGACGTCGCCGAGGTCGAGACCGTGAGGTGCATCGGGCGTGTGGACGACAGCTCTCATCGGCGATCACCATCCCTGCCCGGCTTCGGTGGTGGCTGACATGGTCGCCTCCCAAGTTTCGGGACCAGGTGGTCCGGGACCGATCGGTCTCTTTATACTGCACTTGGGGGACCATGTCAACGCTCTTGGCCGAGTTAGAGACCGATCGGTCCGCTACCGTGTCGGGAGAGGAGGACCACCGATGGCACGCAAGCCGGCACCGGGAACGCGGGACCGCATCCTCGACAGCGCGGCGCGCCTGTTCCAGGAGCACGGCGCCCGAGCCGTCGGGACGCAGCAGATCATCGACGAATGCGGTTGTGGGAAGAAACTCCTGTACGGCGAGTTCGCCAGCAAAGACGACCTCGTCGTCGCCTACCTCGAGCGCTGCCAGCACGAGTGGAGCACGATCATGGACGAGGCCACCCGCCCCTACGCCGACGACCCCGCTCGTCAACTCGTGGCCATGGTGCGCGCCGTGGCCCGTCAGGTTGCCGCCCCAGACTTCCGCGGCTGCCCGTTCCGCACCACCCACTCGCAGTTCCCGGATCACGCCCATCCCGCACACCAGCTGACGGTCCGGCACGTCAAGGATCTGCGGATCCGGCTCCACCGCCTCGCCAAGCAATCACAGGCCCGAGATCCCCGTCCCTTGGCCGACCAGCTGATGCTCATCATCGACGGCCTCTACGTCAACGGCAGCATGCTCGGACGCACCGGCGCGGCCACCGCCGCGGTCGCGCTCGCCGACGAACTCGTCCGCAGGTCGACCGAACCAGCGAGTTCGTCAACGAGCGACAAGACCTCCACGCGCCCTGGCCGCGAATCTCCACACCGGTGACGGCCCGAAGCGTCGTGCCACTGCGACGGTGCCACCCCGATCATCTCCGACACGTCCGCCGTGGGCGCACCCGACGCTCGATGCGCCCCAGGTCGCTGGTCGATGCCATCGGCGCTACGACGAACTGGGAGGCGCCGCGGTACAAGCGACACCACACGTCAAGATCCCTGACACTTCGATTCGAGGCGGCACACCTCTCGACGCGCCGTGCGGCGACGAATCCAAGCAGACCCCCCCGGCGGTCGATCCGACGCCTGCGAGCGACCGAGTGGGCACTGCCAGCGAAGCCTCTCACAGTCAACAGCCCTCTATGAAGCGCTTCAATGCGCTCTGGCCTGCGCTCCGACCGCGGCTGACAGCGCCAGTGATGCCGTTATGGCGTCGCAGCGAGCCGGATGTCGTCGTTCACTCTGGGATCGAATGAGCCGTACTTTGGTGGGGCGTGGTGTGACCCTCGGAGGTGGTCATGGACGCCTACGGAAGTGCGCGGCTGGCGGCGAAGGACGCTGAGTCGGCGATCGTCGCTCGGATCTGTGAGGACTTCAACCTGACGCCGGTGTTGGCGCGGGCTCACTACGAGCAGATGGCCCGGTACTTCGCCGAGTTCGGGCGCATGGCGTTGCAGCCGGGCGAGTTGTGTTATCTGGCGGTGGCGTCCGATGAGCCGCCGGGCAAGCCGATCGTCGCCTGCCGCAAGGTGCAGGTGAGTCTGGAGCTGGCGACGCCGGAGGATCACGAGGTGTTGCGGGTCGAGGGGTTGGCGGCGATGCGCCGGCAGCGTCTGGCCCGCCTGGCCCGTCAGGCCCAGGTGCAGGGCGGGTTGTTGACGGTGGAGGACCTCGCCTATTTGACGTGTTCATCGACGGCGACAGTGAAGCGGGATCTGGCCGAGTGCAGAGCCCGGGAGGTGGCTGTGCCGACGCGGGGCCAGATCCGCGACATCGGCCCGGGGGTGTCGCACAAGGCGCAAGTGGTGCAGCTGTATCTGTGGGGGTTGCAGTTCACCGAGATCGAGCGGCGCACCCGCCACTCGGAGGACTCGATCCGCCGCTACCTGCTCGACTTCCGCCAGATCGCCGCGCTCTACGCGCGGGGGGCGTCGATCCCCGAGATCCGGGCGGCCACGGGACGTTCGGCGACGGTGATCGGCGAGTACATCGGGATCTACGAGCGGGCCCGGCGGGAGTTCCCCGCCGCCCCTCGGCTGCATGATCTGCTGGACTCGGCTCGGCGGACGAAAAAGGGGGG